>NZ_LS483388.1:77500-417500 GCF_900475415.1 Streptococcus porcinus
TAAAGTGGATAATAAAACGATACTAGTTGTAACTACTTTTTTCATATAATCACCTTTTCTAAATTTTATTTAACTATATTATATCAAGTGACCACACATTTGTAAAATGATATGGCTTATTTTGATATTGTCTTAAAGACGTGTTTTTGTGAATAATGGAAAAGTTCTGCTCAAAAAATGATAGTGCGGTAAGGAGAGAATTAATGTTCGTAATAAATACAGAAAGATTAGAGTTGAAGCCAATGAATAGGGAGTTTATTGACTCGACTCATCACTATGCATCAGATAAAGATGCTAATAGGTATATGCTTAATTTACCCAATGATTCTATTGAAGAAACTGAGGACTTTTTGTTAAACAGTGAATATAATTGGAAATGCTATTCGGAAGAGGAGTTTGAACTTGAATTTGCTATTATTTATAATAGTAAACACGTTGGAGGTTTGAGTCTTACAAAAAGGGCTGATGAGAATGTTGTTGAAATTGGCTGGATTTTGGCCAGGCCGTTTTGGCATCAAGGGATTGCTTTTGAGGCGGCTCATTCTGCTATAAGTTACTTTTCTGAAACATTCCAAGTCAAACATTTTATTGCCCACTGTGATAGTCAAAACCAAGCTTCTTATTTATTAATGGAAAAATTAGGTATGAAATGGATCGCGGTTTCTGATGGGCGCTTGAATAAGAAGGCAAAAGAAACGACTTCAGAGTATGTATATCGTTTAGACTTATAAGAATAGTAACCTTATAATGCTGATGGTCTTATTTATCGTTAATGTAATGATATAGTGGTTATCAAATGAAGGCCTCGCTATGATTCATATGGAGATAGTATTAACAATTCATTCTTTCACAGTATTCTAATTATTTTTTCTTCTTAACAAGTAAGCTTGATTTTGCTATACTAAAGAAAAGCGCTTACAGGAGATGGTGTGATGGAAATAAAAGATATGATGGCTCTAGTTGAAGATATGAAAGTCGGTGTTTTTGCTACAGTTGGGCAGGACGGTGAGCCTCATGCTAGGCATGCTCATATAACTGCTGCTAATGAAGAAGGTATATTTTTTATGACTAGCCCAAAGACTCGGTTTTATCAGCAACTAATGGGTGATGAGCGTATTGCTTTGACGGCGATGTTAGAAGATGGTTATTTGACACAGGTTATACGTATTGAGGGGGTTGCAAGACCGGTTGAAAATAAGTACTTGAAGTCGGTCTTTGCTAATAATCCTTACTATGATTACATTTATAAAGATGATGATGGTAGCAGTATGCAAGTGTTTCACCTTTATAAAGGAGAAGGATTTTACCATAGTTTGACTCAAGGGCATAAGTATATTTTCTCAGTTGGTAGGCAAGAAGAAGTGTATGTCAAGCCAATCTAGTTTAGATACTTCTACTTCCGCTTTTTAAATATGTTTAGATGTGATATTTGTTTAAGATTTGCTAATAAGACTTAAAAGCCGAAGACTAGGATTTATTAGTAAGAGTGAGTTTGTTAGAAAAGACAAAGTTAGTAAACTTTGTCTTTTCTCTTTGGATGAGAATAAATCTTTTTAGCACACGTGACTAGAAGGAGGAGCCAAGTGATGCCCATTGGAGGAAATATCTTCTTGCTATATAATGGGACTTTTGTTAAAATTTCTTATTATGATTTTGAGAATTAAAATGAGAGGCAAAAAATGAAAAAAATAGGACGTTTTTTTATTGGCGTTAATATTATGGCCTTAGGGGTGGCTATGTCAAAACAATCACAGTTAGGTACCTCACCAATTGCGGCCATTCCAAATGTCTTGTCGGAGACCTTGGAAGCTTCGCTAGGACTTCTGACAATAATATTTATGTTACTACTAGTCATCTTACAGTTTTTAATTTTAGGGAAAAATATCAGTAGAACTAGACGGTTTAAAATAGTCATTCAATTGGTGCCAGGAATTCTATTTGGTTTACTTATCAACTGTTATGATAGTTTGCTTCAGGGGTTTCAGGATACGAGTCATTATGGTAGCCAACTAACAGTCCTGTTGATAAGTGTTTTAGTACTTGCTTTAGGCGTTTACCTAGAGGTAAGTGCTGATTTTATCGTGATGCCAGGTGAAGGCCTGCCTCAAACAATTTCCAATACTTATCATTTACCCTTTGCTAAGGTTAAAGTGTGGACAGATCTTACGATGGTTGTCTTAGCTTTGCTCTTTTCTTTTAGTTTAGGTCATCCTTTTTCTGGCATTCGCGAGGGGACACTTATAGCAACCTTACTGACAGGACCTTGTGTATCCCTGTTTAATTCTTTTTTTGAAAAATTAAGCTAAATCATTTTTCCTTGTAGAAAGCATATCATAAACATGTTCTAATAGGTATAAGTAAAGGAAGCTTCAAATCAGAACTCTCTTAAGTATGAATTCAAAATAAAGCATATTTCTAAGGATGTGCTATAATGTAGTCAGAAAAGAGGCTAACCAATTATGAAAAAAAAAGAATATATCAAAATTCTACAAGATGTTATTCAAATTGAATCAGAAAATGGGAATGAAGAGCAAGTTGCTATTTATTATCGTGACCTTTTAAAAAGGCATGGCATCCCTTCGCAACTAGTGACCTATTTTGAAGGAAGAAGCAGTCTTATTTCTGAGATTTCAAATGGACCTGGACCTGTGCTTGCCTTATCAGGGCACATGGATGTTGTTAGTGTTGGTAATGTTGATGATTGGACTTATCCCCCATTTTCAGGGCATATTGAAAAAGATGTTATTTGGGGAAGAGGGGCATCAGATATGAAGGCCGGCTTGACAGCGCTGATTCTTGCTTTTATTGAAATCTATGAATCTCAACAATTTAAAGGAAAAGTGAAATTATTAGCAACTGTTGGTGAAGAGGTTGGAGAACTTGGCTCTGCTCAATTGACGGATTTAGGATATTTGGATGATGTTGAGGCAGTACTAATTGGGGAACCTTGTAATATTGGAGTTGTGTATGGACATAAAGGGTCTCTTAATTATAAGGTTACCTCAAAGGGAACATCTGCACATTCTTCAACGCCGGAGTTGGGCAATAATGCCATCGAACATATCTTACTAGCTATGACTAAGATTTCAGAAAGAATTACTCAGAAATCAGACCAGATTGTAAATGAAGTATTGGGGAAAACTTTCCATAATATTACCTTAGTGACAGGCGGTAGCCAAGTCAATTCTATTCCGGAGTATGCTAAATTTGAAGCCAACGCTAGAACTATTCCTGAATTTGACAATCAGGCGTTGATGCAAGAGGTTTTTGCAGTTATTCGGGAATTAAACAAAAAGGAAGGTTTTGATTTAGAAGCAACTATTACGGCTGATCAGCCTCCAGTTCAAACCAATCCTAACTCAAAATTAATTGAAACTATTACTAATGTTGCTAATGCTATTGAGACCTTGAAGCCACAATCATTAGTTCATCAGATGAATACTGTACTTGGTGAGGACGAACAACTGAATCCAGAAGATTTTGCTGATCTGAATCAGGTAAAACCAATGGTTGTATCAGGGACAACCGATGCAGCGCAATTTATTAGAGCCAATGATAATTTGGAGTTAGCTGTCTATGGTCCAGGTATGCCAACACTAAACCATAAACTAGATGAAAGGTTGCCTTTAGCCCAATACTTAGATTTTATTGATGTCTATAAAGTCATTATTGAGTCCTACTTGATACGTGACTAGTACAGGTCATTTTTAAAGGAAAAAGAAAAGTCCTTAGTAAGGGGATTGGTCAAAGTGATGGAATTGCTATCTAGCATGTAAAACTCTATTTGTTTAAAGTGACAAAAAGTCAACTGCTGAAAAACAGTTGACTTTTTAATTGTTAAATTGCAATTCAATTTATAACCGTGTAAAATCTAGTACTTTGCGGCCTTGAATAAGCCCTTTTTCCATTTCGTCAAAAACTTGTGGAGCTGTATCTACAGGAACTGTTTCAACTACGGGTACAACTAGCCCTTGAGCACCAAAGGCAAAAGCTTCTTCTAGGTCTTTACGAGTTCCGACTAGTGATCCTTTGATGCGGATGCCATCTAGGACAGTTTTCACGATACTTAAATCCATGTATTCTGAAGGAAGACCAACAGCAACAACAGTACCACCGGCACGAACACTTTCAACAGCTTGGTTAAAGGCAACTTTAGAAACAGCGGTAACAACTGCTCCGTGACAGCCACCGGATACTTTTTGAATATAAGCTGGAACATCTTCTATTTCTTTACCATTAACGATAACGTCAGCTCCACATTCTTTGGCAAGTTCTAATTTATCTTGGTTGATATCAACAGCAATAACTTGAGCATTAAAGACTTTTTTGGCGTATTGGATAGCAAGGTTGCCTAAACCACCAGCTCCGTAGATAACAATCCATTCACCAGGAGCAATGTCAGACTCTTTTATTGCTTTATAGGTTGTAACACCAGCACAAGTAATAGATGAAGCTTGTGCTGGATCAAGGTTTTCTGGTACTTTAACGGCATAATCAGCTGTGACAAGAGCATATTCACTCATGCCACCATCAACGGTGTAGCCTGCATTTTTAACAGAACGGCATAGTGTTTCTCTACCGGTAGTGCAGTATTCACAGTGACCACAACCTTCAAAGAACCATGCAATTGAGACACGATCACCAACTTGTAAAGTTGAGACCCCTTCACCGATTTCTTGGACAATGCCAATGCCTTCATGACCAAGGATAGTGCCAGGAACTTCACCAAAATCACCATGTGCAACGTGTAAGTCTGTATGACAGACACCACAGAATTCTACTTTGACAAGTGCTTGACCATAACCCACTTTGGGCACCTCGTGGTCAATAACATCAACGCCGGTGCTTGTTTGATTAACAACAACTGCTTTCATATAAATCCCTCCGATAATAATTATCATATATTGAAAACGTTTACACCAATATTTTATGATTTTGTGATTATTTTGTCAAACGATTTTTTGCCATTTATCAAAAAATCAGTTATAAAATGAAAAAAGGAGTCTTGTATGGTAAAGTAAGGTGACAGTAATGGAGAAGTGACAACATGTAGAAAGGATGTCTTGATGGAAGTTATTGCTAAACTGATTTCTCAGAATGTTGAATTAATGAACTTATTGAAACTTATAAAGGGCTTAGACTTATCAGATTCATGGCTTTGTGCGGGTACTTTACGGAACTTTATTTGGAATAAGTTGTCAAACCGTAATGAGATTTTGACAACGGATATTGATTTGGTATTTTTTGATCCTAACATGACGTACCAAGAAAGCTTGGCCTTGGAGCAAAGTATAATAAGAAAGTTTCCTCAATATAACTGGGATGTTAAAAATGAGGTCTACATGCACTACCATACACCAGGTGCCTCAGCTTATAGGAGTGCATGTGACGCTATTTCGAAATTTCCTGAAAAGTGCACAGCTATTGGAGCTAGATTGAATGACAAAAATCAGTTAGAGCTTTTCTTGCCTTATGGAGAAGCAGATATTTTACAATTTCAGGTAAATCCAACACCCTACTATACAGAAATGGTGGAGCGCCACAAAAAATATAATCAAAGGCAATCCCGAAAAGCTTGGTCCTCTACTTGGCCACAATTGAAGGTGAATTTTTTTCCAGAATAAGAGATTTCTCGGAAAGAAAGAGTAAAGATGATTGTCGGAAGCTTAAAAATCTATAAAAAAGAGCGATAAAATGAAATTTTTTGAAATCTTTTGTTTTATTATTGAAACAAATTGGAGTATAATATAAGGGTTAAAGAATAACTAAAAGAAAGGCTTTTCATGACAATTCCTGTTTTTCTTGAACTTGTGGAGATGAAAGCCAAGACAGCAAGTGTTTTACCTTTTTTAATTGGTTTATGCTTTAGTTACTATTACTACGGAAGTGTTCATCTTTTTTGGGTTCTATTATTTTTTATCGCCATGTTTTGTTTCAATATGTTTGTTGACATCTGGGATAATTATAATGACTATAAAAATGCTATTAATTTGGATTATCAAGCCAAGACAAATATTATTGGACGCGAGAGCTTATCTCTCAAATTAATAGAGCAAATGATGGCAATCTTTCTCTTTATTTCAGCGACTATTGGTATCCTTTTAACCGTGATGGTAGGATGGCCATTATTAGTTATGGGGCTATTTTGCTTTGCGGTTGGAATACTCTATTCGTACGGACCAAAACCTTTATCAAGCTTACCTTTGGGGGAGTTTTTCTCTGGTTTTACCATGGGCTTTATGATTAGTCTGATTTGTGTTTATTTGAATACCTATGATAATTTTAGATGGGATTTTGCAACTTTAGGAGCAATCTTTTTGATTTCCTTGCCAAATACACTATGGATTGCTAATCTTATGTTGGCTAATAACTTATGTGATAAAGAAGAAGATGAAAGCAACCATCGCTACACTTTGGTTCATTATATGGGGCTAAAAGGGGGACTGGTTCTCTTTGCTTTGGGCAATATTATGGCTATGCTAGCAATTATCGGACAATATATGTTTGGACTTGCTCCAATGACTGTATTATTGTGCTTACTTTTAGTGCCTTTTATTTATAAGCAAACCTATCTACTTTGGCAGAAACAAGTTAAGAAAGAAACCTTTATCTGTGCTGTTCGGATATTGGCTTTAGGTTCATTAACACAAGTAGTAACCTATTTTATCGGGATACTATTAACATAAAGACATTGACATTAATATTATAAGGAGAATATTATGCAAGAGATACTAGTACTGGGAGCTGGTTATGCTGGTTTGAAAACGGTACGTAATTTACAAAAACAAACTGGTGATTTCCATATTACACTGGTAGATCGTAATGACTATCACTATGAAGCGACAGAACTTCATGAAGTGGCGGCTGGATCACAGCCAAAAGAAAAAATTTCATATCCTATCCAAGATGTTATCAACCCTAAGAAAGTAACTTTCATTCAGGATGATGTTGTCAAAGTTAATCCTGAAGATTCTACAGTTGAATTAAAAAATAGTGGAACACTTCATTATGATTATGTGGTTGTATCACTGGGCTTTTGTTCAGAAACTTTCGGAATCAGCGGTGCTAAAGAAAATGCCCTTCAAATGGTAGATATTAATACGGCTGAAAATATTCACCATCATATTTTGCACATGATGGAAAAATACCGTGAGACAAAAGATAAGAATTATCTCCGTCTTTTGATTTGTGGAGCTGGTTTTACAGGTATTGAGTTAGCAGGAGCTTTAGTTGATGAACGCAAACGTTACGCTAAAATTGCTGGTGTGGCAGAAGATCAGATTGAAATTGTCTGCGTTGAAGCAGCTACTCGTATTTTACCGATGTTTGACGATAAATTAGCTCAATATGGAGTTGACTTAATTGAAAAATTGGGTGTCAACTTAATGCTTGGCTCAATGATTAAAGAAATTAAACCAGGTGAGGTTGTTTACGTAACAAGTCCAGATGAAAACGCAGAACGTCACTCAATCGCTGCTGAAACAATCATATGGACAACAGGTGTTAGTGGAAGTCCAATAATGGGAGAGTCAGGTTTTGCAGAACGTCGTGGGCGTGTTGTTGTTAACAAAGATTTACGTGATCCAAAATACGACAAGGTCTATATTCTTGGGGACGTATCAGCCTTGATAGATCCGGAAACAAATCGTCCTTTCCCAACAACGGCTCAAATTGCCACACGTATGGGGGCGCATGCTGCCAAGAACTTGGCACGTCAATTAAAAGGAGAAAAAACAGAAGACTTCAACTACAAATCCTTAGGAACAGTTGCTTCTGTTGGTAATACACATGCCTTTGGTTTAGTTGGTAAGTCGAAAGTTAAAGGATATCCAGCCTCAGTTGTTAAGAAAAGCATCATGAACAAATCATTAGTTGATATCGGTGGCTTGAAAGAACTTCTTGCCAAAGGTCGTTTCGATTTGTACCATTAATATATGATGATTTACTTTTAGTATACTTACCTTACGCTGCTTGAAACAAAGTAAGGATTACACAAATCGGAGGAAGATTTATGACTATTGAAACACTAGCACGATTTCAATTTGCAATGACAACTGTATTCCACTTTTTCTTTGTGCCTTTCACAATTGGAACCTGTTTTGTTGTAGCCATTATGGAAACTTGTTATGTGGTCACAAAAAAAGAAGAATACAAAAAAATGACAAAATTCTGGGGCAATATCATGCTCCTCAGTTTTGCGGTAGGAGTTGTTACCGGTATTATCCAAGAATTCCAATTTGGAATGAACTGGTCTGATTACTCACGTTTTGTTGGTGATATTTTTGGGGCCCCACTTGCAATTGAAGCCTTATTAGCCTTCTTTATGGAATCAACATTCTTAGGTCTTTGGATGTTTACTTGGGATAATCCAAAGATTAGTAAGAAACTTCATCTTAGCTTTATCTGGTTGGTCGTTTTTGGTTCATTAATGTCGGCCATGTGGATTTTGATTGCTAATAGCTTTATGCAACATCCTGTTGGTTATGAAGTTGTTAATGGCAGAGCACAGATGACCGATTTCTTTGCTCTTATCAATAATCATCAGTTCCATTATGAATTTGGCCATGTCATTACTGGCGCCATCACTATGGGTGGTACTGTTATTGCCGGTATGGCGGCTTTCAAACTGCTGAAAAAAGAAGCTCTAACTGAGTCTGTTCAAAAAATATATAAAAAATCATTACGTTTAGGTTTGTTAGTCACGTTGCTAGGTTCTATCTCAGTAATGGGGATGGGGGATTTGCAGATGAAAGCTTTGCTTAATGATCAACCCATGAAATTCGCAGCAATGGAGGGTGACTATGAAGATTCTGGTGATCCAGCTGCCTGGACAGTTCTTGCTTGGGCTAATGAAGCTAAAAAAGAACAAGTATTTGGAGTGAAAATTCCTTATATGCTAAGTATTCTCTCTTATGGGAAACCTTCTGGTTCTGTCAAAGGAATGAATACGGCTAACAAAGAATTGGTTGCTAAATATGGCCAAGACAATTATTTCCCAATGGTTAACTTGCTCTTTTACGGATTCCGTACCATGGCTGCTTTTGGGACCTTAATGTTAGGTGTTTCAGCGCTAGGTCTATTCTTAACGCGTCCGAAGAAACCAATTCTATATGAGAAAAAATGGATGCTTGTAATTGTTGCTTTGACAACAATTGCTCCCTTCTTATCAAATACATTTGGTTGGATTATTACAGAGCAAGGGCGCTATCCTTGGACAGTTTATGGCTTGTTTAAAATCAAAGATAGTGTCTCTCCAAATGTCTCAGTTGCCTCTCTACTCTTCTCAAACACTGTTTATTTCTTATTATTCAGTGCCTTAGGGGCCATGATGGTCTATCTTGTTATTCGTGAGTTGAATAAAGGGCCTGAGCATGAAGAAGTTCTACTACAAAATTTAAAACAATCAAGCATTGACCCATTTGAGAAAGGAGCATTCTAATGAGTGGATTACAATTTTTCTGGTTTTTCCTAATTGGTCTTCTCTTTTCCGGATTCTTTTTCTTAGAAGGTTTTGACTTCGGAGTTGGTATGGCAGTTCAAACCTTAGCTCATAACGAAGATGAAAAAGATCAAATTGTTTCAACAATTGGCCCTGTTTGGGACGGAAATGAAGTATGGCTCTTGACAGCTGGAGGTGCGATGTTTGCATCTTTTCCATACTGGTATGCATCTTTATTTAGTGGTTATTATTTAATCCTTTTGACAATTTTGTTTGGTTTAATTATTCGTGGTGTTTCCTTTGAATTCAGACACAATGTACCAGCCAAGCAAAAAAATATTTGGAATTGGACTCTAACAATTGGTTCAGCCCTTGTGCCTTTCTTTTTTGGACTGATGTTTGTTAGTCTTGTTCAAGGGATGCCTATAGATGCAAAAGCTAATATGACTGCTCGTTTTGGTGATTATTTTAATATCTTTTCCATTGTTGGAGGGGTAGCTATGTTGCTATTGACCTATTTACATGGTTTGAACTACATAGCATTGAAGACAGAGGGTCCTGTGAGAGACCGTGCAAATAACGTAGCGCAATTGCTTTATTGGGTACTGTATCTAGGCTTAGTAGCTTTTGCACTCTTGCTTTTCTTCCAAACTGACTTCTTTACTAAAGGATTTGTGACCACTTTACTATTGTTGCTTGTAATTGTTGCGCTTTCTGTTTATGCTCACATGTCAGTCTTTAAAAAAGCAGAGATGTCAGCTTTTATTGCAAGTGGCTTGACGCTAGTGTCAGTCGTTGTGCTTTTATTCCAAGGATTGTTCCCACGTGTTATGATTTCATCAATCTCTTCTAAATACGACTTGTTGATCGAAAATGCCTCTTCATCTCCTTATACCTTGAAGATTATGTCCATTGTTGCGGTTTCCTTAGTGCCATTTGTTTTGGCCTACACTGCTTGGGCTTACTACATTTTCAGAAAACGTATCACATTGCCAGTCATTGTCACGGGGGAAAAATAATGCTAGATAAAGCGGTTATGCGCTTGTCGGGTATTCATAGAATATTAGGATTGCTTGCAGGATTAGATTTCCTACAGGCAATCTTTATTATAGGTCAAGCTTACTTTTTGAGTCAGGCCATTTCAGGTTTATGGCAAGGACAGTCTTTATCAAAACAGAGTTTAGCTATCTTATATTTTCTATTATGTTATCTGGCAAGGCATCTTATTAATTTTATCAAGGATGAACAACTAGATCGATTTGCAGCAAAACATGCGCAGGAATTGCGTAGCCAATTGCTGGCAAAACTCTTTTTGCTAGGTCCGCAAATTGTCCAAGAAGAAGGATCTGGGAATGTGATTACGATGGCGTTAGATGGAATATCGTTAGTGGAGAATTACCTTCATCTAGTCTTAAATAAAATGATGAATTTGTCGGTGATTCCTTTTATAGTTTTAGCGTTCATCTTTTATATGGACAGTGAATCAGGGCTTATCTTACTTTTGGTTTATCCACTTATTATTATTTTTATGATTATCCTTGGTTTAGCGGCTAAAGCTCGTGCGGATAAACAGTATGCCTCTTACCAAGTTTTATCTAATCACTTTTTAGATTCCTTAAGAGGAATTGATACCCTTCGATTTTTTGGACTTAGTAAACGTTATGCAAAGAGCATCTATCGAACTAGTGAATCTTTCCGAAAAGCTACCATGTCCGCTTTACGAATTGGGATTTTATCAACGTTTGCTTTAGACTTTTTTACCACGTTATCAATTGCTATTGTGGCAGTAATGTTGGGGTTACGGTTAATTAATGAACAAATCTTACTATTTCCAGCCTTAACAGTCTTAATCTTAGCGCCAGAATATTTTATCCCTATTCGAGATTTTTCAAGTGATTATCATGCTACGCTAGATGGAAAGAACGCTTTTTCGGCTGTGCAGAGGATTCTCAACTGTCCAGAAAGTAAGCAAGAGCCAGTCTTAATCAACGAATGGACTGATAAAAGTTGTTTGACCCTTGATGATATTAAACTTTCTTATGAGGGAAAGGACTTCATGTCAATTCCTTATCTAGAACTTAATGGCATAAAAAAAGTCGCCCTAGTTGGTATGAGTGGATCGGGTAAATCAACCTTAGTTAACCTTTTGAGTGGCTTTCTAGTTCCAGACAGTGGGAACTTCCAGCTTGATAAGCAAAAATTATTAAACTTAGACCAAGAAGCTTGGCGAAAACAATTAATTTACATTCCTCAGTCTCCTTATGTTTTTGAAATGAGCTTGCGCGACAATATTGCTTTTTACACGCCAGAAGCAAGTTTAGAAGATATTCAGGAAGCTATCAAAGTGGTGGGGCTGGAGGAATTAGTTGAGGAACTACCAGAGGGACTTGATACTAGAATCGGGAATGGGGCTCGGCCTCTAAGTGGAGGTCAGGCTCAACGCATTGCCTTGGCGCGTGCTTTCCTGGATAAAGAGCGCCGTATTCTTTTATTTGATGAGCCGACAGCTCATCTAGACTTGGAAACTGAAATTGAGTTAAAAGCAAGGATGCTTCCACTAATGGCTAATCGTTTAGTTATTTTTGCGACCCATCGCTTGCACTGGCTTAAGGATATGGATCACATTATTGTGCTGGATCATGGACAGGTTGTGGAAGCTGGTTCTTATTCAGATTTGATAGCTAAAAAAGGCTACTTATATGATTTAAAAAATGCCATGGGAGGTCAGAATGCTTAAAATTCCCTTATTAAAAGCTTTTGAAAAGGACCAATGGGTTAAACCATATTTTAAACATTATTGGAAAGCTTTAGTTTTGGCCTTGATCTTAGGTTTCTTAACCTTCTTTTCGGCCTCTGCGTTAATGTTTAATTCTGGTTTTTTGATTAGTAAATCGGCCTCTTTGCCAAGCAATATTCTTTTGGTTTATATTCCAATTGTTCTAACACGTGCCTTTGGTATCGGACGCCCAGTTTTTCGCTATTTAGAACGCCTTACCAGTCATAATTGGGTTTTGAAGATGACTTCGAAATTACGCTTAAAGCTCTATAACAGACTAGAAGAAGATGCTATTTTTCTCAAACGTAATCACCGTCTCGGGGATATTATGGGGCTTTTAGCTGAGGATATTAATCATATTCAAAATCTCTATTTAAGAACTATTTTTCCGACTATTATTGCTTGGGTGCTTTATAGTTTTGTTGTTCTAGCAGTTGGTTATTTTTCGTGGTGGTTTGCCATTGTTCTCTTCTTCTATTTAGGACTGTTGGTAGTAGTTTTTCCCTTGTGGTCTGTCCTAGTCAATGGTGCTCGGCAAGAACAAGAAAAGGTCCTTAAAAACCGCTTGTATACGGATTTAACGGATAACGTTTTAGGGATTTCAGATTGGATTTTTAGTCAACGAGGGCATGCCTATGTCCAGCTGCACGAACGATCTGAAGCGGAACTTGCGCAAGTGCAGGCTGAGATGCGACGTTTTAACAACCGGCGTAGCCTGCTATTTGAGATGGCTTTTGGACTACTTGCGGTTCTTGTCTTGGTTTGGGCTAGTTATCAGTTCTCGGGAATTCGCGGTGGAGCAGCTAACTGGATTGCGGCCTTTGTACTTTCGGTTTTTCCTTTAGTTGAGGCTTTTGCTGGGCTATCAAGCGCAGCTCAGGAAACGAATGTTTATGCAGACTCTATAAAAGGTTTGAATGATTTACCTGTTGCCGGAACTTTAGCTGAGAGTCAGAACGTACCTAAGGAACCCTTCACTATTCAGGTCGATAAGGTCAGCTTTAGCTATGATGGACAATCAAACAAAGTACTAGACACCATTGATTTGACCATTGAGCAAGGACAAAAATTAGCCATTTTAGGTCAGAGTGGTTCGGGTAAAAGTACATTAGCAACTCTTCTTAGAGGAGACTTGCGACCAAGTCAAGGTCGGATTTTACTTGGTGGAGTAGATGTTTGTGACTTGAGTGACTCCATTGCTGACTACATAGGGGTTATTCAACAGGCTCCCTATCTCTTTAATACCAGTCTGATTAATAATATTCGTCTGGGTAATGAAGCAGCGACTGAACAAGATGTTTGGCGCGTGCTTGAACAAGTTGGTTTAAAAAACATGGTATTGGATCTCTCTAAGGGTCTGGCGACAATGGTTGATGAGGCAGGGTTACGCTTCTCAGGTGGCGAACGTCATCGCTTAGCATTGGCCAGAATTCTTTTGCAAGATACCCCAATTGTTCTTTTGGATGAACCTACAGTAGGATTAGATCCTATTACCGAAAAAACGTTATTAGACACCTTTATGAAGCTCCTCAAGGGAAAAACTATTATCTGGATTACGCATCATCTCAAGGGGATTGAAAATGCAGATCAGGTTATTTTTATTGAAAATGGACAAATCGAAATGTCTGGATCCCCAGCTTATTTGGCTGAAACAAGTCACCGCTTCCGTCATTTAAAAGCTATTGATGATGGAGAATAGATCTTGGTTAGAAAAATTTGAGTAATCATTCTAAATTTTTTATGCGTTAATAGGTGCCTGTTGTTGGGTGACATTAGCAGAACTAGAAGCAAAAAATCTGAGGATTTCCTCAGATTTTTCGTTTTAAAAGATGATTGGTAAGTTGTAACAATTGCTTTTGGACCTTAATTTTTGGGAGTGCTTTGATATCATCAATGGCTTTTTGAGTGTATTGACGCGCTAGCTCTTGGGCTTTTTCGACACCATGATTATCAAGGACTAACTGCGCAATTGTTCTTAATTCTTCAGCAGTGAGCTGGTCTTTTTTATCTAAGAGCTCTTTAAAGGCATTAGGATTATTTTTGATGGCAAATAAGAGTGGAAGGCTGTAGACGCCATTGGTGATGTCTTCTAAAATAGGTTTATTGAAATCTTTTTCTTTAGCGGTGTAATCTAAAATATCATCTAATATTTGGAAAGTCATCCCAATGTGATAACCAATTCTGCCCGCTTTGCTAACGACATCTGGACTAGCTCCACCGAAATAGGCTCCTTCTAAACTTGCTAGTCTAAAGAGCTCTGCTGTTTTCCCAGAGATGGAACGTAGGTAATCTCTAATCGACTGCTCTTGGTTAAAATAAAGATGCATCTGATCAAGTTCGCCAACGAGAATTTTTTTCATGGCTTTAGCGTTGATGCTCATATAAGGGCTATCTTGCATCGTTTCAAGGATGAGTTCAAAGAAAATGGTAAATAGAAAGTCTCCGGTATAGACGGCGATGTCTTTGCCAAACTGAGTTTGGACAGTTACTTGGCCTCGGCGTAGGGGAGAATCGTCAATGACATCGTCATGAATCAAGGTAGCCATGTGAAGAATTTCCAAAGAGGCTGCTATCTTAGTCAATTGTTCGGAGTCCTGTTTTTCTTTTGGGCCAAAGCTAGTAAATAAAAAGAAAAAGGCTGGACGTAGGTATTTCCCTCCTGCTTGTGCTAGCTGAATAATGGCTTCTTGTATATCAGTGTTACGGACCTGTACGCGCTTTTCGATGAGCTGACAGACTAGTTTGATATGTTGATCGATTTCCGGATATTTGCTCCAGTAACTTGGCATTTAGGCTTCTCCTTGGATACTATTACGTTACTATTTTACCGTAATTAGGCAGTGATTGCTAGAATTATCTTCTCAGCTAAAGAAGTCCTGTGAGGGCTTATTTGCAAAGGACCTCTAAACTTGTCATCGCTTCTTAAGTATGATAAGATTGATTTGAATTTTTCTTAAAATGTATGTCTATTTTAAGGTAGATTGAGGGGAAGAGAGGTGACAGATGGATTCTATTATTGAAAGAGCTCCGGCTAAGATCAATTTAGGATTAGATATTCAAGGAAAACGTGAAGACGGCTACCATGATTTAGAAATGGTTATGGTTTCGGTTGATTTATGTGACTATATTAGTGTGTCTGCCCTTGAAGAAGATTGTATTCAAGTGGCTTCTGATTGTCCTAAGATGCCTGTCAATGCGAAGAACGATGTTTTTAAGGCGGCTCGTCTGATTAAGGAAAACTATCAGATTAAATCAGGGGTTTCGATTTTTCTGACAAAAAAAATTCCTGTTTGTGCTGGAATGGGAGGTGGCTCAAGTGATGCTGCAGCAACTATCCGTGCTTTGAATCAATTATGGGAGTTAAACATGTCTGTGTCGGAGATGATACAGTTAGGAATAGAAATTGGTAGTGATGTCCCTTATTGTATCGAAGCAGGCTGCTCACGGATTTCTGGTAAAGGAGAAATTGTTCAACCGATTGACGGGCAACTCTCATCTTGGGTGGTTTTGGTAAAGCCAGACTTTGGTATTTCAACGCGAACGATTTTTCCAAATGTTGACCCTGAAAATATTTCTCGGGTTAACATTGATACAATTGTTGAAACCATTGAAAGCAATGACTATCAGGCGATGACTGCAGCTATGGGAAACGCTTTAGAGGATGTTTCGATTGCTCGTAAACCATTTATTCAAAAAATCAAAGATAAGATGGTAAGCAGTGGTGCTGATGTTGCTTTGATGACAGGAAGTGGGCCGTCAGTTTTCGCCCTTTGTCAGTCAGAAAAGCAAGCTAACCGTGTGGTTAATAGCTTAAAAGGTTTTTGCAAAGAGGTTTACAAAGTAAGAACGTTGTAGAGGTTTGATTCTTGACAGGGTTTTTGCTATAATTAACTGGTTAATAAAAAGAGGAATAGTATGGGAACATTAGAAAAAAAGATTGATACCTTAGTAAATCAGATTTTATTAAAAGCTGAAAATCAGCATGAATTGTTATTTGGCGCTTGTCAAAGCGAAGTCAAATTAACTAACACTCAAGAGCATATTTTGATGCTCTTATCACAAGATAAATTAACTAATACTGAATTAGCTAAAATATTAAATATTAGTCAAGCAGCAGTAACAAAAGCTATTAAAGGTCTTATCAATCAAGGAATGCTAGCAACGACAAAAGATGCCGTTGATGCGCGTGTGACTTATTTTGAATTAACTCCTCTAGCAAAGCCAATTGCCGAGGAACATACTCATCATCATGATGAGACTTTAAATGTCTATACTCGTTTATTGGGTCATTTTTCTGAGCAAGAAACTAAAGTTATTGAAAAGTTCCTGACAGTATTCTCAGATGAGTTAGAAAGGTAATGAATTGAGATACTTAACCGTTGAAAACCTATCCTTCCAGTATGAAGCAGAAACTGTTTTAGAAGGTGTTAACTATCATTTGGACAGTGGCGAATTTGTCACCTTGACAGGTGAAAATGGCGCTGCCAAGTCCACCTTGGTTAAGGCGACGCTGGGGATTTTGAAGCCTCAAGTGGGGCAAGTCATTTTTGCTAAAAAAAATGAGCAAGGAAAAAAGCTAAGAATTGCTTACTTACCGCAACAAGTGGCTAGCTTTAATGCTGGCTTTCCGTCAACGGTTTATGAATTTGTCAAATCAGGTCGCTTTCCTAGACGAGGTTGGTTCCGTCCTTTAACGAAACATGATGAAGAGCACATTCAAGCCAGTTTAGAATCTGTCGGCATGTGGGAAAGTCGTCAGGAGCGAATTGGGAGTCTATCTGGCGGGCAAAAACAAAGAGTAGTCATCGCTCGCATGTTTGCTTCTGATCCGGATATTTTTGTTTTAGACGAACCGACCACTGGGATGGATAGTGGAACCACCGAGACTTTTTACCAGTTGATGAACCACAGTGCTCATAAACATGGTAAAGCAGTCTTGATGATTACTCACGATCCGGAAGATGTAAAGGATTACGCCGATCGCAATATTCATTTGGTGCGTAATGAAAGTTTACCTTGGCGTTGTTTCAATGTTCATAGTGACCAACCTGAGGAGGTAGACAATGCTTGATATTCTCAATTATGATTTTATGCAACGTGCTATTTTGGCGGTTATTGCTATTAGTATCTTTGCACCAATTCTGGGTATCTTTTTAATTCTCCGCCGTCAAAGTCTAATGAGCGACACTTTGAGTCACGTTTCACTAGCAGGTGTGGCATTTGGAGTAGTGTTAGGAATTAATCCTACTTGGACAACTGTAATTGTTGTCGGGATTGCGGCTATCTTGCTAGAATACCTGAGAGTGGTATATAAACATTATATGGAAATATCAACGGCTATTTTGATGTCCTTAGGATTGGCAGTTTCCTTGGTTATTATGAGTAAGTCAGCTGGTAATTCCAATGTTAGCTTGGAACAATATCTCTTTGGTTCGATTATCACTATTGGTATGGAACAAGTTATTGCTCTTTTTGTGATTGCAAGTATTATTTTGATTCTGACCCTGTTCTTTATTAGACCTATGTATATTTTGACTTTTGATGAGGATACAGCCTATGTCGATGGCTTGCCTGTTAGGCTGATGTCTGTGCTCTTTAATATTGTAACAGGAATTGCTATCGCTTTAACTATCCCTGCGGCTGGCGCTTTGCTTGTATCGACAATCATGGTCTTACCAGCAAGTATTGCTATGCGCATTGGAAGAAACTTTAAAACAGTCATTTTTTGGGGGATTTTAATAGGATTTGTGGGTATGCTCTCTGGTATTTTCTTGTCATATTTTTGGGAAACACCAGCTAGTGCAACCATTACTTTAATATTTATCTCTATTTTTATAGTGGTCAATCTTGCCACAGTGATTGCTCACCGACGTTAAAAAGCTCAGGCCTAGGCCTGAGCTTTTAGTTTGTAAATGTAAGAACGAAATATTTTTTCTTACCACGACGGATAACTGTTAATTGTCCCTCAATTTTATCAGTGTCACTTAAAACATAGTTTAAGTCCGAAACCCGTTCGCCATTGATATAGATAGCTCCGTTTTGGACATCTTCACGGGCTTGACGTTTAGATGAGGATATTTTAGAAGATACTAGAATATCAACAATATTAAGATTATCGTCAGTTTGAACAGCATAGTTAGGAACATTGCTTAAACCTTGTCTTAATTCTTTAGCAGATAGTTGTTTGATATTACCAGCAAATAACTGTTCGGTAATATTAACGGCTTGCTTGTAGGCTTCTTCTCCATGGACAAGAGTAACAACTTCACGTGCCAATGTTTTTTGAGCTAAACGTTCGTGGCGAGCTGCATTGAATGCTTCTTCAATTTCTGCAATCTCTTGAAGTGATAAGAAGGTGAAGATTTTTAAGAAACGAACGGCATCATCGTCCATAACATTTAACCAGAACTGGTACATTTCATATGGCGACGTTTTGTCAGCATCTAACCAGACAGCGTTGCCTTCTGATTTACCAAATTTCTTACCACTAGCATCAGTAATGAGAGGAACTGTCATCACATGACCTATTTTGTCTGATTTGCGACGTAATAGCTCAGTACCGGCAGTCATATTTCCCCACTGGTCAGAACCTCCAATTTGCAAGGTAACATTGTGTTTGTCATTGAGTTCGTAAAAATCATATCCTTGCATGATTTGGTAAGCAAATTCAGTATAGGAAATACCTGTTTCAATTCGTTTTTTGACCGATTCTTTACTCATCATGTAATTTACGGTGAAATATTTACCAACATCTCTTAGAAAATCAATGAAAGAAATTTGTGAGAACCAGTCGTAATTATTAACAAGTTCTGCTTTGTTTTCGCCATTTTCAAAATCAAGGAATTGGGACAATTGCCCTTTAATTTTAGCACTCCACTCCAAGACAGTTTCCTTGGTTTGCAGGCTTCGTTCAGAGTCTTTGAAGGAGGGGTCGCCGATTAAGCCAGTTGCACCACCAACTAATGCGTAAGGTTTATGTCCTGCTAACTGCAAGCGACGAGAGGTTAAGATGGCCACTAAGTGTCCTAGATGCAGACTATCTGCTGTCGGATCATAGCCAGTATAATAGGATACTTGCCCTTCTGTTAGTGCTTTGACAAGGGCTTCTTCATCGGTCGTTTGAAAGACCAAGCCACGAGCTTTGAGTTCTTCAAAAATATTCATAGGCTTTCTCCGTTTTCTGTTTAGTTTTACGAATCATTATATCAAAAATAGTTGGCGCTGTGCAAGCTTAATCAAAGTTTGGTATAATGGGTAATGAGGTATTTTATATTGAAAGATAAAAAACAGATAAAAGAGAAGGAAGAACACCAATTAGGTTTCCGCGATTTCGGAGCGATTGCTCTTCGAACAGTAAAATTAGTATCTAATTTTTTCTATATCAGCATTTTTTTAATAGCTATGCTGGGCGTTGGGCTTGCTTTTGGCTATTTAGCTAGTCAAATTGATGCTGTCAAAGTTCCTGGCAAGGACAATTTGGTTAAACAAGTAAAAACCATTACTCGAATTTCACAGCTTAATTATTCAGATAATAGTATAATTTCAACAATTGACACGGATCTTTTGAGGACACCGGTAGCCAATAAAGATATTTCTGATAATGTTAAAAATGCTATTATTTCAACAGAGGATGAAAATTTTAAGGAGCACAAAGGGGTCGTACCTAAAGCTGTTTTCCGTGCAACTTTGACGTCTATCTTAGGTCTTGGTGAATCTAGTGGTGGTTCAACTTTAACTCAACAGCTAGTCAAACAACAGGTCCTTGGAGACGATCCAACTTTCAAGCGTAAGTCAAGAGAAATTATCTATGCTTTAGCTCTGGAACGCTATGTCTCTAAAGATGATATCCTATCATACTATTTAAATGTATCACCTTTTGGTCGCAATAATAAGGGGCAAAATATTGCTGGAATTGAGGAAGCAGCCAGGGGCATTTTTGGTGTCTCAGCTAGGGACTTAACCATTCCACAAGCGGCCTTTTTAGCGGGTCTTCCTCAAAGTCCCATCGTTTATTCACCTTACATGTCATCTGGTCAACTAAAATCAGCTGCGGACATGCAACTTGGTATTAAACGTCAGCAAAGTGTTCTGTATAATATGTATCGTACGGGTAAGCTCAGTAAGAAGGATTATGATTCCTATAAATCTTATGATATCAGTAAGGATTTTATAAAGCCCGAAAATGTGACAGTAAATAAACATGATTTTCTCTATTATGCGGTCCTTGGAGAAGCTAAAAAAGCGATGTTCTCCTACTTAATTAAGAGAGATAATGTTTCAGAACATGATCTTAAAAATGATGAAACAAGGGCGTCCTATGAAGCCTTAGCCTCACAAGAATTACAGCAAGGCGGCTATACGGTTAAAACAACCATTAATAAAAAAGTCTACAATGTGATGCAAGACGCTGCTAACCGTTATGCGGGTCTGTTAGATGATGGTACAGGAGTGGTTCAGATGGGCAATGTTCTGACTGATAATTCCAGCGGTGCTATTATTGGCTTTATCGGAGGGCGTGATTATAATCTTAATCAAAATAACCATGCTTTTGATACAGCTAGATCTCCTGGATCAAGTATCAAACCTGTTATTGCCTACGGACCGGCCATTGATCAAGGGTTGATGGGTAGCGCCAGTGTCTTATCCAATTATCCAACAACCTATTCAAGTGGTCAAAAAATTATGCACGTGGATAGCGAAGGAACGGCCATGATGTCATTGCAAGAAGCTTTGAACACTTCATGGAATATTCCGGCTTTTTGGACTCAAAAATTACTTCGCGAAAAGGGCGTCGATGTTGAGGGCTACCTCTCTAAGATGGGCTATCGTATTAATGACTATTCCATCGAAAGTTTACCTTTAGGCGGAGGGATTGATGTCTCTGTGGCGACTCAAACCAATGCCTATCAAATGATTGCTAATAATGGCAATTATCAAAAACAATACATGGTTGATAAAATAACAGCCAGTGATGGGACTGTAGTATACAAGCATGAAAATAAACCTCAACGTATCTTCTCCGCCCCGACAGCGACAATCCTTCAAAATCTTCTCCGTGGGCCAATCGATTCAGGGAATACAACAACCTTTAAATCGCGCTTAAATGCTTTAAACCCTTCCTTGGCTAGAGCTGACTGGATTGGAAAAACTGGGACGACCGAAAATTATTCAGATGTTTGGTTAATGCTAGCGACTCCGAAAGTAACATTGGGTGGCTGGGCTGGTCATGATAACAATAACTCACTGGCCCCCATGTCCGGCTATAATAATAATTCCAATTATATGGCTAATCTTGTTAATGCTATTCACAGTGCTGACCCCAATATTTTTGGAATCAGTGATCGCTTTAATTTGGATAAAGGCGTTATTAAATCAACGGTTATTAAACAGACAGGGCTCCAACCAGGAGTGGTTACTGTTAACGGACGGAAGATTAGCATTAGTGGTGAAACCACTACAAGTTATTGGGCTAAAAATGGTGCAGGACCGATGACTTATAAATATGCTATCGGTGGAACTGATGGTGATTACCAAAAGGCTTGGTCAGCTTTTAATATAAGAAAAAGATAACTTGATTTTTGAGGATAAATAGTGTACAATAATAGATAACTATTTGTCGTCCAATCTAGTTGAAATATTGTCCAACTAGGAAGTACAGCAGTTAAATCAAACTGATTCAGTCAGATTTAGCTGCTCTTTTTGTGCCTATTTTTGGGAAAATATGGATTTGTTACCTATATTTAAAGATTCTAAAAATTCACACTTGGGACAAATGATGGAATAGACCTATTTGCTTATCTAAGCAATGTTAAAAAGAAAAAGGAGCTAAAAACTTGGCAGGACATGAAGTTCGATACGGAAAACACCGTACACGTCGTAGCTTTTCAAGAATCAAAGAAGTTCTTGATTTACCAAATTTAATTGAAATTCAAACTGACTCATTCCAAGATTTCTTAGATACTGGCTTGAAGGAAGTTTTTGAAGATGTACTTCCAATTTCAAACTTTACAGATACTATGGAACTTGAATTTGTAGGTTATGAATTCAAAGAGCCAAAATACACTTTGGAAGAAGCTCGTATCCATGATGCAAGCTATTCTGCCCCAATCTTTGTTACTTTTAGACTAGTTAATAAAGAGACTGGCGAAATCAAAACACAGGAAGTATTCTTTGGTGACTTCCCAATTATGACTGAAATGGGTACCTTTATCATCAATGGTGGTGAACGTATTATCGTTTCTCAGTTGGTTCGTTCTCCAGGTGTTTACTTTAATGATAAAGTGGATAAAAACGGTAAAATTGGTTACGGTTCAACTGTTATCCCAAACCGTGGTGCATGGTTAGAGTTAGAGACAGATGCTAAAGACATCGCTTATACACGTATTGACCGTACTCGTAAAATTCCATTTACAACTTTAGTGCGCGCCTTAGGTTTCTCTGGTGATGATGAGATTATCGATATTTTTGGTGAAAGTGACCTCGTTCGTAACACCATTGAAAAAGATATTCATAAAAACCCAAGCGATTCACGTACTGATGAAGCACTTAAAGAAATATATGAACGTTTAAGACCAGGTGAACCGAAAACAGCTGATAGCTCTCGTAGCTTGTTGATAGCTCGCTTCTTTGATGCTCGTCGCTATGATTTAGCCGCTGTAGGTCGTTACAAAATTAATAAAAAATTAAATATTAAGACTCGCCTTTTGAACCAAGTTATTGCAGAAAACCTTGTTGACAGTGAAACTGGTGAAATCTTGGTTGAAGCTGGTACTGAGATGACGCGTGATGTCATTGAATCAATTGAAGAGCATCTTGATGGTGATTTAAATAAATTTGTCTACACACCAAATGATTATGCTGTTGTCACTGAGCCAGTTATTCTTCAAAAATTCAAAGTTGTGTCACCTCTTGATCCAGACAAGGTCGTTACTATTGTTGGTAATGCGAGCCCTGATGATCGTGTGCGTGCCTTAACTCCAGCAGATATCTTAGCGGAAATGTCATATTTCTTAAATCTTTCTGAAGGTATCGGCAAAGTTGATGACATTGACCATTTAGGTAATCGTCGTATTCGTGCAGTTGGGGAATTGTTGGCAAATCAATTCCGTATTGGGCTAGCACGTATGGAACGTAATGTTCGCGAGAGAATGTCTGTTCAAGATAATGAAGTTTTAACGCCACAACAAATCATTAACATCCGTCCAGTTACTGCGGCGGTAAAAGAGTTTTTTGGTTCATCTCAATTATCACAATTCATGGATCAACATAACCCTCTTTCAGAATTATCACATAAACGTCGTCTTTCAGCCTTAGGACCTGGTGGTTTGACACGTGACCGTGCCGGTTACGAAGTTCGTGACGTGCATTATACTCACTACGGTCGTATGTGCCCGATTGAAACACCTGAAGGACCAAACATTGGTCTGATTAATAACTTGTCTTCATTTGGACACTTAAACAAATATGGTTTTATTCAAACACCATACCGTAAAGTTGATCGTGCAAATGGTGTTGTTACTAATGAAATCGTGTGGTTAACTGCGGATGAAGAAGATGAATATACAGTAGCACAGGCTAATTCTAAATTAAATGAAGATGGCACTTTTGCTGAAGAAATCGTCATGGGTCGTCATCAAGGTAATAACCAAGAATTTGCTGCCAGCACAGTTGATTTTGTAGACGTATCTCCAAAACAAGTAGTTGCCGTTGCGACTGCATGTATTCCTTTCTTAGAAAACGATGACTCCAACCGTGCCCTTATGGGTGCCAACATGCAACGTCAGGCTGTGCCATTGATTGATCCTAAAGCACCATTTGTTGGTACTGGTATGGAATATCAAGCAGCGCATGACTCCGGAGCTGCTGTTATTGCTCAACATGATGGTAAAGTTGTCTTCTCTGATGCTGAAAAAGTTGAAGTTCGTCGTGAAGATGGTTCACTTGATGTTTATCATGTGACTAAATTCCGTCGTTCAAACTCTGGTACAGCCTATAACCAACGCACACTTGTTAAAGTTGGCGACATCATTGAAAAAGGTGACTTCATCGCTGATGGTCCATCGATGGAAAATGGTGAGATGGCCCTTGGACAAAACCCAGTCGTAGCTTACATGACGTGGGAAGGTTATAACTTTGAGGATGCGGTTATCATGAGTGAACGTCTTGTTAAAGAAGATGTCTATACATCAGTTCACTTAGAAGAATTTGAATCAGAAACACGTGATACAAAGCTTGGACCTGAAGAAATCACTCGCGAAGTACCAAATGTTGGTGAAGAGGCCCTTAAAGATTTAGATGAGATGGGTATCATCCGTATCGGTGCTGAAGTTAAAGAAGGCGATATCTTAGTAGGTAAAGTAACTCCTAAGGGAGAAAAAGATCTTTCTGCTGAGGAACGTTTACTTCATGCTATCTTCGGTGATAAATCTCGCGAAGTGCGTGATACATCTCTTCGTGTTCCTCACGGTGGTGATGGTATTGTTCGTGATGTTAAAATCTTTACACGTGCAAACGGTGATGAATTACAATCAGGTGTTAACATGCTTGTTCGTGTCTACATCGCTCAAAAACGTAAAATTAAAGTCGGTGATAAGATGGCCGGTCGTCATGGGAACAAAGGGGTTGTATCTCGTATAGTACCTGTTGAAGACATGCCGTACCTACCAGACGGTACACCGGTTGATATCATGCTGAATCCACTTGGGGTTCCTTCACGTATGAATATCGGACAAGTTATGGAGCTTCACTTAGGTATGGCTGCCCGTAACCTTGGTATTCATATTGCGACACCAGTATTTGATGGAGCAAGTGCTGAAGATCTTTGGGAAACAGTAGCTGAAGCTGGTATGGATTCTGACGCTAAAACTGTTCTTTATGACGGTCGTACTGGTGAACCATTTGATAACCGTGTCTCTGTTGGTGTCATGTATATGATTAAACTTCACCACATGGTTGATGATAAACTTCATGCCCGTTCAGTTGGGCCATACTCGCTTGTTACCCAACAACCTCTTGGTGGTAAAGCACAATTTGGTGGACAACGTTTTGGTGAGATGGAAGTTTGGGCTTTGGAAGCTTATGGGGCATCAAATGTTCTCCAAGAAATCTTGACTTACAAGTCAGATGACGTTACTGGACGTTTGAAAGCTTATGAAGCAATCACTAAAGGTAAACCAATTCCAAAACCAGGTGTTCCAGAATCATTCCGCGTTCTTGTTAAAGAATTGCAATCACTTGGTTTAGACATGCGAGTTCTTGATGAAGATGACAATGAAGTTGAACTTCGTGATCTTGATGAAGGTGAAGATGACGATGTTATGCACGTTGACGATCTTGAGAAAGCGCGTGAAAAACAAGTACAAGAAACATCAGTAGTTTCTGAACAAAGTGATGAAAACTAAACGCAAAAAGTTTATATAATAATAAAAAAACTAGCTAGGACTTATAGCCCTAAGAGCTAGTCAGTGATAAAACGAAGAAAGGTAATACTAGTGGTTGACGTAAATCGTTTTAAAAGTATGCAAATCACATTAGCTTCACCAAGTAAAGTCCGTTCATGGTCTTATGGTGAAGTTAAAAAACCTGAAACAATCAACTACCGTACATTAAAACCTGAACGTGAAGGTCTCTTTGATGAAGTCATCTTTGGACCAACAAAAGATTGGGAATGTGCGTGTGGAAAATACAAACGTATCCGTTATAAAGGAATTGTTTGTGACCGTTGTGGTGTTGAAGTAACCCGTGCCAAAGTTCGTCGTGAACGTATGGGGCACATCGAGTTAAAAGCTCCCGTATCACATATTTGGTATTTTAAAGGGATTCCATCACGTATGGGTCTGACCCTTGATATGAGTCCTCGAGCACTTGAAGAAGTTATCTATTTTGCAGCCTATGTTGTCATTGATCCAATGGATACACCTCTTGAACCTAAATCGCTATTAACAGAACGTGAATACCGTGAAAAAGTTCAAGAATATGGTTACGGTTCATTTATCGCAAAAATGGGTGCTGAAGCGATTCAAGATCTCTTGAAACGTGTAGATTTACCAGCAGAAATTGCTGAGTTAAAAGAAGAACTCAAATCAGCGACTGGACAAAAACGGATTAAAGCTGTTCGTCGTTTAGATGTACTTGACGCCTTTAACAAATCTGGCAATAAACCTGAATGGATGGTTCTTAACATCTTGCCAGTTATTCCGCCAGATTTGCGTCCAATGGTTCAATTGGACGGTGGCCGTTTTGCAGCATCTGACTTAAATGACTTGTACCGCCGTGTTATTAACCGTAACAATCGTCTTGCGCGCTTATTGGAATTGAATGCCCCTGGAATTATCGTTCAAAATGAAAAACGGATGCTTCAAGAAGCTGTTGATGCTCTGATTGATAATGGTCGTCGTGGTCGTCCAATTACTGGACCAGGAAGCCGTCCATTGAAATCTTTAAGCCACATGCTTAAAGGTAAACAAGGACGTTTCCGTCAGAACTTGCTTGGTAAACGTGTAGACTTCTCAGGTCGTTCCGTTATCGCCGTTGGTCCAACCTTAAAAATGTACCAATGTGGTGTGCCACGTGAAATGGCTATCGAACTCTTCAAACCATTTGTTATGCGTGAAATTGTTGCCAAAGAATATGCTGGTAACGTTAAAGCGGCTAAACGTATGGTTGAACGTGGGGATGAACGTATTTGGGATATCTTAGAAGAAGTTATCAAAGAACATCCAGTACTTCTTAACCGCGCACCGACTCTCCACAGACTTGGAATCCAAGCTTTCGAACCAGTATTGATTGATGGTAAAGCTCTCCGTCTTCATCCACTAGTCTGCGAAGCATACAATGCCGATTTCGATGGTGACCAAATGGCTATTCACGTGCCACTCTCTGAGGAAGCACAAGCTGAAGCACGCTTGTTAATGCTGGCAGCGGAGCATATCCTAAATCCGAAAGACGGTAAACCAGTCGTTACCCCTTCTCAGGACATGGTTTTGGGGAACTATTACCTTACTATGGAAGATGCAGGGCGTGAAGGCGAAGGTAGAGTCTTTAAAGATATTGATGAAGCTGTTATGGCTTATCAAAATGGCTACGCTCATTTACATAGTCGAGTTGGTATTGCAGTTGACAGTATGCCAAATAAACCTTGGAAAGATAGTCAAAGACATAAAATCATGGTGACGACAGTTGGTAAGATTTTATTCAATGCTATCATGCCTGAGGATCTGCCATATTTACAAGAACCAAACAATGCTAACTTGACTGAAGGCACTCCAGATAAATATTTCCTTGAACCAGGACAAGATATTCAAAGCGTTATTGATGGTTTGGAAATAAATGTACCATTTAAAAAGAAAAATCTTGGAAATATCATTGCTGAAACCTTCAAACGTTTCCGTACAACTGAAACATCAGCCTTTCTTGACCGTTTGAAAGACTTGGGATACTATCATTCAACTCTAGCTGGTTTAACAGTGGGTATTGCTGATATTCCAGTTATTGATAATAAAGCTGAAATCATTGAAGCAGCTCATCACCGTGTGGAAGATATTAACAAGGCCTTCCGTCGTGGTTTGATGACTGAAGATGACCGTTACGTTGCTGTTACGACAACATGGCGCGAAGCTAAAGAGGCTCTTGAAAAACGTTTGATTGAGACCCAAGATCCTAAGAATCCAATCGTTATGATGATGGACTCAGGTGCCCGTGGTAATATCTCGAACTTCTCACAGCTTGCCGGTATGCGTGGCTTGATGGCCGCTCCTAACGGGCGTATCATGGAATTACCAATCCTTTCAAACTTCCGTGAAGGTTTGACTGTTTTGGAAATGTTCTTCTCAACCCATGGTGCTCGTAAAGGTATGACTGATACTGCCCTTAAGACTGCCGATTCAGGTTATTTAACGCGTCGTTTGGTTGATGTTGCCCAAGATGTTATCATTCGTGAGGATGATTGTGGTACTGATCGTGGACTTGTTATCCGTGCAATTACTGATGGTAAAGAAGTTACTGAAACGCTTGAGGAACGCCTTCAAGGACGTTACACTCGTAAATCAGTTAAACATCCTGAAACTGGTGAGGTACTTATCGGTGCTGATCAGTTAATTTCTGAAGACATGGCTCGTAAGATTGTTGAAGCAGGTGTTGAAGAAGTAACTATCCGTTCTGTCTTCACATGTTCAACGCGTCATGGGGTTTGCCGTCACTGTTATGGTATCAACTTAGCCACAGGTGATGCTGTTGAAGTTGGTGAAGCAGTTGGTACAATCGCCGCTCAATCTATCGGGGAACCAGGTACACAGCTTACCATGCGTACCTTCCATACCGGTGGTGTTGCGTCAAATACCGATATCACGCAGGGTCTTCCTCGTATCCAAGAAATCTTTGAAGCACGTAACCCTAAAGGGGAAGCTGTTATCACTGAAGTAAAAGGTAAAGTTGTAGATATCGAAGAAGATGCCTCAACACGTACTAAGAAAGTATACGTTGAAGGTAAAACTGGTAAAGGTGAATATGTTGTTCCTTTCACTGCTCGTATGAAAGTTGAAATTGGTGATGAGGTTAACCGTGGTGCCTCACTAACCGAAGGTTCAATCCAACCAAAACGCTTACTTGAAGTTCGTGACACCCTATCAGTTGAGACTTATCTATTAGCGGAAGTACAAAAAGTTTACCGGAGCCAAGGGGTTGAAATTGGAGATAAACACGTTGAGGTAATGGTTCGTCAAATGCTTCGTAAAGTACGTGTTATGGATCCAGGTGATACTGATCTCTTGCCAGGAACGTTAATGGATATCGCTGACTTCACAGAAGCTAATAAAGAAATTGTTATTTCAGGTGGTATTCCAGCGACATCACGTCCGGTGCTTATGGGGATTACAAAAGCCTCTCTTGAAACCAATTCATTCTTGTCAGCTGCATCCTTCCAGGAAACAACACGTGTCCTTACAGATGCTGCTATCCGTGGTAAAAAAGATCATCTTCTTGGCCTTAAGGAAAATGTCATTATCGGTAAGATCATTCCGGCAGGTACTGGTATGGCACGCTACCGTAACATTGAACCACAGGCTATCAATGAAGTAGAAATCATCGAAGAAGCTGAAGCTGCAGAAGAAATGGCAGTTACAGAAGAATAAAGATTGGGAGCTAATTAGCTCCTTTTCTTTTTGGTCTGATTGTTAACTGGTTAAGTGGTGTGAGCAGATATTTTTTAAAAGCACAGTCTTTTGTATATAATAGGCTTAAGTAAAGGAAATATCGTATGTATCAAGTTATAAAAATGTATGGGGATTGGGAACCTTGGTGGTTCATTGAAGGATGGCAAGATGATATCGTGGAAGAACGCTGCTTCGATAATTGGCAAGAGGCCTTAAACTACTATGAAAAAGAATGGTCTCAGATGAAAACTGATTATTCGAGTTTTCATAGTCAGAGAAATTTATTAGCCACTTTTTGGACCCGTTCAGAAAAACGATGGTGTGAAGATTGTTACGATGATTTGCAACAGTACCATTCCATCTTGCTCTTGAAAGATAAAGACATTATTCCAAAAGATAAATACCTTGATAGATATGAACAACGTAATGATGACCCTACTGCGCCATCTACTTGTAAACTTAAATTTTAAGAAATTTAATTATAGAAAGAAAAGATGAGTTAAGATGAGAACTCGTCTTTTTTTTCGAATAAATAATTGAGGAGGTAGCTATGATACAAAAAACAGGTGAAGTATTAGTTAGTCAAGCGGTAAATCTAAAGGCACAAGATATCTATATAATCCCTTATGAAAAGCAGTATAAAGTTTTCATGAGAGTTGGAGATGAGAGGCGATTTATTGATAATTATGACATGAAACAGATGGCAAGTCTTATTAGCCATTTTAAGTTTGTAGCAGGGATGAATGTAGGAGAAAAGAGACGCTGTCAACTTGGAGCCTGTGACTATAAGGGAACTTTATCAGAATCCATTCCATTACGTCTTTCTTGTGTTGGGAATTTTAGAGGTTTTGAAAGTTTAGTTATCAGACTCTTAACAACTGTTAATAAACCTCTCAATTACTGGTTTGATACTGATCAAAAAGTAGAAAAAGTTATTTCTGGAAGAGGTCTTTATCTTTTCTCGGGTCCTGTAGGGTCGGGTAAAACGAGTCTCATGTATCAACTACTGACACGTATAGCAAAGGATAAACAAGTTATTACAATTGAAGATCCTGTTGAAATTCAAGAGGACAGCCTATTACAAATTCAAGTAAATGAAAGTATTGGAATGACTTATGATAACCTTATTAAACTTTCCCTCAGACATCGTCCAGATTATTTAATTATTGGAGAGATTCGTGATGCTGAGACTGCAAAAGCAGTCATTAGAGCAAGCTTAACAGGAGCTGTAGTCTTTTCTACTGTCCACGCAAAAAGTATTCCAGGAGTATATAAAAGATTGTTAGAACTAGGTATCAAAAGTGAAGAGATAAATCATACTCTAAAATTTATTGCGTACCAAAGGTTGATAGCAGGAGGAGGACTTATTGATTTTGCCATCGAGACATTCGAAACTCATTCCAATCAAGAATGGAATCAAAAACTTGATCACTTACTTGCAGAAGGACATATCACTCAACAACAGGCACTCTCGGAAAAAATTAGCGACTAAAAAACAGGCCAAATTAATCCAACTCTTACATAATTTAAGTCAAAGTGGTTTTAATCTAGCAGAGATGATCGCCTTCTTAGAAAAAACACAGATCTTAGACCGAAAACATCTTAGCTTGATGAAGACTGATTTGTTAAATGGATGTAGTTTATCAGAAATGATGAGGCATTTAGGATTTCCTGATGGAATTATTACCCAACTAAGTTTAGCTGAAGCTCATGGCAATACCAAAAAATGTTTGGGTAAAATTGAAGACTATCTAGTACAGACGCAAAAGATTAGGCAAAAGACAATTGAAGTCGTGACCTATCCCATCATTCTCCTTACTTTTTTAATTTTAATCATCCTGGGCTTGAGACATTACTTAATGCCTCAGATGGAGAAACAAAGCACTTTGACCTATTTTCTCAATAATTTCCCAGTTTACCTCCTAAGTTTGTCAATTATTCTTCTGCTTACGGTCATTGCTTTGGTGATCAGATGGCGTAAACTTGGAAAGATGAAACAGATGATACAATACAGTCAGATTCCTTTGTTGGCACCCTTCCTAAAGCTCTATATGACGGCTTTTTATGCCCGTGAATGGGGGAATTTAATTAGTCAAGGTATCGAACTGAGTCAAATAGTAACCATTATGAGTATTGAAAAATCTGATTTGATAAAAGAAATAGGTTTAGATATGAGACAATCATTTCTTGAAGGGCAGAGTTTCCACGAAAAAGTAAGGGGATATCCTTTTTTTAGTGATGAGTTGAGTTTGATGATTGAATATGGTGAAATCAAAGGGAAATTAGGTCAGGAGCTAGATATTTATGGCCAACTGACATGGGATGCTTATTTTAGAAAACTCTTCCAAGCGACACAGATTATCCAACCTTTCATATTTATGATTGTCGCCCTGATTATTGTAATGATTTATGCCGCTATGCTATTACCTATGTATAACACAATTGGAGGAACAATTTAATGCAGAAATTAGGAAACAAAATAAAAGATGTCAGTCTAGAAGGATTCACTTTACTAGAAATGTTACTGGTCTTATTAATCATTAGTGTACTCATGCTCCTCTTTATTCCCAACCTAAACAAACAAAAAGATATGGTTACGGATAAAGGTAAGGCTGCAGTTGTAAAAATTGTTGATAACCAAGCAGAACTCTATGAGCTAAATCAAGGTGCTAGTCCCAAATTGAGTGAATTGGAAAATAAAGGGGACATTAGTAAAGAGCAAGCAAAAGCCTATCGAGACTATTATGTTAAACATGACAACAAAAATCGTAAAGTGCAAGATTAGAGCCTTTACTTTATTGGAAAGTATTACCTGCCTATGGGTGACTTGTTTGATGATTTCACTCATGTCTCATTCAGTCACAGGGATTTATCAAACAATTGAGAAGCATTTATTCTTTATCAGCTTTGAAAATTTTTATCGTCATAGCCAAAAAATAAGCGTTTTAAATCAAGAAGAAAGTTATCTTGTCTTTTCGAAACATAATATCAGTTGTAGTAAAAGAACATTAGAAATCCCTAGTCAGATAAAGCTTTTGTATCAAAATAAAATAAGGTTGAATAAACAAGGGGGAAATCACTCATTAGCTACAATTGCTTTTCAAACCAAGCAAGGAGTACTTACTTATAAATTACATTTGGGAAGTGGAACATATCAAAAAACGACAGGTTAAAGCCTATATTTTATATGAGAGTTTACTGGCAACAGTAATCCTTATCTTTATTGTGACACTTTTTATGAGTGCCATTAGTAGACAACAAAGAGAAATTGCTAGAATGCGTCATCGTCAAGAAGCTATGGCAGTGGCATTAATGGCGGTTCAAACAAAGCAGGATCAATTGCAAGTAAATGGTTGTCGTATCCATATATTTAAGAATCAAAAGGGACTTAGTATTAGTGAAAATCATCAAGAAATATTTAGGATTAAAAGAAAATAATGCTTCAGCCTTCACCCTTATGGAATCTTTAATTGCTTTAATTGTTATTTCGGGAACACTTTTGGTCTACCAAGGGTTATCGCACTCGGTTTTATCGCATATAACCTATTTAAGAGAAAGTGATCAGGATAAATGGTTATTATTTACTCATCAATTTCGTTCCGAATGCAGAGGAGCGCGCTTTCGAAGTGTCCGAGACAATCGGCTTTATATTGAAAAAGATGGTAAAGAACTAGCTTTTGGTTATACTGGCAAAAAAGATTTCCGAAAGGCTTCGGCGCAGTGGCAGGGATATCATCCCATGTTACTTAATCTCTCAAATGTCCATATTTCTGAGCATGCGCAGCGAATAACACTTGTTCTAAAGTGGCCAAGTGGTTTGGAAAGGACCTTTATTTATGATTTTAAAGAAAAATCTTAAGGCTGGGGTGCTTCTCTATACTATTGTTATCAGTACAGTTTTCATTTGCCTGATACAGGTTTACTTAGCTCAGATTCAGGATTTTAAAAGAGAACATCAAGTACAGGTTTCTAACTTGACAGCACATTTAATAGGAGAAATGACGAAAGAACTAGCTGAGGGTTCAAGTGGTGAGTTGCAGTTTGAGCAAGGACAGGCCCGTTATCAGCTTGAGGAAGACAAATTGAAAGTTTCTGTATCTTTGAAAAGTGGTCAGAGCTATCATTTTGATTACCTAACTTTACAAGCCCGAGCGGCACGTTCAGAACTTGAAGTGAAAGGAAAGCATCTTAACAAGAAAAAAACAAAAAAAGTTAAATTACCCACCATTCCCTGAATGCCTTTCTTTTCTTTTAACAGTTATTTTGATATGATAGCTTTATGAACTTTGAAAAAATTGAGAAAGCCTATGAGCTTATTTTGGAGAACAGCCAACTCATTGAAAATGAGATTAAGACGCATATTTATGATGCTTTAATTGAGCAGAATGCCTATTATTTAGGAGCTGATGGAGCAAGTGAACAGGTCTTGAAAAATAATGGTGACTTATATGCTTTAAACTTGAGTAAGGAAGAGTGGCGACGCGCCTTTCAGTTTGTTTTTATAAAGGCAGGCCAGACGGAAAAATTACAAGCTAATCACCAATTTACCCCAGACAGTATTGCTTTTATCATGCTTTTTTTGATGGAGCAGTTGCATAGTGGAAATAGTTTGGATGTGATTGAGATTGGTAGTGGGACAGGGAATCTTGCTCAGACACTACTAAATAACAGTCTTAAGAAAATCGACTACTTAGGTTTGGAGTTAGATGATTTATTGATTGATTTGTCAGCCAGTATAGCTGAGGTCATGAAGTCCTCTGCAACTTTTCTTCAAGAAGATGCTGTTCGCCCGCAAGTACTAAAAGAAAGTGACATTATCATTAGTGATTTACCTGTTGGTTATTATCCGAATGATGAGATTGCAAGTCGCTATCAGGTGGCAAGTGCTGAGGGACATACTTATGCTCATCATTTATTGATGGAGCAATCATTGAAGTATCTCAAAAATAATGGCTTTGCGATTTTCTTAGCACCAAGTAATCTCTTAAACAGTTCTCAAAGTGATTTGTTGAAAAAATGGTTAAAAGACTATGCTCAGCTTAGAGTGGTCGTGACCCTGCCAGACTCTATTTTTGGCAATCAAGCAAATGCAAAATCCATTATCGTTCTACAAAAGAACACTGAAAAAAATGGTGAAACTTTTGTTTACCCACTGACTGATTTACAATCACCACAGACGGTTCAAAGGTTCATGGAAGAATTCAAAAAATGGAAACAAGATAATGTTTTTTCATAAAATTTTTGATATAATATTATAGTATTACAGAAAACGATTTCAAGAGAGGTTAACAATGTCAAAAACAATTGCAATTAATGCTGGTAGTTCAAGTCTGAAATGGCAACTTTATCAAATGCCTGAAGAAACAGTTCTAGCACAAGGGATTATCGAACGTATTGGTTTGAAAGATTCCATTTCAACTGTAAAATTTGATGGTAATAAAGAAGTTCAAGTTACGGATATTCCAGACCACACAGTGGCTGTAAAAATTCTTTTAAATGACCTCATTCATTTTAATATTATTTCTGCTTATGATGAAATTACAGGTGTGGGACATCGTATCGTAGCAGGTGGTGAATATTTTACAGATTCAGTTTTGGTTGATGACAAAGTTGTAGAACAAGTTGAGGAATTATCTGCACTTGCACCACTACACAATCCTGGAGCTGCTGCTGGTATTCGTGCTTTCCGTGATATTTTACCAGATATTACAAGCGTTTGTGTGTTTGACAATGCCTATCACATGACAATGAAAAAACATACTTATATGTATCCTATCCCACAAAAATATTATACTGACTACAAAGTCCGTAAATATGGAGCACACGGGACAAGCCATAAGTATGTTGCGCAAGAAGCGGCTAAGATGCTTGGTCGTCCACTAGAAGAGTTGAAGATTATTACAGCCCACATTGGGAACGGTGTTTCTATCACAGCAAACTATCATGGTGAATCAGTTGATACTTCTATGGGCTTTACTCCACTTGCTGGACCAATGATGGGAACTCGCTCAGGAGACGTGGATCCTGCTATTATTCCTTATCTTATTGAGCGTGACCCTGAATTAAAAGATGCTGCAGATGCTATCAATATGCTTAACAAGCAATCTGGTTTAGGTGGTGTGTCTGGTATTTCAAGTGATATGCGTGACATTGAAGACGGAGTTCAAGCTAACCATCCAGATGCTGTATTAGCTTATAATATGTTTGTTGATCGTATCAAAAAATATATTGGTCAATACTTTGCTGTTTTAAATGGTGCAGATGCTTTAGTATTCACAGCCGGTATGGGTGAAAACGGACCACTTGTTCGCCAAGATGTTATTGAAGGTATGACGTGGTTTGGTATGGAACTTGATCCAGAGAAAAATGTTTTTGGCTACCGCGGTGATATTTCAACACCGGATTCTAAAGTTAAAGTCTTGGTAATTTCTACTGATGAAGAACTTTGTATCGCACGTGATGTTGAGCGCCTAAGACAAAAATAAGTAGAGATTTTAGGATTTAATTACCTTTGATTAAATCTCAGAGTGAAGAAAATGTTTCGATGAGCGTTTTTCTTCGCTCTTTTTTGAATTTAGGGAAAAGTATAATGGATAGTCTTTTCCTAGAAATCATTGAATTAGTTTTGTTAGAAACAGGTTTTATCGAGGAATACTATTTCTTCGCCTTTGGTGAGAATTTTTTATTGACAAATAAAGTAAAGTAGACTATACTTTTTATGTAAAGCTCGTTTTACATTTGGAGGGAATATGAAAAATAATTTACAAGAACTCCGAAAGACAAATAAACTTAGTCAGGCAGAGTTGGCAGATGCAATGAGTGTTACTCGCCAAACCATTATCTCTCTTGAAAAGGGGCGTTATAATGCTTCTTTAGAACTAGCCTTTAAACTAGCGCGTTATTTTCATTTGACGATTGAAGACATCTTTTACTTTGAGGAAAGCAGGGAAGACGAATGAGTACTAATATTATCAAGACGATCACTAAAGAAAAAAGTATGTCAGAGTTTACTAAAATTTACCGCACAAGAGCTATCGTGGGCATCTTAATAGCGCTGGTTTTAATTATTCTTAATTTGAGTATTCAATTTTCGTCCTACACAAAAGGATTTGTCTTGGGTATGTCTTTGGCTTTATTTGTTTTGGCGATTCGAAAATATATGGTACTACATGATGCAAGGCGACTTAAGGCGATGTATATTAAGAGTAGAGATGAACGACAACGTGTTATCTTTTTAATCTCTTCTGCTTTTACCCTTGCATTGCAAATTATTTTTATAATAGTTTTCTTGTGCTTGAATGCTTTTTTTGAGATGACCTTTGACTTTCGACTTTTGTTAGTCTGTGATTTATATTTGCTTATTCTTTCCCTTTTTGGGATGGAAATGCTGTTGCAACGAATGATGTAAGGAGAAAAAATGCAAACTTTTTTATCAAAACTAAAATGGATTTTCTTAGCTATCGCTATCCTCGTAGTTGAGCAGGCGCCTCTGCTTTTAATAAAAAAAGGGCAAGCTCTTTGGCAGGTTTTAGTCTTAACCCTTGTGATGTTAGCCATCGCCATTGGGGGCTTGTGGCTTGCTAAGAAACTTGGTTTCTTTGCTACTAAGAAAGTGAGTGATTACGGCCCAGCCTTGTGGGTTGGGTTAGGATTTGTCGTATTAACAGTCGTTAAGGCTATTGGTGCTATGCTTCTCTTTTTTGAGCATGGCGCAAAAGCAAATACTACCAACCAGGCTATGTTGGAAAATGCTGGACTTCATCCCCTCCTTCTTTTTATGCTAGCTGCAGTTGTAGCACCAATGATTGAAGAACTTATTTTCCGTGGGCTTGTTTATGGTAAAACCTTTGGCCGACACTCTTGGTTAGGGCTCGTTTTAAGTAGTTTTCTATTTGGTCTTATCCACATGCCGTCAGATATTGGTTCATGGGTCATCTATGGTGGAATGGGCATTATTCTAGGACTAGTCTATATGTTCACAAACAAACTTTCTTATACCATAGCCATACATGCTCTTAACAACGGTATAGCAGTTATCCTCATGCTGCTTATGCAATAAAATTAAAACGAAAAACAGCTAAGATCCTTAGCTGTTTTTTACATAGTTTTTACATAAGCTTAGCTTTTTCAATCGTCTTGGTAATAGCAGAGCTGATAGCTGATGGCATCCCAGTCCGTTCAAGCTCTAGCAGCCCAGCGATAGTTGTTCCCCCCGGACTGCAAATCTTGTCAATTAAGTCATTAGGGGAGTCTTGACCCTCTAATAATTGTTGTGCGCTAGCTGTGACTGTTTCACTGATAATGTTTAAGGCTTTTTCTTTTGGCAGGCCATGTGCAACCCCAGCTTTAGCCATAGCCTCAATAAATAAGTAAATATAGGCTGGACTTGAGCCAGCTAAGGCTGTAAAGGTATCAAAGTCTGTTTCACTAATATCAAAGCAAGAGCCAAAAGAAGTTACAATTGTTTCAGCTTGTTCTTTAGTTTCTTGATTGACTTGATCATTGCACGTTATTGCGGTGGTGCTTTTGAGGATTTGGGCATTCATGTTAGGCATGATGCGGATGAGTGGTAAGTCAGAACCAACTAGTTCAGATAGCTTAGCTAGGGAAATCCCTGCTGCCATAGACATGACTGGTTGTTTAAAGATTAAGGGTCTTAGAACAGTCTCATAGGCCTGTGGTTTTATCCCTAAAATCAAAAAATCAACTTGGTCAATTAATTCCTGATGAGACTGAGCATAGTCGAGATTAAGCTCCGCAGCGATTTCTTTTGAGCGTTGGAGGGAAGAACCTGAAATAATAATCTGATCTGGACCTGTTTTAAGACCTTGAATGATTGCTCGAGCCATTTTTCCTACGCCGATGAAGCCTATTTTCATGGGAATGTTTAACCTTTCTAGTATTTTTTGATGAGATCAACCGTCGAACGGTCAAGTTTTTTTACGATGGCTTGAAGGTATGCTTGTGCTTCTAAGAAATCATCCATAGCATAGAGGCTTTGATGTGAGTGGATATAGCGGGCACAAACACCGATGGTTGTTGATGGGACACCTTGATTTTTCAGATGTGCCGCTCCGGCATCTGTCCCACCTTTGGCACAGTAATATTGGAATTTAATACCAGCTTCTTCGGCAGTTGTCAGCAAGAAGTCACGCATGTCTTTAAGCATGATATGGCCTGGATCATAAAAACGAAGAAGCGTGCCACCACCGATTGCCCCTTGATTGCCGTTGATATCACCTGCAGGGGAGCAGTCAACTGCAAAGAAAAGCTCAGGATCAAATTTGGTAGTGGAAACATGTGCTCCACGTAACCCAACTTCTTCTTGGACATTAGCCCCAGCAATGAGGGTATTTTTGAGGTCTTGGTCTTTGAGCGCCTCTAGTAGTTCAGTGACCATAAGAACACCGTAGCGATTGTCCCAAGCTTTTGAGATGATATTCTTTTGGTTAGCAGTTAAAATGGTTTCTGATTGAGGGACGATGATATCGCCTGGGGCTAAACCATAGCTTAAAGCCTCGGCTTTATCTGTAAAGCCCGCATCAAAGGTGATGTCTTCAATCTTTGGTAAGCTTGGAGCACCACTAGCGTGACGGAGGAAATGTGGGGGGACAGATCCTGAAATAACGGGGATAGCCTTGCCTTTTCGAGTATACAGGGTAAAGCGTTGAGAGCTAACAACTAGAGGGTTCCAGCCGCCGATTTCGACAACAGCCAGACTCCCATTGTCATTGATATGACTTACCATAAAGCCGACTTCATCCATGTGAGCAGCCACCAGAATACGGGGCGCATTTTCAGCTTTACTTTCTTTAATACCAAAAATGCCACCAAGACCGTCAGTTTCTACGCGGTCAACAAGTGGTGTTATCTTTTGGCGAAGAAAGTCACGGACATTATGTTCGTAACCAGCGATACCATCTAATTCTGTTACTTCTTTAATTTTGTTAAATAAATCTGTCATCTAAATCTCCATTCCTCCTTTAGCTGCATCTAGGACTTTTTGGTTAGAATGTAACCATTACCGAGATGATGCTATCACCCTTATTCTACCACTTTTGAAGGCCCTTGGCTAATTGACACCTGAATTTGTGATGAACTAATAATTCTTAGTAAAGGCGTTGGCCTATTTACTAAAAAGTATGATAAAATGAAAAGTATGAACAAAAAAAGAATGAAAAACCTTTCAGGGCTTGTCGGTATTTCGGCGCTAGCTGTCATAGGCTTAGCCTTAAAAAACAAATATGAGGATTATCAAAGAGCTAAGATGACAGCTGACCTGCGTCGCTTTTTCTCTGAGATGGGACAGATTGATGTCCTCTATTTTAATGCAGCTGAATCTGAAAAAGATTGTCATAAGGGCGGTGTCGTTTTTGCAAATGGCAGAGCTTATCGCTTTAGTTACTGTAAAGGTGATATTGTTTATGAGGAGGAGAAGCATGATTAGTCCTAAAACCTATGAAGAATTAGCTGAAATAATGGAACGGCAAGATAAGCTTGTTCTCTTTTTTACGGCGGATTGGTGCCCAGACTGCCAATTCATATACCCTGTCATGCCTGACATTGAAGCTGAGAATAATCAGCTAACTTTTGTTGCTATTAACCGTGACGATTTCATGGAAGTGGCTCAGGAGTGGAATGTTTTTGGCATCCCGAGTTTTATCGTGATTTCAAAAGGACAGGAAGTTGGCCGTTTTGTCAGTAAGTCACGGAAAACGAAAGCTGAGATCAATCAGTTTTTGGCAGAATACAAGTAAGCAGAAAAGGAAGAATAATGATTTTTGCATATAATAAAGAACAAGTTGGCGATGTTTTGATGGTTATTCTCGAGGATACGAAGCCAATCAAACGACAAGTGGAACGTAAAGGTAAAGTAGCACGAGTTTTCGCCCAAGAAGATGGCAGAACCTTAGCCTGGAATATTTTCCAAGTTTCCACACTGTTTGCAGTTAAAGGCAATGGCCAGGTCTTCTTATCAGAATCAGACATTAACAATCTAAATGCCGAACTAGCTAAAGAGGGCTTCTCTGAAGAATTAACAGCTGGTCAAGAACCGGTCTTTGTCGTCGGTCAAATCAAAGAGATGGTAGCCCATCCAGACAGTGACCACCTCAATATCTGTCAAGTTGCTATTGGATCAGACAAAAGTGTTCAAATTGTTGCAGGTGCTCCTAATGCTGCTGTTGGTTTAAAAACGATTGTGGCTCTTCCAGGGGCAATGATGCCAAGTGGTAGTCTTATATTTCCAGGGAAGCTCCGAGGAGTAGATTCTTACGGGATGATGTGCTCTCCACGTGAGTTAGCCCTTCCAAACGCTCCGCAAAAACGTGGGATCATTGAATTAGATCAGTCAGCACTTGTTGGAGAAGCTTTTGATCCGGCTAAGCATTGGCGTGGGTAAAAAAGCACGACTATAAACAAAAACCTTAGTTTTAAACTAAGGTTTTTTAGATCTTTTAATGAGAAAATAGCTAATCAGAGTAGCGAGAGTAGCAATAAAAAGACTACCGAAAAAATCGTAAAGCCAGATACCTCTTGTTATTTGAAACCAGATAAAACGGGAAAATAATAAGACTAGAAAAACTCCGATAGCAAATTTAATCTTCATCTTTTAGCCACCTCTTTTTAAGTTAAAATAACATATTCATAAGCAAAAGGCAATGCTGAGTATTAAAAAGGGATTTATTTGCCAAAGTCAGTTTATTTGTCCAAATCTTTTCGGATAACTAGTTAGGAGGACAAAAAATGTATAATAAAGTAATCATGATTGGTCGATTAGTTAACCATCCCGACTTGATAAAGACCCCAAAAGATAAGCATGTGTGCCGAGTTTCAATTGCTGTCAATCGCCGTTTTAAAAATGCTGAAGGTGAGCGTCAAGTTGATTTTGTTAATCTTGTTCTTTGGGGACGATTGGCTGAAAGCATGGCTTCGTATGGTAGCAAAGGTAGCTTGATTTCGCTTGATGGCGAGCTACGCATCCGTAAGTACGAAAAAGATGGTAAGATGACTTATATGACCGAAGTCCTATGCCAATCTTATCAACTTTTAGAGAGCCGCGCTCAGCGGGCTGTTAGAGAAAATAACCTGGCTGATGATCTTTGTGATTTGGTTTTAGATGAAGAGGCCTTACCTTTCTAAGATTGAACTTTTCTTAAAAAATTTTTAGCGAGTTGAAATCGTGCCCTAATGGCGGTTTGAAGGGGTTTAGCCACATCAGCTTGCTTGAAAAAGAATAAAAAAGTTTATTTATGGAGTTTCAATGGCTTGACAGCTCTTCAAAAATACCTTATAATTTTTTAAAAATTAATGGAAAGAAAGAGGAGGTCACTGGTATGATACCTAACACGACAACTCACACGCTTAACAACCGTTATTACTTTAGCTTCTTTAGATAGTGTTTGTAGACATATTACCTATGGATACAAACAATGCAAAACGTCAGTTTGTATCTATGGGGCTAAAGGCTATTTGAGTTGTTTGTCCACATAGATAAAAATATCTAAGTGGGCACCTTATCACAGTGTATCTTCTTATACCTCTTTAGTTGTATAAGACCATTTAGATATTTCTAAATGGTCTTATTTTTATACCCAAGAAAAGAGGAGTCACATGAAAACAATATTTCGATTTACAATGCTTACATTAGCTTTACTCGGTTTGACGGCTTGCCGTCAAGAGGCAGTGACTAGCAAAAACCATGTTAAAGTTGGTATTATCCAATATGCTGAACATCCAGCTTTAGATGCTGCCCAAAAAGGCTTTATCAAGGCTTTGAATGAAGCAGGCTATAAAGAAGGACAAAATCTTGATTTAACACAGAAAAATGCTCAAGGAGAGCAAGCTAATCTACAAACAATGGTAGAGCAATTAGCAGGTAAAAATGATCTTAATTTTGCCATAGCAACTCCAGCAGCTCAGGCCATGGTTAATGCTGATCAGGAAACACCGACGATTTTTACGGCAGTTACAGATCCTATATCAGCAGGTTTGGTCAAATCTTTAGAAAAACCTGGCGGGACCGTTACGGGGACTCTTGATGCGGGTGATGTCAGTCAACAAATTGACGTGTTAACCAAGGCTATCCCAAAAGCTAAGAAAGTCGGTATTTTCTATAACTCTAGTGAAGTCAATTCTCAAATTCAAGCTAAGGCAGCCAAAAAAGCCTTGCTTAAGAAAGGACTCAAGGTAGTTATCAAAACGGTAACCACCAGTAATGATGTTCAGCAAGTCATGACCAGTTTAGCCAATCAAGTTGATGCTGTTTATTTGCCAACAGATAATACAGTAGCTTCAACAGCAACAACTATCGGGGAAGTCTTGAAAGAAGCCAAAGTGCCAGCTATTGGTAGTGATGCAGCTTACCTAGATGCTGTTTTATTAACATCAGGTGTTGATTATCAAGCTATCGGCCATGCTGCGGGAGAACAGGCTCTTAAAATTCTAAAAGGTAAAAAAGTTTCTGAGCTCCCTGTTCAAAAACCTCAAAAAGCTCAAGTCAAAATTAATGAGGCTATGGCTAAAGCACTTGGTATAGACCCCTCAACATTAAAAGCAGCCCTGAGCTAGAAGGATGGTGTGATAATGAACAGATTCAGCAAATTAGTAGTGCTAACCTTAGTCAGTCTCCTTTTGGTTGCTTGTCGATCGACCGAGGGAAAAAGCCCAGTATCACAGCAAACTGTAACAGTTGGAATCTTACAATATATGGAACATGATTCTCTCACAGCAGCTCGTAAAGGCTTTGAAGCAGAGCTTAAAAAAGAAGGCTATACCCAAGGTGAAAACTTAAAAATAGTCTATCAAAATGCTCAGGGAGACCAGGCTAATTTACAAACCATTTCAGAACAGTTGCTTAAAAAAAGTGATTTGGTGTTAGCTATTGCGACACCAGCAGCTCAAGCTTTAGCCACAGCCTCAACTGATATACCAATTGTCTTTACAGCAGTGACTGATCCCTTGTCGGCAGATTTGGTTAAAAGTCTAAAAAAACCTGGTGGCTTGATAACAGGAACAAGCGACCAGGCCCCTATTGCTAAACAGGTAGCACTTTTAAAAGAAGTTTTGCCAAAAGCCAGAGAAGTAGGAATTCTCTATACCAGCAGTGAGAGAAATTCAGAAGTACAGGTTAAGGAAGCAGAAAAAGAGCTTAAAAAAGCAGGTTACAGAGTCAGCAAAAAAGGCATCTCATCAAGCAATGAAGTGCAAGATGCAACTAACAGTTTGATGCATACAGCTGATGCTCTCTTTGTTCCGACAGATAATACGGTGGCTTCAACGATGACGATGATTGGTCAGTTGTCTGTTGAGCATCAGGTACCAGTCATTGGCGGCTCGACAGATATGGTTGATGCTGGCGGACTCTTAACCTATGGGACCAATTATAGTCAGTTAGGCAGACAAGTTGCAAGACAGGCAGTGACTATTTTAAAAGGGCAGAATCCGGCGACGATCCCAGTTGAATTGCCAAAAAAGGTAAATTTGCATGTTAATAGACAGCAGGCTCAAAAACTAGGGGTAGATCTTTCCCACCTATCACTGAAGTAAGAAAAAAAGGAGAAAAAATGGCACTCATTCTATCAAGTTTATCACAGGGACTCTTATGGTCGGTGCTGGCTATTGGCGTCTACATTACTTTTCGCATTTTAGATATTGCTGATTTAACTACTGAGGGCTCATATCCGCTCGGAGCGGCTATCTGTGCGACAGGTATTGTTTCAGGCTTAGACCCGCTCTTAGCAACACTCCTAGCTTTTGCTGGTGGACTATTAGCGGGTTTGGTTTCAGGTCTTATCCATACCAAATTGAAAATACCAGCCCTCTTGACAGGGATTATTACTTTGACAGCCTTGTATTCTATCAACTTAAAAATCCTTGGCAAGGCGAATGTAGCTCTCTTGGGACAAAAAACCCTAGTTTCAGAACTCTACGACTTGGGATTTACAAAGACAGCTTCGGCCATGATTATAGGAGTTATCGCTGTTTTTATTCTTATCTTGCTCTTGACTCTGCTCTTGAAAACTCAGGTCGGTCTAGCGCTGCGATCAACCGGGGATAATATCCCCATGAGTGAAGCAAATGGGATAAATACCGACAAGATGAAGATTCTAGGCTATATGATTTCTAATGGCTTGATCGCACTTTGCGGGGCTTTATTGTGTCAAAATAATGGTTATGCCGACTTGAATTCTGGGGTCGGAACCATTGTTATTGGCCTTGCTTCAATCATCATAGCTGAGGTGGTCATTAGGCATCTGACTATCGGCTGGCGTTTGGCGTCCCTTGTCTTAGGGGCTATTCTCTATCGTCTGATTATTCTTGCTATCTTGTCTATTCCGGGTATGGATGCTGATTTGGTTAAGCTCTTTTCGGCCATACTGTTAGCGACTGTCCTTTTTATTCCAGAATTACAACAGAGATTGAAGATTCGTCAACCAAAACTGAATTAGGAGTTATTATGTCAACATTATTATCATTACAAAGGATTCATAAGATTTTTGAAGCTGGTACGGTCAATGAAAACCACGTCTTGCGCGGACTCAGCCTTGATGTGCAAGAAGGAGACTTCATCTCAATCATCGGAGGTAATGGAGCTGGGAAATCAACCCTTATGAACAGCTTGGCTGGGACACTAAAGCTTGATCATGGCGACATCTTGTTAGAAGGTCAGTCCATCAGTCACTTATCGACTGCCAAACGGGCACAGTTTATCAGCCGTGTGTTCCAAGATCCTAAGATGGGGACAGCTTCACGCTTAACTATTGAAGAGAACATGGCCATCGCCCATCGTCGTGGAAAAAAACGTGGTCTTAGCTGGGGCGTGAAAGAAAGCGACCGCGAAGCTTATCAACAAGCCCTGCAAGAATTAGGACTACATTTAGAAAAGCGTCTCAGAGTAGATACCCAGTTCCTATCAGGTGGACAAAGACAAGCTTTAACGCTTTTAATGGCTTCTCTTGAAAAACCAAAGGTCTTGTTGCTAGATGAACACACTGCCGCCCTAGACCCCAAAACCAGTGATATGGTGATGACCTTAACCGACAAAATTGTCAAAAATCATGGGCTGACTACCCTCATGATTACCCACAATATGGAACATGCTATCCAATATGGTAACCGTTTGGTCATGCTTCATCAAGGCCAAATCGTCGTTGATCTTAAGGGGGATGACAAAAGAAAGCTGACTGTTGAAGAGCTGATGACTCTCTTTCAACAAAATGTGGGACAAGGCCTTAAAGATGATGGACTGATCCTGGGATAGCATTTATTTGGATCAGAACAAGGAGCAGTTTAAAGTGATTGCTTCATAACTCATAAAAACGACTCACATTTGTGAGTCGTTTTTTCTTCTATAATAAATCTAATGTTTTAAGTTTTTCATCGATCATTTGGAGGACTGTGGTTAAGTCTTCTGGGTTCTGGACGAAGTCTAGAGCATCTCCGTCAATTCTCATTTTCGGTGAGACGTCGTATTCTTCATACCAGGTCGGGTATTCTTCGTGGACTTGGTAGTAGTATTCTTCTAGTCCAGGGTTGTCATCAACTTGCTCAAAAGAGCGTCCCCGTTTGGCAATGCGTTCTAACATTTTCTCAAAAGAAACGTCAATATAAATCAATAAATCAGGCCGTTTTTTAGGCATGCCTTCTAATTCTTCTAGCATGTTAGCCAGCAGTTCTTGGTAGATGTCAAGTTCTGCTTTGGTGACGTTACCATTTTTATAATTGAGTTTGAGAAAGAGCTCGTCTTCAAAAATGGAACGGTCTAGAACATTATTATCAGCTTTATAGGCTTCTTTAATGGATTTGAAACGTTTGTTTAAAAAGAAAATTTGGAGTAAAAAGGCATATTTTTGGGGGTCTTGATAGTAGAGATCAAGAACGGGGTTGTTGTCAACAGCTTCATAAAAAACATCAGTCCCCAAATAGTCTCCAAGAGCAGCAGCAAGAGAGCTCTTCCCTGCTCCAATAGTTCCGGCTAGTACAATCAACATGATTCTCCTTCAATGGTCTTAGCGAACTTGGGCAAAAATCTCTTGGACTTGAGCCAAAGTATCGGCGCGTGATACAGCTCCGCGGACTTTAGCAGCTCCAGCAGTCCCACGTAAATAATGGGGAGCTAAACCGCGAAATTCCCGGACAGCAATGGTTTCCCCCTTGAGATTAATCAAGCGGGTCAAGTGGTCCTCAGCAATGTCCAGTTTTTTGGCAAATGGAAGATCAGGTAACTCTTCACCCGTCTCAAAAAAGTGGTTGATTTGAGTAAACAAGTAAGGGTTGTTCATGGCTGCGCGTCCAATCATCACAGCATCGACGCCGATTTCCTCAATCATAAACTTAGCATCTTGGACACTACGCACATCGCCATTGCCGATAAAAGGAATCTTGGTCAGTGCTTTAGAGACACGTGCGAGGGTATCGTGGTCACAGCTTCCAGTGTACATCTGCTCACGCGTACGACCGTGCATAGCAAGCGCAGCGACGCCTGCTGACTCGGCAGCTAGAGCATTCTCAACAGCTAATGAGCTGTCTGCCCAGCCGGTACGCATCTTAACAGTCAGTGGAATATCGAGAACTGAGGTAACTTCGGAGACGATATGATAGATCTTATCAGGGTCACGCAACCATTTGGCACCGGCTTCGTTTTTGACAACCTTATTGACCGGGCAACCCATGTTGATGTCAACAATATCAGCCTTAGTGTTGGTTTGGATGAAATCGGCAGCCCGTTTTAAACCTTCAGCATCGCCCCCAAAGAGTTGGATAGACATGGGATGCTCTGTCTCATCAATGTGGAGCATGTGCAGGGTTTTTTCGTTGTTGTAAAGGAGCCCTTTTTCGGAAATCATCTCCATAACCACTAGACCAGCACCAAATTCTTTGGCGATTGTCCTAAAGGCAGAGTTGGTGACGCCAGCCATAGGGGCTAAAACAGTACGGTGTGGGATTTCAACAGTCCCAATCATAAAAGATGAATTAAGCTTTGTCATTGATAATCCCTTTCAAATCTTGCTCGTTAAACTGGTAGATTGTTTGACAGAACTGGCAGACGATTTCGGCACCATGATCCTGATCAATCATATCTTTTAGATCACTATCAGGTAAAGTTCTGAGGGCCGACTCAAAACGTTGTCTCGAGCAATCACACTGGAAGCTTAAAGATTCTTCAGAGAGTCGCTTATAAGGCTCATCGCCATAGAGAGCATCTAAGAGGGCTTGGATATGGTCTTCTGAGGTCAGAAGACTTGAGATGGCAGGCATTTCTTGGAGCCTCTTTTCGTAACGTGCGATTTCCTCTTGGCTAGCCCCAGGTAAAACCTGCAACATGAAGCCGCCAGCAACCTTAACCTTATCTTCCTCATCAAGGAGAACGTTCAAACCAACAGCAGAAGGTGTTTGCTCCGACTCGGTTAAGAAATAGGCGAAATCTTCACCGATTTCGCCAGAAATCAAGGGTGTAGTTGAGGTGTAGGGATTACCTGTTCCATAATCGACAATCGAGACAAAGTGGCCATTGCCCATAAAAGGGCCAACTAGAACTTCACCAGTAGCTGTTTTTTTAATGTCAACGCCAGTGTTTTGAATGTAGCCCTTGACGTGACCTTTAGTGTCAGCAATGGAAATGATATGACCAAAAGAAGAGTCACCAATCACTTTGACGGTAACTTTACTATCTCCTTTTTGGTTAGCAGCTAAGATTTGGTTGGCAATCAAGGTGCGACCAAGCGCCACTGTCGATGATGATAGGGTGCCATGTTTTTCTTGTGCACTTTTAACGGTTTTTGTACTATCAAGCACAAAGGCTCTAAAAGAGCCAGATTGTGAGAGTGATTTAATCAATTTATCCATGACTACTATTATAGCATAAAGACCTTTTTTTCTGACCCTTGAAGGCATCTTAATTTTTAAGAAGGGATTAACCTTGATACCAATGAAGATGAGATAGGCTCATGATAATATGGAAAATCTAAGCTATTAAAGTTCTTCTGTTTCTGCTAAGCAGGTCATGAAATGTTTTTCAACTTTTTCTTTGAGGTAGTGGTTAAGCTCTTCGAGGGCGACACTGGGTACCAGTTGGCTGAAAAAGTAGATGTCAATGCCTTCACTTTTTTCTAAGCTAATATCAGTTAGGACGAGGTCGTACTTTTTGCGGATAGCTCGCATGTCAATCTCGTAATGGTCGTGAATAGTGATGTCGAAATATTGACCGGTGAAGGCTTTTAAGAACTGACCAGTGTTTCGGGTTCCTTTTTCAATGACGAGGACTTTTTGTTGGCTAATGGCCTGACTGAGGTGTAAAAAGAGGTTATCCCAGTTAACCAGTAAAGAATACAAGAGCTGTTGTTGCTGTTTCTCTGGGCAGGCAATGCCTCGCTTAGTGAAAGGGGCTAGCAGCGCTTTTTTCAAGGCTTCTAATAGCAGAGGGTAGGATTTTTGGAAATAGTCAATGTAAGGTTCTTTATAGTCGTAGACGAGATAGCTTTGGTAAGCGTCATGTTCTTTTAAGATGGTTGCATTATGCAAAATCTTGGCTATCTCTTTGGAGTTGGAAATTGGCAGTGAGAGGCGTTTTTGGATGCTTTCTAGGGTCTCTAGCCATTCCTTATAAGAGATGATGTTTATCTCTTCTGGCACTAGGGCAGGCGTCTGAGGGACATCGTCCTGAGTATTGACAATGATTTCCTGATGGAAATAGGTCGAGAAGATTTCTGATAGGGCTAAAGCATCTAGTGGTTGGGCAAAATCTTGCCAAAAGAGCTGGGCCAGCTCCTGCAAGTTGGGATCTTCTTTGAGTTTTTGAAAGAGGCGCGTGCTTCTAGTGTAAGTGTGGTTGATGCGGTAGCCTTTAGCAAAACGGATAATATTAACCCCAGCGACGACTTTCAGGTGATGAAAGAAAAAATGGCTAATAGGGGCATCAAGCTGTTGAGCAATCAAATCAATCAGGCGCATGACAGCTCTTTCATTAACCCGGTTCACGAAGGGCCATTGACCACAATCATAGGCTTCAGAAAAATATTTCAGGTAAAGAAGTCTAATGTCCTCTTCTTTTCCTATCATGGTAATGCTTTTAAAGTCAATGTGGCAACCATACACCAGTTGCAGGAAATGGTTGGTCCGCTTAATTAAGCGTTTGAGGGTAGAGAGGCTAATAAAGAGACTTTCAGCCAGTTCGTCGAGTGAGTCGAACTCTTCAAAAAAGATGGCCTCAATCAGACGCAAAGAGGGTGTCTCTAATAGGATCGACTGGTAAAGTTTTTGCGGTCCCGACTCTTTTTGATAATCAAGTGTTAAATAGGGTCCTTTATAAGGAAGAGATTTGATTTCAGAAAAAGTCGACAGATGAGCAATCTCTGTTTGCAGGGTTAGAAAAGAACAGTCTAGATGATGACAGATGTCCTTATAGTCGCAACAGTGTTCCTCTTGGTTGAGAAGTTTGAGTAGATTAAAACTACGTAGTTGTTGATTAGAAAATAATTCTTTAGTGGTTATCATCATTTCTCCTTGACATTATGGTTCTAGCTTATCTTCTCTAAAAGCAGGTGATACGGGAATTAAAGCCATTTTTTTGATATCGTTTCTAATTAAAAATGGCCGGAAGATAAACCAGCCTACAATACTATTATAAACCAAGTTAATTAATTTATCATTCATAAATTTAAATTTTCATTAAAAACATGGACTTTAATATTAATCTGACGTGATATATACTAAGAACGTAGTTGACCAAGTGTGCCCAAAAAAACTGTTCTGACAGCCTTGACAGACTTGTCAAACTAACAAAAAAATGAGAATTTTCATATATAAGGAGAAAGAAAATGAAAAACAATATGAAACGCCGCAAACATGCTTTACGCAAAGCCGTAACAGCAGCGGTATTAGCGGGAACAGCCTTTTCCAGCTTTGGAGGTGCGCTAGGAACCGTAACATCGGTAAAGGCCGATCATAGGAATATTTTAGATACAAATAGTGAAGACTACAGAAAGCTCGTAGAGGTTACGGCTGAGGCAAACCTCCGTAATAAAGAAAAAGCATTAAAAGACTTGAGGAAAGTGCTGAGCGAAGCTAGTACTGACACTCTTCATGCCCTACTTAAAGGTTTAGATAATACACATCTGTTTTATAGAGGTAGTATATTAACTAATCTCTCTCTTTTACTGGGTAATTTAAATAATGATAACGATAGTGATTTATATCATAATGGTGGGCTTAGTTTAGAATCAGTCTTGATTCAAGAGATTGAAAAACGACTTGATGCAAATGATGAAATGAAGAAAGAAATTGACTCTAAAAAAGTTGAACTCGAAGTCTTAAGAGATAGGGAAAAAGATCTCTTAACTGAGAGAGAAAAGAGCGACAAAACATTAGAAGAAAAATTATATGAATTAGAAAATAAAAATAAAGAACTTGAATCACTTAAAGAAGAACTAAAAAACCATGAAGAAGCTCACGAGGAAGCTACTGAAAACTTAAACAAACAAATTCTTGATCAAGATAAAGAAAATACTGAATTAAAAGAACAGTTAGAAAAAACAAAAGCTGAATCTGAAGCTAAGGTTAAAGAATTTGAAGCTAAACTAGAAGAAGCAACTCAAGAATTTAACAGTGCTCGAGAAGAGTATGACAAACTTTTAGAAGAAACAGATGGTAAGTTATTTGAAGAGGAAAGCCGTAATAAAGAACTTAGCGAGAAGCTAAAAATGGCTGAAGAATTCTATGAAACTGCTCAACTGAAACTAAAAGAAACTGAAGCTAAATTAGCGGAAGCTGAGAAAGCTAATAAAGAGCTTACTGACAAAGTAGGTACATTAACTGAAGAACGCGATGCTGCTAAAGCAGAAGCTGAAAAAGTTCCTGAACTTGAAGAAAAAATTATGAAGTTAGAACAAGAGCTTGAAGAGGCTAAAGCTGAAGTAGCAGAACTTCAAGAAAAAGAAGAAGCTCTTGCTAAAGAACTTGAGACTGTTAAAGCTGAAAAAGAAGCCCTTCAAGCTGAAATCGACAAGCTTAAAGAAGAGCACAAGAAAGAAGTTGATGCCCTTAATGCCCTTCTTGCTGAAAAAGATGACATTATCAAGCGCTTAGAAGAGCAAGTGGCGAAAGCCAAGGAAGAAGCTGAGAAGAACGCACAATTAAGTGAAGAAGAAAAAGCGAAACTTCAAAAAGAATTAGACCAAGCTAAGAAAGAATTGGCAGAAAAACTTAAAGACATGCCAAATAAAGTTGAACCACACATAGGTGGTGCAGCTCAAGCTGGTCAAGCTAACTCATCAGCAAACCACAATGCTGAGCACTTACCATCAACAGGTGAAAAAGCTGTGAACCCACTTCTTGTGGCAACTGGCTTATCCCTTATCATTGGTGCAGGTGCTTACACTTACGCTGCCAAACGCAAAAAAAACTAACCCCTACTCGGTAAAAAGACATAAGACAAAAAACTTATTTTCGATTCATTAAGACACCAACTCCCTTATCACTGATAAGGGGGTTTTTTAGTAGTAAAAATCCCTCACCCATTTAATGGGTAAGGGAAAGGGGGATCTAAGTTAAGATTGCTACTTCTGGAAAGAGCTCTTGTAGGATTTTAGGTGTCAGGGCTTGGCCTGGCCCTTGGTAAGGGTAGGTGTGCATATACATGGAAGGGTTGAAGTTGAGTTCGATGCAGTGGACATTGGGCTGGCTGATATCTGCTTTTTCCTTAATATCTGGGATAATCAGGTCTACACCGCAGACCCAGGCACCTATGGCGTCTGCCATTTGGGCGGCTAAGTCCTTATAGGATTGGTCCATCTCTTCTGTCAGGTCAACAGAGTCGCCACCGGTTGAGATATTAGAGTTACGCCGCAGTTCAACTCTGACACCTTTTTTTAAAATAGAGTCTTCTTGATAGCCTTGTTGGTCCAGCATCAGTTTTTCAATGGGGCCTAGCTGGATTTTCTCTAAAGGTGAGCGGTGATCACTACCTCGTAATGGGTCTTGATTTTTGATGGCTACCAGTTCTTTGATGGTGTGTTGACCGTCTCCCACGATATTAGCTGGAAGGCGCAGAAGCACCGCCTGACACGTGCCATTTAGAGTGAAGAAGCGGTATTCCGTACCTGTGATGAAGGCCTCAACCAAAACGTCGCTATCTTCTGAGAAGGCTATGTCAAGGGCTTTTGCATAGTCGGTCTGGCTAGCTGGTTTTTGAAAGATTGAGATGCCTAGGCCAAAATTGGTCGACTTGGGTTTGACCACGATGGCTTGGTCCGCAATCACTGGGTAATAGCGCAAGGCCTGCTCTTTAGTCGCAAATTCTTGCCCTTGTGGGGTAGGAAAGCCCGCTTGGTCTAAGATTTTCTTGGTCACGGTTTTATTAGCCATGGCCAGTGGCACCACATAGTTATCCTTAGAAGTCATATTGCCATTTTTGACCAGTTCGATGTGGTCCTGATGCCAGAGCTTTAAGAACTGGTCAGATTCGTCCAAGATTTCAAGATGAATCCCCTTTTGGATAGCATCAAACATGAGCATTTGCGTCGATAGCTCCATGCTTTCATAGCCCTTAAGTGCGTAGGGAGCCAGTTTTGCTTTGTGATGATAGGTGGTTGCTTGTTTTAAGCCAAAGGCTGCCAGAGAAGCGTCAGCGATGTGACTAGAAAGACGACCGCAGATGGTTTGTCTAGGTTCCTTTAGAGCTAGTGTTATCTGATCAATCAGTCCTTGATAGTAGGCATCTAAGTTGAAGTGCTGGACTAGTTTTTGCATAGCTTCTAGGAGTGGTTGTGGATTAGCCTGAGGCGACAGCGGAGTGAGAGGACCAGCTAGGGCAACGACTTCATTGAGCTCTTTGGCCGTTTGTAGGTCTTGATCGCAGTCTTCTAGGTCATCAAGCCACAGGAGACTGAGGATAAAGAGGTGGAAGCTGTCCAGGGTTTCCTGGCTAATACCTAGTGGGTCAAAGGGGTCAATGTCAAAACTCCGGAATTCCAGATAGCTGATTCCCTTTTTCAGGTAGTCCTGGCTATGGCTACTGCCCCGTAGGCGGACAGCCGAATAGAACTCTTTTTCCAAGGATAAGTCCCCTCGGGCAATGCTAGCTTGGATATCCTTGATGTAGGATTCAAGAGAGGAGAAGGAGATTTGCAACGAGTCAGCATTGCTGTAGCCATAGGCCTTGCTGGCTCTGAGAGCACGGGCTAAGCCTTGTGGCATCGTCGCGTAGAAGTCTTTTTCGGCAAGTGGTGATGCACCAAACAAGTAGGTCACAAACCACTGGTAGTTGAGAAATTGACGGGCTAATTTCATGTAAACTTGGTTTTTAAAGGTGACCAAATTGTCACTGCCACTATGCTGAAAGAGGCTTTCGAGTAAATTTTGCCCTATGCCAAAATTGTAATGGAGTCCTGAGATGGACTGCAGTTTTTTGCCATAGGTTTCTACCAGGTGATTGCGGTAGGCAACCTCTTCTTTGTTTTCTAGCTTGGCGACTTGGATATCCTTATCTTGCAGGTAAGGTGGCATGGATAGGGGCCAAATCAGTTCTTTTGGGGCAAGTGAAGCATGGGTCACGTCCCAGATAGCCCCTAGTCGGCGTCTGGCTTGGCTAGTAGAGTGGGAGATGGGTGTGATTAGTTCTAGTTGTTCCTCACTGAAGTCAGTTTGAATGTAAGGGTGGAAGCTACGTGACCCTAAACAAGATGGGTGGTCAGTTGGGGCAATCTGGCCTGATTCAGTGATGCGTAAGCCCTCTCTTTCTAGGCCAAAAGTTGCTTCTAAAATATTAGTATTATGGGGTAATTGTTGTAACAGCTGATTGAGCATCCTATCTCTACTTTCTCTTGGTTTCTTCTTGTTCCAGTTTACAATTTTAGGGCCTGAAATACAATTTTTTGACACCTAAATAGCAAAAAACCAAAGCTTGGTAAAGACTTTGGTTTTGGCTGATATGACGAGATTTTAACGGGCTTATTTTTCCACTTGCTCTTGACTGGCACGTCCTTGGTTGAGAAGGGCATTAATGATGCCTTCATCTCTTAGTTTAGCAGAGTCATTGATGGTTTCAGCGGACGTGATAATTGTTGCTTCTAGTTGAGCCCGTTTTTGGCGACCAGCATCAATGGCTTCAATGATGCCCTTGTTTTGTTGGACTAAACTTTCGGCTAAGGCTGTTACTGACTGGATAGAGAGTGTAGGGTTCTGAGCAGACCTTTCTAGGGCCGGAATGGCTTCTTTACTGGTTTCGGCCAGCGTCTGAAGGGCAGCGTTGTTAGCATTAACGATGGCATCAGCGGTGGCCCCTGACTTGACAGACTGTTGGAGAATCCCTAGTTGGGCTATAGATAACTTCATGGTTGGAATGGTGTTTCGGCGGAGCATGCCCAATTTTTGGCGCATGTCAGAGGAGACTTTTACTAGGTTTCGCATCTGCGGTGTAGTGGCCCAGGCCACATAGAGACGGCTGACATACTCGGTATGCTGCTGTTCTAAGGTGTTGATGACTTCGGTTGTTCTGGCTAGTCGGTCGCTTGTGTGTTGGTAGTCAGGCGTTGCTGCGTCGAGACTTGCTAATTCTGCCTGCAGAGCCTGAGCGCGCTTGGTAGCTTCTTTTTGGCTAGCTTCGACAAAGGAGATAACTCCGACCAGATTTTCGATGGACTTGGTATTATCCTCTATCAACAACTCGGCTGAGACGATATTGCGAGCTAGGGTGTCTTCTTGTTTGACGACTGCGGCAGCCATGCCGTCCATTTTTTGTTCGATATTTTTGGCGTCAAAGTAGAAATCTTGTAGGGTGTTTTTGCTTTGTTTAAAGAGCTTTTGTAGCATGTTTGGTTTCTTTTCCAAATCTGCTGGGCCGACTTCTTTATATTTTTTAACAAAGCCATTGAGCTCTTGGTTGGTGTTTTTGAGCAGGTCATCAACCTGTGGGATTTGTAATTTTTTTTGTTCCTGCAAGATGTGATTGACGGTACTGTTAACTTCTTCGACGGCTGTTTGGCCAAAGTCAAGTAGAGTATTTTGGTTGTCCATAAAAGAATCCACCAAAGCTGGGGTTTTGGCTAGTATGGCAGTTTGTTGCTCAGGGCTTAGCTTTTCAAAGAAGGAAATAGTTTTGCCGGCTTGGGTAGAGCTGTCACTTAATATTTCAGTGGTTTTATCATTTTTAGTCATGGCCTTGTCGGCAATGGCATCAATATCAAAGTTAAATTCAGACATCAGGGGCTCCTTATTCTTTTGTTCTCAATTCGTTTTGTTTTTGCATCATGCGCAAGCTGATATCAAAATCTTTTAGCTCACTTTCATTTAATTTTCGTAAGGTTTCATCTAGATCTAGGTCAAACTGTTTTAGGGCTTGGTGGGCTGAGGCTAGTCTTTCTTCGGCCTTAAAATAATCCTTGGGTGAAGCTTTGATTTTCAGGTAGCCATTTAAAATGTCATAAAAATGTTGCATGCTACTTTCTTGTAGGGCTTCTAATTCAGCTTTATTATCAGCTTTGGCAATTTTTTCTAAGATGGTTTGGTTATCTTTTTGGACATTTTGATAAATATCTTTGAGTTCTGGTGCTTTTTCTGAGATGACCTTTTCTGTTAGGATGCTAGAGCTAAGTTTCTGGTCAATTTGTACTTGTTCGAGTTGGAGAAGGGTATCTACTTTGACCTCATCGGCTTTTTGGTTAATCCGTTGATAAACTGATTTTGGGATATTATCTTTTAAGTGGTAAGATTCTTCTTTGATAAATTGAATTTTGGGTAATAGTTGTTGAGCGACTTGTTGAAAGTTTTGAATATCATTTTCAAGCAAGTAGCGGTTGAGCAATTGATTTTGTTTGTCGGCTAAGTGTACGGTATCCTTGAGGTTTTGGATTCTTTTGGCTAAGGCTTGGCCAGCCAGCCGTTTTTGTGTTTTGCGGATATAGCGAAAGCTGAGTCCAACTACGAGGGCACTGGGGAGTAAAAAGGCTTCTGGTAGTGTTTCTGCGATGGTAGCAAGAACAATACCGAAGGTGAGAAACCAGAGCCAGACTGGCATGCGAGGTATGAGGGCGACTAATCTTTCAAAGAGTGTTTTCATCTTATAACTGTTCCATTTCATATCCTATTAGTGAGGGAGATCTTATGTCTATTCTACCCTAAAAGATGTCTTTCTTAAAGTTTTTAATGAGTTTTGCGGCGTCAGCTAGGGGTAACTTACTTAAAGGTTGCTAAAAATAGTCTATATTGTTCGGCTTTTACCGATTTATCAAAATTAAAAAAGGAAAAGAGATATAATTTTCTTAATTATTTTGTCAGAGTTAGCAATTTTTTTCATTTTTTGCTATAATAGATTGTAAGACAAACTTGCAGGTGAGATTCCTGCCATATTGCTCAAGAAAGGTGAAGGCCTCTGCGTGTTTGGCATGCCGATATCGAAAACATATGACATCAGTAGTAGTTGTTGGTACCCAGTGGGGTGATGAAGGTAAGGGGAAGATTACAGATTTTTTATCTTCTGATGCAGAAGTGATTGCGCGTTATCAAGGTGGAGATAATGCGGGTCATACCATTGTGATTGATGGTAAGAAATTCAAGTTGCATTTGATTCCTTCAGGGATTTTCTTCCCAGAAAAGATTTCTGTTATTGGTAATGGTGTTGTAGTTAATCCAAAATCATTGGTTAAAGAGTTAGCTTACTTGCATGAAGAAGGTGTAACCACTGATAATCTTCGGATTTCAGATCGTGCGCACGTGATTCTGCCATACCATATCAAGTTGGATCAGTTGCAAGAAGATGCCAAAGGTGATAACAAAATCGGCACTACAATCAAGGGTATTGGTCCAGCGTATATGGACAAGGCTGCGCGTGTTGGGATTCGGATTGCTGATCTTTTGGACAAAGATATCTTTGCTGAACGCCTTAGAATTAACCTAGCTGAGAAAAACCGTCTCTTTGAAAAAATGTATGACAGTACACCACTTGACTTTGATGCTATTTTTGAAGAGTATTATGCTTATGGTCAAGAGATTAAAAAATATGTGACAGACACGTCTGTTATCTTAAATGATGCTCTTGACGCTGGCAAACGTGTTCTTTTTGAAGGTGCCCAAGGGGTTATGCTTGATATTGATCAAGGAACTTACCCATTTGTGACCTCATCTAACCCAGTTGCTGGTGGTGTGACTATTGGTTCTGGTGTCGGACCAAGTAAGATTAACAAGGTTGTTGGTGTATGTAAAGCTTACACGAGTCGTGTGGGTGATGGTCCTTTCCCGACTGAGCTCTTTGATGAAGTTGGTGACCGCATCCGTGAAGTTGGTCATGAATATGGAACAACTACAGGGCGTCCGCGTCGCGTCGGTTGGTTTGACTCAGTTGTGATGCGTCATAGCCGTCGCGTGTCAGGAATTACTAATCTATCTTTGAACTCTATTGATGTTCTTTCAGGTCTTGATACCGTTAAAATCTGTGTGGCCTATGATCTTGATGGTCAGCGGATTGATTATTACCCTGCAAGTTTGGAGCAATTAAAACGTTGTAAACCTATTTATGAAGAACTTCCAGGCTGGGAAGAGGATATCACAGGCGTTCGCAGTCTGGAAGAACTTCCAGAAAATGCCCGTAACTATGTGCGTCGCGTGGGCGAATTAGTTGGTGTGCGTATTTCAACCTTCTCAGTTGGACCAGGCCGTGAACAAACTAATATTTTAGAGAGTGTTTGGGCAACTATTTAATGATAAAAGGATGAAACTAAAAAGAATCTTCTGCAAGAAGATTCTTTTTGTTTTGGAAACAGCTTATGTTAGAATAGGAAAAAAGAGAGAAGGTGGCAAAGATGTCCCATAGTATTTTTCAGATGGCCTTTCAGTCTGTTTATCAGGCTTTGGTGGCTAAAGTCGAGCGTAAGGGAGGGCATGGTCAAGATGTGGATAGGATGATTACTTGGCTGATGGGCTACTCTAATGAAGAAATAGCTGAGCTTAAAAAATCAAATGTGACCTATGGTGACTTTTTAAATCAAGCACCTTCATATAACCCTTACCGGCAAAACATTACGGGTAAGATTTGTGGTATCCAAATCGAAACGATTACGGATGATCAGATGCAAAAGCTTCGCCAATTGGACAAATTGGTTGACTGGTTAGCAAAGGGGAAGACTAGTGAGCAGGTAATTGCTAAATATCAAGGCTAGACTTTTTCTATTAGCAGGAGCTGATTTGTAAGCTAATGAACTGGCCTAAAAGTGTTATTTAAGCAAATTTGAGAGAAGTCGAGGCTTTTTAAAACAAAAGGTCCAACCTTATTTGTGGACTCTAGAAAAGAGAAGAACGGATGATGTGCATCGTAGCCGACAAGTTAGATTTTTGTCTAACCTGTCGGCTGTTTTTATTTTAGAAGTCAGGAGGTTAAAAAATCTTTTTTATGATAGTCTTTCTTCAGTGATAAAGTCTTTTAAAAAAGCCCCAAGGACTTGGGACGCTCGGCTAATGACAGAAAGGTTGGAGTGTGAAAGTGATGGACCATTTTAATCGGCATCAATCTTTTTAAGGTAGCGGTAGACACTTGGTTCTGAGATATTTAAGACTTCAGCAACCTTTGAAACGGCTCCCTTGAGCTGAAAGACTCCTTTTTCGTGGAGCTTGTAAACAATGTCTATTTTGACTTCTTGGCTAAGGTTAATCCCTTGTTTTAATAAAGAAGGGTCGATGATCTCGCTAATGATATCTTGAATGTTATTTGATAAGACTTCTACCGCTTCATCTGGTTGATAATTAATTGACGCTAGTGTTGGTGACTGACACTGATGTGGGAGGAGGTTGGCCAAACTTAAGACATTCTCGGCTAAGTTTTTGTAGACGGATATATCCATATTGATACAGAGCATGCCTTCTAGTTGACCACTGGCGTTTTTGATAAATAAAGTCGATCCTCGGACTTCTTTGTTTTGTGGGCTCACAATAGCTTTGTAATTGGTGACAAAATCTTGTTTTTGATAGACCTTATTATTAATCAAGTCTAGTGCAAATGCTGTTAGGGGTGAATTGGTTGTCCGTCCGCTAATGTGACTGTTTACAATTTCGCCAATGTAGATATCATTTTCATCAATCACATGAAGAACGATTTCATAATTTTCCCCAAGAACTCCATGTAAAAACTTAATGACTGTTTTCCAATAGTTCAGTCTCTCCTTGTCCATATAAGGTACCCTTTTCCTGATTTTTATTATTATAGTAATACATTTTAAAGTAAAAAACAATTTAAAAAAATGAACATTCTGCAAAAAACGACCTATGAGGCAAAAAAATGTATAATAAAATATTATTAAAATAATAATTTATTATTGACAATGAATGCGATTTCATTTATAGTTAAATTATTGAAACAAAAGGAGGATTATCTATGAAAAACTATCCCGATTCTATTGGGCCTTACTCTATCTACACGGTAGAAGGTAACACGCTCTACACTTCAGGTCAATTACCAGTGATTCCTGAGACTGGCGACTTAGCTACTGGGTTTGAAGCTCAGTGCCGACAATCTTTTGCCAACATTAAGGGAATTTTAGAGGAACAAGGCCTGGATTTGAGCCACGTTTTTAAACTTACTATCTATTTGTCAGATTTGACGTATTTTAATACCTTAAACCATGTGATGGAAGAATTATTTGAGGAACCTTATCCTATCAGGACTGCTTATCAAGTTGTTGCTTTACCTAAAGGAGCTTTAATTGAGGTTGAAGCACTAGCTAGACTGACGAAATCATAAGCTGTTTAATGTATAGATTGGTGGATTAATGAGATGGATATAATTATTGGGACTGGTTTACTTATTCTGGTATTAGCAATTTTTACCTTATTTAACTATAAGGCTCCTTACGGAGCCAAGGCGATGGGGGCATTGGCTTCGGCAGCATGTGCGTCATTTTTAGTTGAGGCTTTTCAAGATTCTTTTTTTGGAAAAGTTTTAGGCTTTAAGTTTTTGAGCGAAGTTGGTGGAGCTAATGGTTCCTTATCAGGTGTAGCGGCAGCTATTCTTGTTGCGATTGCTATTGGTGTTTCTCCCGGCTACGCTGTTCTAATTGGCTTGGCAGTGTCTGGTACGGGAATTATCCCTGGCTTTATTGCTGGGTATCTGGTTTCCTTCTTGATTAAATGGATGGAAAAAAATATTCCTGGTGGATTGGATCTTATTTCGATTATTATTATTGGAGCTCCATTAACTCGCATCATTGCTAAGCTCATCACCCCGGTGATTAATGATACGCTTTTATCAATAGGTGATATCTTAACCTCAAGTGCCAATAGTAATCCAATCATTATGGGAATTATTCTTGGAGGTACAATTGTGGTTGTGGCAACGGCTCCACTATCATCAATGGCTTTGACAGCTATGCTTGGTTTGACCGGTATACCGATGGCTATTGGAGCCTTGTCCGTTTTTGGTTCTTCTTTTATGAATGCTGTTCTTTTTTATCGCCTAAAATTGGGTGAAAGAAAAGACAATATTGCCTTTGCCATTGAACCATTGACACAGGCTGATGTGACCTCGGCAAATCCTATTCCGATTTATGTGACTAATTTTTGTGGTGGTGCTGCTTGTGGTATTTTAATTGCCTTGATGAAACTGGTCAATGATACTCCGGGAACAGCAACGCCAATTGCTGGTTTTGCTGTCATGTTCGCCTATAACCCGATGGTAAAAGTGTTAATCACAGCTTTAGGCTGTATTGCTTTGAGTATGCTTGCGGGATATGTTGGTGGAAGCGTATTCAAAAACTATAAATTAATTACTAAACAAGAACTACAAGCAAGGGATAGCTAGAAACTTCTTGGAAAAATGACTGACGGCTGGAAAAATAAAGATGAAGGAGGCTTGTGATGAGTCTAGAAACTTGGAAAAAAGAAATACCTGAACTTGAAAAAGTGATGAACTATGAAGAACTTTTTTGGATGAACGATTCTTATCAAGGCGTTGATGCCGCTAATAAGGTGTCGCAGTTTGGAAAAGCCGATATCAAAGATGCAGAAGACCGTTTGAAACGCTTTGCTCCATACTTTGCCGATAATTTTGAGTGCACCCGTGCTAATAATGGTATTATTGAATCTGCCATCTCAGAAATCCCAGAGTTTCAACACTTTTTAGAATCTCAATACCAAATCAAAATTCCAGGACAGATGTATTTAAAACGTGATGATACGTTGCCAATAGCTGGGACTATTAAGGCTCGCGGAGCTATTTATGAGGTGCTAAAACATGCTGAAACATTAGCGTTGGAAGCAGGGATGTTAAGTGGCTATGATGATGATTATCGGAAATTTGGCAGTCCTGAATTCAAAGAGTTCTTCAGTCAGTACAAGATTATGGTTGGCACTACTGGAAATTTGGGAATCAGTGTCGGTATCATGGGTGTTTCACTTGGTTTTGAAGTGGTTATTCACATGTCCTACGATGCTAAGGAGTGGAAGAAACAATACTTGCGCGATCATGGTGTTGTCGTTATTGAACATAAGACAAATTTCACTGAGGCAGTTAATCAAGGCCGTGCTGAGTCCGATGCAGATCCCAAATCTTACTTTGTAGATGACGAGCATTCGGTGGATCTATTCTTAGGCTATACTGTTGGACCTTGCCGATTGAAGAAACAGTTGGAAGAAAAAAAGATTCTCGTCGATGAAGACCATCCACTCTTTGTCTTCTCACCATGTGGTATTGGTGGCAGTCCTGGCGGTACAGCCTTTGGTTTGAAACAGATATATGGTGATCACGTTCACTGTTTCTTTGCTCAACCAACACATATGCCGTCCATGTTGGTTGGCCTATTAACCAAAGAATACTCTAAGGTTTCTGTGGCTGATTTTGCTATTGATGCGAAAACAAATATGGATGGTTTAGCTGTTCCTAGAACGTCTGGTTTTGTAGCTGAATTGATGCATCATTACTTTAATGGGGGAATTACCATTTCTGAAGAGCACCAAAAACTCTTCTTGACAAAAATGATTGATTTAGAAGACATTCACTTAGAACCGGCAGCTCTAGCGGGTACTATTGGACCAGCAATGCTCTTTGGAACAGAAGAAGGCCGTGCCTATCTGAAAGCTTATGACTTGGAAGACAAGATGCAAAATGCAACCTATATTGCATGGGCGACTGGTGGTAGTATGGTGCCAAAAGCAGATATGGAAGAGTTCTACCAAGAAGGTAAATAAAGCCATTCTGATGATGTCTCTAGCAGAATTAGCTTTGAAATGGTCTAGCTAAACTAGGGACAAGTAACATAGCATTAGGGGAGGCCTATTTCTGGGTGGTAGATGGTTAGTGACTTTTTGTTTCGCTACTAAACTAGCCATCAGGAAATAAGCCTCTCTTTTCTATTTATAAAAACATGAGAACAAGGGTGTTTGGTTGGCATGCGGTGACTGTTGTCAGTGCCTATAGATGAGGAGAAGAACGTGACAAATTCTATCATATCAAAGATGACCTCTATTGAGCTGGAAGCTAAGGCCATTTATGAAGATTATGAAACTAAAAAATTAGCACATGCTATCCAGTTTAAAGATAAGTTGGAAGCCTTAAGGCTGAGTTATGACCTAGAGACACAAAAACAAGTAGAAGATTTAAAAGAGGCTCTGGCTAAGGAATTGGCTCAAGAAGAAGCAGCCACTTTAGCAAGGCAACAAGCACAAGAAAGAGCTATTGAGCTTTTTTTGGCTGATCAAAAAGAGCACTTGGTTGATCAGATTGTGGACAGGGTGGTAGAAAAATATGGCTATTAGTCAAATGAAGAAACTGTCTATTATCTTAGAGCAAGATATCCTAGATCAGTTTTTACAATTTTTACAGCAAAGGCAAGTCGTTGAAGTACGGAATGTTCGCCAGTTAGATGAATGGCAGGAAGCTTTTCAAGAAAGGACTGATACTTGTCCTAAAATATGGCAATTTGCTGATAAGTCTGAAGGGAATTTAGAAGGCAATCAGACTTTAGCCTATTTTAGACGGCAAGAAGAAGAAATCAAAGACGTCATCAAAGCATTAACAGGTATTATCCCGCCTAAAAGTAAATTGGCCACTCTCAAAAAGCAAAAACCCTCTATTCAGTTTGAGGATTTAGAAGATTTAAAGCGACAAAAAGAGGTTAAGGAGCTTCTTTGTTATTATCAGGAAAAAATACAGAGACTGAAAACGATTAACCAGGCTTTGGAAGGGCTTGATGTGGAATTAAAAGATCTTAGAAAATGGGAGCAGTTAAAAATTGTACCCCGAGATCTTGCTGATTTAAACGTTTTAGCTGGTCAGATTGGTACCATTCCAAGTACAGCGGATGATAGTTTTTACCGCCAATTACTGGCTAATCCTCATATTGTATTGGAGAAAGTCTTTCAGACAGAGTTAGAGTATGGAGTTCTTTTGTTTTGGGATAAGCAACAAACAGTCGCTCTGGAAGATTACCATTTTAAAGCACTTGATTATCCCTATCAGTTGTTACCAGCTGAGTTACTCTTAGAAAAAGAAAAGGCCATTAAGGCCTATAAGGCTGAAAAAGAACAGCTAGTGTTAGAATTATCTAATTCAGCAGACCAGATGGAAGAACTCTATATTCAGCTAGACTATTGTAGTACTTTAAACTTACGGCAAAGTGCCAAGCAGTTGCTAGCTAGGAGTTGCTATTTAGTTGCTATTGAAGCATGGATTGAAGCAGACCAAGTAAGGGGACTAGAAATGGCGGCTCAAGACCAATTTGGCTGCTCGGTTTATATACAAGCTACTGATGTTGAACAAGCGGAGTGGGATGAGGTGCCGATTAAACTTCGTAACCACACTATTATTGAGCCGTTTGAGTTAGTAACGGAAATGTATGCTTTGCCTAAGTATTATGAAAAGGATCCGACTCCTCTTTTAGCTCCTTTTTATTTTACGTTTTTTGGGATGATGGTAGCTGATCTAGGTTATGGTCTTCTCTTAGGTTTAGTGGCCAGTCTTGCTCTAAATTTGGGTAATCTAGATGTTAAAAAGAGACGATTTCTTAAATTTTTTAGGACACTTGGTGTTGCAGTCGCCTTATGGGGACTGATTTATGGTTCTTTTTTTGGTTTTGGTTTGCCTGTCCATCTGCTATCAACAACCAGAGATGTGATGTCCATTCTTATCTTATCAGTCATCTTCGGTTTTGTGACAGTGATTGTTGGTTTGCTTTTGAATGGCTTACAGCAAGTAAAAATGAGGGATTATGCACAAGCTTATAGTTCAGGCTTTGCTTGGTGTTTGATATTAGTAGGGTTATTTTTAATGGCAATAGGCTTACTGATACCTTGGCTAGGCTTTTTAATCACAACTGGGAAATGGTTAGCTATTGTAAATGCTATAGGAATTGTCCTTGTTGCTGTGCTAAAATCTAAAAATTTTGCAGGTTTAGGAGTGGGTTTATACCAACTCTATAATATTAGTTCCTATATTGGCGATTTGGTAAGTTTTACGCGTCTTATGGCTTTAGGGCTATCGGGAGCAAGTATCGGATCAGCTTTTAATTTAATTGTGAGCATTTTTCCTCCTTTAGGGCGATTTACGATAGGTATTGTGATTTTTGTTTTTTTACATGCTATTAATATTTTCTTGTCCTTATTATCAGGATATGTTCATGGTGCTAGACTAATGTTTGTTGAATTTTTTGGTAAGTTCTATCAAGGTGGAGGCAGAGCTTTTAACCCCTTAAAAGTAGCTAATAAGTATGTGGTCATTAAGAAAGAAAGTCAAATGGAGGAAGAATAATATGGAACAGTTAGCAAGTTATTTTACAAGTCACGGAGGCGCTTTTTTTGCCGCCTTGGGGATTGCTATTGCGGTTGGTTTTAGTGGCATGGGCTCAGCTTATGGTGTTGGGAAAGCGGGTCAGGCTGCCGCTGCTTTATTAAAAGAAGAACCAGATAAATTTGCATCAGCCTTAATTTTGCAACTATTACCAGGAACGCAAGGCTTGTACGGTTTTGTTATTGGTATTTTAATTTGGTTACAATTAACTCCCAACTTAGCTCTTGAGCAGGGAGTGGCTTACTTTTTTGTTTCTCTACCAATAGGACTTGTTGGTTACTTTTCTGCTAAGCATCAAGGAAATGTAGCAGTGGCTGGGATGCAAATTTTAGCCAAGCGTCCTGAGGAATATATGAAGGGAGCTATCTTAGCTGCTATGGTCGAAACCTACGCTATCTTAGCCTTCGTTGTGTCCTTTATATTAACATTGCGGGTTGGTTAGGCTTGTGTGTTATTTAGGACAAGTCAGGCTGAGGCTGCTTAGTGTGTTTGAAGGGAGGATTGTATGAGTGATATTGAACAACTAAAAGCCACTATTCTTGAACAAGCTCACCAAGATAGCCAAAGGAAATTTAGGGTGGCTATTGAGGAATTGGAACGAGAATTCGAGTTAGATAGAGAAGCTATGCGAACAGAAAAAGAAGCTTATCGCACAGAACAATTGAGAGAGATTAAAAGTCATTTTCAAGTCCGCAGTCAAGAGGGTAGAAATCAGGAAAAGCAGGCTAGTTTATCTTTTAAACAAAAGGTTTTAGGTGACTTATTTGCAAGAGCTTTACAAAAGATGGAAGCTTTTACCAGTGAGCAAGAGCTTTCCTTTTTGAAGGCTGTCCTTATGCAATTTCCCAATCAAAAGATTAGTGTTCAATTGGGAGAAACAACAGCTCAAAAATTGAACCAGCAAGTCTTAGCCAATTGTAAGGATACATTCCCAGAGGTAAGCTTTCGGTCTGAGCTGATTGAAAATGAGTCAGGCTTTGTCTTATCCTTAGGGCAGATTGATTACAATTACCTTTATAAAGAATTGGTAGCTGCTTTATATAGAGACGAAAGTGCGCAGTTTTCAAAGCTTATTTTTAATAGTCACTAGGGGGTCTTATGGATCACGATCAATTTTCACAACTTAATACAAGTATCAGTGTTAAAGAAAAAGACTTCATCTCTGAACAAGAATTCACGATGCTCCTCAATGCAAAAAATAAAGAGGAACTGAGTCTCTTGTTACAAAAAACACCCTATTCTATAAACATTACTGATTTAGATAATTTAGACACTGTTGAGAAGGTATTAATGAAAGAGTTGGAAAAGACTTTTAAGTGGGTCTCTGCTGAGTGTCCAGTTCCTGAGATTGTGGACTTGTTTATCCTGCCCTACCTTTACCACAATGTCAAAGTTCTTCTCAAAGCAAAGGCTAGTCAAAAGAATTTAGATCATTTATTGATTCCTTTTGGCGGAACTTCTTTACCAGCTTTGCAGCATCTTGTGAGGACTTTAAAGTCTGATTATTTTCCTGCTTATTTTGAGGAGGAAATCCAGTCTATTTGGGAAGAGTATGTTGATTATGGGGATAGTCGGGTAATTGAAATTGGGGCTGATTTAGCTTATTTTAAACACCTGCGGCGAATTGCAGAGCAGTTAGATGACCCCGTTTTTGATAAGGCAGTGGATATTCTAACAGACTCCTATAATGTGCTGACGCTGATGCGTGCAAGAAACTTGAACAAGTCAGATGGCTTCATTAAACAATTATTAACAGAACAATCAAGCTTAACCTACCAAGAGCTTACTTGCGGCCCTATTTATCAGACCTTAAGTAGTTGGTATAACCAATTACTCCCAGAGAATTATTCAAGTAGGCTAGCTAATTATGAGCAAAAAATAGCTAAGGGGGAGCTAAGCATTAGGGAATTGGAAGAATTAGTTGATCTTTTAATCTTTTATCTCTTTGATGATAGTAAATTTACTTGCCAAGGCCCTTATCCAGTAGCTCGTTTTCTTTTAACAAAGTTATTTGAAATCAAGAACTTACGGTTAATCTTATCAGCCAAGGTAAATCAGCTACCGCTTGATTTGGTAAAAGAAAGGTTGAGACCCTTTTATGAATACTAAAACCTATAAAATTGCTGTTGTGGGAAATCGGGATCTAATTCTACCATTTCATATGATTGGTTTTCAGACTTTCCCTGTTATTGAAGCACAAGAGGCAACTAATACTTTACGTCAGTTAGCAAAGGCTAACTTTGGCATCATTTATGTAACAGAAGACATTGCACAGCTTATCCCAGAGACAATAGCGCGTTATGATAAAGAACTGATGCCAGCCATTATTTTACTTCCAAGTTATAAGCACAAAGAAAGAATTGCGTTAAATCGGCTTCAGGAGCGTGTTGAAAGAGCTGTTGGGCAGAATATCTTATGAGGTTTTGGATAGGATCCCAAGTAAATAGTAAAAAGGAGAAAAAGTTGAGCCAAGGAAAAATTATAAAAGTTTCAGGCCCTCTAGTGGTTGCATCGGGCATGGCAGAAGCTAATATTCAAGATATCTGTCGGGTAGGTAAGCTTGGACTTATCGGTGAAATTATTGAAATGCGAAAAGATCATGCTTCGATCCAAGTCTATGAAGAAACGTCAGGGGTTGGTCCCGATGAACCTGTAGTGACGACCGGCGAACCCTTATCTGTAGAATTGGGTCCGGGTTTGTTGGCTGAGATGTTTGATGGCATTCAAAGGCCTTTGGAACGGTACCAAAAGACTACCCAGAGTGACTTTTTATTGCGAGGTATTCATATTCCGAGTTTGGATAGGACACGCTTATGGACTTTTGTGGCGACTGTGGAACTTGGCGGTCAGCTTGTGGCTGGTGATATTGTGGGCTACGTTCAAGAAACAAAGGTTATTGAGCATCGGATTATGCTTCCTCCTCATGTTTCAGGGGAGCTGATTGCTATTCAATCTGGAGATTTTAGTGTTGACGATATTGTTTATCAGATTAAGCAAGATGATGGCACTATTTACCAAGGGACTTTAATGCAAAAATGGCCGGTAAGAAAAAATAGGCCGACCAAACAAAAACTCATTCCGAAGGAACCTTTGGTTACGGGGCAGCGCGTTATTGATACTTTCTTTCCTGTGACTAAAGGCGGCGCAGCGGCAGTTCCTGGACCTTTTGGTGCGGGAAAAACAGTTGTTCAGCACCAAATAGCCAAATTTGCGAATGTTGATATTGTTATTTATGTTGGCTGTGGTGAACGTGGCAATGAAATGACGGATGTTTTGAATGAATTCCCTGAGTTAATTGATCCTACGACAGGTCAGTCAATTATGGAACGAACAGTCTTAATTGCCAATACTTCTAATATGCCAGTAGCAGCTCGCGAAGCCTCTATTTACACTGGTATCACGATTGCAGAGTATTTCCGCGATATGGGCTATTCAGTTGCCATCATGGCTGATTCTACTTCTAGATGGGCAGAAGCTTTGCGGGAGATATCAGGTCGGTTAGAGGAGATGCCTGGAGATGAAGGATATCCTGCCTATCTTGGAAGCCGAATTGCGGAATACTATGAACGTGCAGGTCGTTTTAAACTCCTAGGAAGCGATGCGCGTGAAGGGTCAATTACGGCTATTGGGGCGGTATCACCTCCTGGTGGTGATATTTCAGAGCCGGTCACTCAAAACACTCTTAGAATTGTGAAAGTTTTTTGGGGCTTAGATGCTCCATTAGCGCAGAGAAGGCATTTCCCAGCCATTAACTGGTTGACATCGTATTCACTTTATAAGGACGAGGTTGGACGCTATATCTGTCAACATCAAGAAGCAGACTGGCCACAAAAAGTCAGAGAAGCTATGGCAATCCTCCAAGAGGAATCACGTTTGGAAGAAATTGTTCGACTGGTGGGTATGGATTCCTTATCTGAGCAGGATCGTTTAACCTTAGCTATTGCGAGACAAATTCGCGAAGATTATTTGCAACAAAATGCTTTTGATGTAGCTGATACCTTTAGTTCTTTTAGTAAGCAAGCTGCCATGCTTAGCAATATTTTGCTCTTTAAAGAAGAAGCCAGCAAAGCGTTGCAATTAGGGGCTTATTTTTCAGAAATTATGGAGGGAACAATTGACCTTCGTGATCGGATGGCAAGGAGCAAGTTTATTCTAGAGGAAAACATTAAGCAGATAGAGGAGATAGGCCTTGAGATGAAGGCATCCATACAAGCGATTTTAGAGAAAGGAGGTGTCTGAGATGGAGCAAATCAAAGAATATCGGACGGTTTGTGAAGTGGTTGGTCCTTTAATGATTGTTGATCAGGTTTCTGGTGTCCACTATAATGAGTTGGTGGAAATCACGATGCAAAATGGCGATAAGCGTCAAGGTCAAGTTTTAGAAGTTCATCATGACAAGGCTGTCGTTCAGCTTTTTGAGGGTTCTAGTGGGATTAATTTGGCCAAATCAAAAGTACGTTTCACCGGACACCCCTTAGAGCTTGCTGTTTCTGAAGATATGGTTGGGAGAGTATTTGATGGCATGGGAAGACCGCTTGACGGCGGTCCAGAATTAATAGCCGAAAAGTTCTTGGATATTGATGGTCAAGCTATCAATCCAATTTCGCGTGACTATCCGGATGAGTTTATCCAGACTGGAATTTCAGCTATTGATCACCTAAATACTTTGGTCCGTGGGCAAAAATTACCTGTTTTCTCGGGTTCTGGGCTACCCCACAATGAATTAGCCGCGCAAATTGCGCGCCAAGCAACTGTTCTAGGTGATGATGGGAAGTTTGCAGTGGTCTTTGCAGCTATTGGAATCACCTTCGAAGAAGCTGAATTTTTTATGGAAGATCTTCGAAAAACAGGTGCTATCAGCCGCTCTGTCCTCTTTATTAATTTGGCAAATGACCCTGCTATTGAGAGAATTGCAACTCCTCGGATTGCTTTAACAACAGCGGAATATTTGGCCTATGAAAAGGGCATGCACGTGTTAGTGATTATGACAGATATGACAAATTATTGTGAAGCCTTGAGAGAAATCTCGGCAGCAAGAAGAGAAGTTCCAGGTCGGCGAGGTTATCCAGGTTATCTTTATACTAATTTGTCAACCTTATATGAGCGGGCTGGTCGTTTAGTGGGAAAAGCAGGTTCGGTCACACAAATCCCTATTTTGACTATGCCTGAAGACGACATTACCCATCCAATTCCAGATTTGACAGGCTATATTACCGAAGGTCAGATTATTCTTTCACATGCGCTTTATAACAGTGGTTTGGAACCACCCATTGATATTTTGCCCTCTTTATCCCGTCTAAAGGATAAAGGTTCCGGAGAAGGAAAGACAAGGATAGACCATGCTGCAACCATGAATCAACTTTTTGCAGCTTACGCGCAAGGTAAGCAAGCAAAAGAATTGGCTATTGTGCTTGGAGAATCGGCTTTATCAGAAACTGATAAATTATATGTTACCTTTACCAACCAATTTGAAGAAAGATACATTAATCAAGGGTTCGCTCAAAATCGTTCCATTGAAGAAAGTCTCAACTTGGGCTGGGAACTCCTCTCCATCTTGCCAAGAACAGAATTGAAACGGATTAAAGCTGAGATGATTGACCACTACTTAGGAAAAGTTGATTAGCTTAACCTCAGCTGTGGTTGATTGAGCCTATGCTATCTTAAAGAAAGGTTTATTATGAGATGTCAAGATTAAATGTTAAACCCACACGAATGGAACTCAATTCGTTGAAAAAACGGTTAAGGACTGCTAAAAGGGGCCATAAACTTTTAAAAGATAAGCGCGATGAACTCATGCATCATTTTGTTGATTTAATACGCGAGAATGATAAGCTCAGGCGTCAGGTTGAAGAGTGTTTAATTGAGAACATGCAAACCTTTGTTTTGGCAAAGTCACTTGAAAATAGTGCTGTCGTTGAAGAATTGTTTTCCATTCCTATCCATGACCTCTCACTTTATATCGAAGTGGATAATATTATGAGTGTCCGTGTTCCTAAATATCACATTCAGGAAGAGCAAGATAGTGGAGAGGCTAATTTTTCATATAGTTTTTTGGCATCAAACAGTGAGATGGATCAAACCATTCAGAATATGGAAAACCTTTTGCAGCCGATGCTAAGATTGGCAGAAGTTGAAAAACAGTGTCAGTTGATGGCTGATGATATTGAAAAAACACGTCGTCGTGTCAATGGTTTAGAACATGCTATTATCCCTCAACTGATAGAAACTATTCATTATATTGAATTAAAACTTGAAGAAGCTGAAAGATCCCACTTAGTTCGTATTATGAAGGTTAACAAACCTTAAAGATTTGCTAGATAGATAACTTAGAAGCTGTGTGCAATTTCTTATGAACAAAAAAGTATCCACCATAATGAAATTGGATGGATACTTTTTGACTGTTAAAAATAGCAATGAATCTGATGTTGAAGAAAAACTTGGCGATAATCTTCTAAATCTTCCGGATGATAGGCAGGTACGTCAGTCATTTGGTAGTCTCGTCCGAGGAGTTTGTATTTATTTTCGCCGAATTGATGGAAAGGTAATAATTGGACTTCACTGATTTCTAGTTGATTAAAAAGTTCTGAGAAGGCTTTAGCATCTTCTAAAGAATCATTAAAATTGGGGATGACAGGGATGCGTAGGACAATCTCTTTGCCCATTGCGAAGGCATAATGAATGTTTTTGATAATCAGGTCATTGGTGACACCTGTCATTTTGCGATGCCTTACTTGGTTATAGTGCTTTAAGTCTGTATAGATGAAATCTACATACTGTATCAGATCAATAAATTGTTCATGTTTAGCATAAGCTGTTGTTTCAATGGCAGTATGGAGGCTTTTTTCTTTGGCAGCTTTGAGGATAGCCTTGGCGAAATCATATTGAGCAAAAATTTCACCACCAGATAAAGTTAAGCCACCGCCAGATTCTTCGTAAAAATCGAGATCTTTTAAAACGTCCTCGATGACCATATCAACTGTTTTAAGTTCCCCAACGGTCTCATAAGTTTGTCCGTCTGCTTTAAGCATCTGCTCGGGTTGTTTTTTTTGTGATTCTGGATTAGCACACCAGGGACAACGCAGGGGGCAACCTTTTAAAAAGACAGTTGTCCGAATACCCGGACCATCGTGGATACTAAAATGCTGAATATTAAAGACAATGCCTGATTCTGTCATAGTTCAAAATCCTTTCCTAGTAATCTAATGATAGCAAATAAACGTAAATAAATCAATTACGTTCGTAAGCAGATTTATTTTTTCATTTCCTAAGAAACCTGATATAATAGATGTTGAGGTGAATAATGAACAGATTAGAGAAAATCATTCAATTGGTTTCGGACCATAAACGTATTGATGTTAACAGTTTATCAAAACATTTAGGAGTTTCGAAAGTAACCGTTCGAAAGGATCTAGATAAACTAGAGAGTAAAGGACTTTTACATCGAGAACATGGTTACGCCGTCTTAAATAGTGGTGATAACTTAAATGTACGCTTGTCCTATAATTACAATATCAAACGGAAAATCGCAGAAAAAGCGGCCGAATTGGTTCAAGACAATGATACGATTATGATTGAATCGGGTTCAACTTGTGCATTATTAGCAGAGGTTCTTTGTCAGACTAAACGTAACATCAAAATCATTACCAATTCTTGTTTCATTGCTAATTTTCTAAGGCAATATGATTCTTGTCAGATTATTCTATTAGGTGGCAATTATCAGCCTAATTCTGAGGTAACGGTCGGACCTTTACTTAAACAGATGGTTGATCTTTTCCATGTTGATCGGGTTTTTGCAGGAACGGATGGCTTTAGCCCTAAAATCGGTTTTATGTGTAAAGACATGATGCGTTGTGAAAGTGTACAATATATGGCGGATGCGGCGGAAGAAACGATTATTCTGACTGATTCTAGTAAGTTTTTAAAAGCTAGTCTGGTTCAACAGCTTAGCCTTGACCGGGTGGGGCGTGTCATTACTGATCAAAACCTTGATAAAGAGAGTCAACAACTGCTAAACTCCTTTGGGATTGTTTTAGACTATGTCTGATGGTGTAGGTGTCTATGATGAGAGAAGAAAAGCGGCGCATGCTGGCTAAGCTAGCTTACTTATTTTATGTTGAGGGCAAAAGCCAGACACAGATTGCTGAGGAGACAGGAATTTATCGCACAACTGTTAGTCGTATGCTGGCAAAGGCGAAAAAAGAAGGTATTGTTCGTATCGAGATTGCTGACTATGATACGCATCTGTTTGGTTTAGAAGAGTATGTTCGGCAAAAATATGGTTTGGAAAAAATTGATATTGTGCCAAACGATCCAGAGGATAGTCTAGCTAATACTCACAGTAAGGTTGCAAGAACAGCAGCTGAAGTTTTGCGTAATACGGTTAGAGATGGGGATAAAATTGGGATTGCTTGGGGAGCAACCTTGTCCAGTGTAATTGATGAGCTGGACCCTAAATCCATGACGGGTGTCTCTGTTTGTCCGCTTGCAGGTGGTCCTAGTCATATTAATGTCCAATTCCATGTTAATACCTTAGTTTACCGGCTGGCTAGAATTTTTCAAGGGAAGAGTACTTTTATTAATGCTATGGCTGTGCAGGAGAATAAAGACCTTACTAATGGGATCTTACAGTCTAAATATTTTGAAAGTTTATTAGAAAGCTGGAATCAACTTGATTTAGCCATAGTGGGGATTGGTGGCGAAGCGCATAGTGGGGAAAAAAGTCAGTGGCTTGATTTGTTAACCATTGCCGATTTTGAACAGTTAAAAAAGGAAGAGGCGGTAGGTGAAGTTTGTTGCCGCTTCTTTGATCAGTACGGTAATCCTGTTTATATAGGTTTACAAGAACGAACCATCGGTATTTCACTCAAGCAATTGGAACAGGTACCAAAAACGTTAGCAGTTGCAAGGGGAGCTTATAAAGCAAAGGCTATCTTGGCAGCACTGAAGGCAGGTTTTATTAACTATTTAGTGACAGATAAAGATACTTTGATGCGTGTGTTAGAGTTAGATGATGATCTTGAAAACGTCAAACACTTTTGCTAAAGGAATAAATGTTAAGTCTTGATGCTAATCAGGGCTTTTTTTTGCGCAAAAGACTAGTTGATTTCTATTATTGGTTTCTGTCTTAGCATCTATTTGTTTAGGCACATAGTGAGGGTGTAAGTGATAAATAGTTAGTTGTTTGCACAAATGTGCACAAATAAAAAGATGGCACGATAGGCATTGACCCTGATGGCAAAAATGCTAGAATAAAATTATAGGCGAAAGGAAAACGGTTACAATTGCAACTGTGAAACTTTCAAAAGAAAGCTATAACAAAGTAAAATAAGGAGATGAAAGAAATGGAATTAATCGTACCTGATCAAATTATCATGGGTTTAATTTTAAATGCTGGAGATGCCAAGCAGCATATCTATCAGGCTTTGAAGTTTGCAAAATCTAAGGACTATGAAAATAGTGAACGTGAAATGGCGCTTGCTGACAATGCTCTATTAGAAGCACATAATTTGCAGACCCAGTTTTTAGCTCAGGAGGCGAGCGGGAATAAATCAGATATATCGGCTTTATTTGTCCATTCACAAGATCACTTGATGACAACCATTACTGAAATTAATTTGATTAAAGAAATTATTGATCTTCGTAAAGAATTAGCAACTAAGTAGATTTAGAAATAACTAAAGGAGACAAAGATGATGAAAATTGGTTTATTTTGTGCAGCAGGTTTTTCTACAGGGATGCTGGTTAACAATATGAAAGTAGCAGCTGAAAAAAGAGGAATAGAATGCCAGATAGAGGCTTATTCTCAAGGGAAATTGGCAGATTATGCTCCTCAGATTGATGTCGCTCTCTTAGGTCCTCAAGTTTCTTATACTTTAGAAAGCTCAGAAGCTATCTGTCAAGAACATGGTATTCCAATTGCAGTCATCCCGATGGCTGATTACGGGATGTTGGATGGTGAAAAAGTGCTTGACCTAGCCTTAGGTCTCGTTAAAGGATAGGAGTCCAAGATGGCCAAGATAAATACACAAAAAATCATTGCACCGATCATGACTTTTGTTAATATGAAAGGGATTATTGCTCTCAAAGATGGGATGCTTGCTATCTTGCCCTTAACAGTGGTCGGGAGTCTCTTTTTAATTGCTGGTCAGATACCATTTCAAGGTGTTAATGAAGCTATCGCAAAGGTTTTTGGTGAGAACTGGACAGAGCCATTCATGCAAGTTTACTCCGGTACTTTTGCTATTATGGGTTTGATTTCTTGTTTTGCTATTGCCTATTCCTACGCTAAAAATGCTGGTGTTGAACCCCTTCCTGCAGGTGTTCTATCATTATCTGCCTTCTTTATCTTATTAAGATCTTCCTATATTCCAGTAAAAGGAGAAGCTATCGCAGATGCCATTAGTAAGGTCTGGTTTGGTGGTCAAGGGATCATTGGATCCATTCTTATTGGGCTAGTTGTTGGCGCTATCTACACGGAATTTATCCGTCGGCATATAGTGATAAAAATGCCCCCGCAAGTGCCACAAGCTATTGCTAAGCAGTTTGAAGCAATGATTCCAGCTTTTGTTATTTTTACTTTGTCAATGATCGTCTATCTTATTGCAAAAGCTGTTACTGGCGGTGGAACGTTTATTGAGATGATTTACTCAGTGATACAAGTTCCTCTACAAGGACTAACAGGCTCCCTTTATGGTGCGATTGGTATTGCCTTCTTTATTTCATTCTTGTGGTGGTTTGGAGTACATGGGCAATCAGTAGTTAACGGAATCGTTACAGCCTTGCTGTTGTCGAATTTAGATGCTAATAAAGCCTTGCTTGCTGCCGACAAACTGACTTTAGAGAATGGCGCGCACATTGTGACTCAGCAATTTTTGGATTCTTTCCTAATTCTCTCAGGTTCAGGGATTACTTGTGGTTTAGTTATTGCGATGATAGTTGCTTCAAAATCAAAGCAGTATAAGGCTCTAGGTAAGGTGGCGGCATTTCCAGCACTTTTTAATGTAAATGAACCAGTGGTATTTGGCTTTCCAATTGTCATGAACCCAGTCATGTTTTTACCTTTTGTTCTGGTTCCTGTTTTGGCAGCACTACTTGTCTACGGTTCCATCTCAATCGGCTTTATGCAACCTTTTTCTGGAGTCACACTTCCTTGGTCGACTCCGGCGATTATCTCTGGCTTTATGGTAGGTGGTTGGCAAGGGGCTCTTATCCAAATTCTTATTTTGATCTTGTCAACTATCATTTATTTCCCATTCTTTAAGGTTCAAGATAAAATTGCTTATCAAAATGAATTATCCGCTGAGAATTAAAACAAGTAAAAAGTTCCTTCATCTTTCTTAAGCCATCTCATTTTTAGAGATGGTTTTTTTTAAAATAAGGGATGCGTCAGAAGGTATATTTTGCACAATCGTGCAAAATAAAATGAATCAATTCTCTTATCATTGGAGGCTTCAAAAGTCCTCTGAATATGATACTATAGTTACGAAGGAAAGTTTTTTTATTACGAAAGAAAAAGGAGAGGCATATGACTGACTTGAAACAATCTTATTTTGGTACACTTACTGATAGAATGAATAACTATCGTGAAGCCGTTTTGACAAAAAAACCTTATATTGATGCTGAGCGTGCTATTCTTGTAACAGAAAGCTATCAAAAGCACATGGATAAACCTGCAAATCTTAAACGAGCTTACATGTTACAAAATATTTTGGAAAATATGTCTATCTATATTGAAGATGACAGTTTAATTGCAGGGAACCAGGCTTCCTCTAATAAAGATGCACCAATTTTCCCAGAATATACCTTAGATTTTGTGATTAAAGAATTAGATCTTTTTGAAAAACGAGACGGAGATGTCTTTTATATCACAGAAGAAACTAAGGAACAACTAAGGGCTATTGCTCCTTTCTGGGAAAATAATAATTTACGGGCACGAGCTGGTGTCCTTCTCCCGAAAGAAGTTGATGTTTATATGGAAACAGGCTTCTTTGGTATGGAAGGAAAGATGAATTCTGGGGATGCACACTTGGCAGTTAACTACCAAAAACTGCTTGAAGAAGGCTTAATCGGTTTTGAAAAACGGGCCCGTGATGCTAAAGCTGCACTTGATTTGACCGTTCCAGAGAACATTTTTAAGTATCATTTTTACGACTCCGTCTTTATCGTCATTGATGCTGTTAAAACTTATGCAAAACGGTATGCTGACTTAGCACGTCATTTGGCCCAAAAAGCCGATGATGTCAGAAAAGAAGAACTTCTTGAAATCGCTAGGATTTGTGATAAGGTGCCCTATCAGCCAGCAGAAACATTTGCTGAAGCGGTTCAATCTGTTTGGTTTATTCAATGTATCCTTCAAATTGAGTCTAATGGACACTCTTTATCTTATGGCCGTTTTGACCAGTATATGTATCCCTATGTTAAAGCGGACTTGGAAGCGGGGCGTGAAACAGAGGCTTCTATTGTGGAACGCTTGACTAATCTTTGGATCAAGACTTTAACGATTAACAAAGTTCGTAGCCAGTCTCATACTTTCTCGTCAGCAGGTAGTCCTCTTTATCAAAATGTTACTATCGGTGGTCAAACAAGAGATAAAAAGGATGCCGTTAACCCACTTTCTTATATGGTATTGCGCAGTGTTGCCCAGACAAAACTTCCACAACCGAACCTGACGGTTCGTTATCATAAAGGATTAGACAAAAACTTTATGAATGACTGTATTGAAGTCATGAAGCTCGGTTTTGGAATGCCGGCCTTCAATAATGATGAAATTATCATTCCGTCCTTTATCAAAAAAGGTGTCTTGGAAGCAGATGCTTATGACTATTCTGCGATTGGCTGTGTTGAAACAGCAGTGCCAGGTAAGTGGGGATACCGTTGTACAGGGATGAGTTATATTAATTTCCCTAAAATTTTGCTTATTACCATGAATGATGGGATTGATCCATCATCTGGCAAACGATTTGCTAAGGGGCATGGACATTTTAAAGAGATGACTTCTTACAAAGAGTTGAAAGAGGCATTCGATGAAACGTTAAGGGAAATCACTCGTATGAGTGTCATTGTTGAGAATGCTATTGATCTCGGATTAGAATCAGAAGTGCCAGATATTCTTTGTTCAGCCTTAACAGATGATTGTATTGGCCGTGGTAAGACTTTGAAAGAAGGCGGAGCCGTTTATGATTTTATCTCTGGCTTGCAAGTTGGTATCGCCAATCTGTCCGACTCCCTAGCGGCGCTGAAAAAATTAGTCTTCGAAGAAAACAAGTTAAGCACAGAAGAATTGTGGCATGCTTTGGAAACTGACTTTGCTGGTGACCGAGGAGAAGAAATCCGACAAATGCTTATCAATGATGCACCAAAATATGGTAATGATGATGACTATGCTGATCAGCTTGTTGTTGAAGCCTATGATACTTACATTGATGAAATCGCTAAATACCCTAATACACGATATAATCGTGGTCCAATTGGAGGTATTCGTTACTCAGGTACCTCATCTATTTCTGCTAACGTTGGTCAAGGTAAAGGCACCCTTGCAACACCGGATGGTAGACATGCCGGTACCCCTTTAGCAGAAGGATGCTCCCCAGAGCACAGCATGGACAAGAAAGGCCCAACTTCTGTTCTTAAATCAGTTTCAAAATTACCGACAGAAGAAATTGTAGGTGGGGTTCTCTTAAATCAAAAAGTAAATCCTCAAACTTTGGCCAAAGAAGAGGATAAAATGAAATTAGAGGCGCTTTTAAGAACATTCTTCAATCGTCTTCATGGCTACCACATTCAATACAATGTTGTCTCACGCGAGACCTTGATTGATGCTCAAAAAAATCCAGAAAAACACCGTGATTTGATTGTTCGTGTAGCAGGTTATTCAGCCTTCTTTAACGTTTTATCAAAAGCAACGCAAGATGACATTATAGAAAGAACAGAACACACACTATAGGAGTAAACAAAACAATGGAATATATGTTAGACACTTTAAACTTAGATGAGATAAGAAAGTGGAGCCGGATTTTACCACTGGCTGGAGTCACATCAAACCCAACAATTGCTAAAAAAGAAGGGGCTATTGATTTCTTTGAACGTATCCGAGAGGTGAGAGCTATCATTGGCGATAAGGCTTCTATTCATGTTCAGGTTGTGGCTCAAGATTATGATGGCATTTTGAAGGATGCAGAAGAAATCCGAAAACAGTGCGGTGACTCCATATATATTAAGGTTCCGGTAACTACAGAAGGTTTAGCGGCCATTAAAACTTTAAAGGCAAAAGGTTATCTTATTACGGCAACTGCTATTTACACGACCTTTCAAGGACTTTTGGCAATAGCAGCTGGGGCCGACTATCTAGCCCCTTACTATAATCGTATGGAAAATCTTAATATTGACCCTGCAGTTGTGATTAGACAGCTTGCGGAAGCTATTGACCGTGATTTCTCAGAAAGCAAAATTTTAGCAGCTAGTTTTAAAAATGTAGGTCAGATTAATCAAGCCTTTTCTCAAGGAGCCCAAGCCGTTACAGCTGGTCCAGACGTCTTTGAAGCTGGCTTTGCGATGCCATCAATTCAAAAAGCAGTTGATGATTTTAGTAAAGATTGGGTTGATAACTACGGCAAGGAAATAATTTAAGTCATAGCTGATATGAGAATTAGTCTAGATAAAAACTTAAACAATGCTATTAAATAGAAACGAGGACTTATCATGAAAATTTTTGCGAGCCCATCACGTTATATCCAAGGAAAAAATGCTCTCTTTGAAAATCATAAAGTTATTCTAAAGCTTGGAACTAAACCAATATTACTTTGCGACGATACTGTTTATCAGATTATTGGTAAGGATTTTGAAGACTATCTCCATAGACAAGGCATACTAGCAGACCGTGTCCATTTTAATGGTGAAGCATCTGACAATGAAATTAAACGTGTTGTTGCAATCGCTAAGGAACAAAATAATGATTTAATCATTGGATTGGGCGGAGGTAAAACTATTGATAGTGCCAAAGCTATCTCAGATGAGTTAGGTGTTCCTGTTGTTATTGCACCGACTGTAGCTTCCACAGATGCTCCGACGTCTGCCTTATCAGTTATCTATACGGATGAGGGGGCTTTTGAAAAATACATTTTTTATGCTAAGAATCCTGACTTAGTCATTGTTGATACACAAGTTATCTGCCAAGCTCCAAAAAGACTTTTGGCCTCTGGTATTGCAGATGGTCTAGCAACTTGGGTTGAAGCGAGAGCGGTTTTACAAAAAAATGGTGAGACAATGGCTGGAGGCCATCAGTCCTTAGCAGGTATTGCGATTGCCAAAGCTTGTGAAGAAACGCTCTTTGCCGATGGATTAGAAGCGATGGCTAGTTGTGAGCAAAAAATAGTGACCAAAGCCTTGGACAATGTTGTAGAAGCAAATACTTTACTCAGTGGCTTAGGGTTTGAAAGTGCCGGTCTAGCTGCCGCTCACGCTATTCACAATGGCTTTACAGCATTAGAAGGGGATATTCATCATTTGACTCACGGTGAAAAAGTTGCTTATGGCACTTTGACCCAGCTCTTCTTAGAAAATCGTCCTAAAGAGGAGATTAATAAGTACATTTATTTCTACCAAGCGATTGGTATGCCGACAAGTCTAAAAGAATTGCATTTAGACAATGCTAGCTATGAAGACCTCTTGAAAGTTGGTCAACAAGCAACAATAGCTGGTGAAACAATCCATCAAATGCCATTTGTTATCACGGCAGAAGATGTCGCCGCTGCCCTTCTTGCAGTGGATGCCTATGTCAAAAATCTTACTCGCTAGTTGATAAATCATAACATTAAGACAGAAAAAATAACCCTGGAACTGCACCCCAAAAGTTAGAGACAAACTCTAACTTTTGGGGTGCTATTTTTATGAAATTGACTTATGAATGGTCATATTCAGGTCATAATTCTGTTTTATACTTTCCTTATTAGAAAAAGGAGTAATATGTATGAAAGTAGCATGGAAAGAACTGACTTATCAGCCTAAGAAATACCTTTTAATTGAATTTTTAATTGTGATTATGATTTTTATGGTAGTTTTTTTGACGGGTTTAACCAATGGTTTGGGTCGTGCTGTTAGTGCTCAGATTGAAAACTATGGCAAGATTAATTATTTACTATCAGAGGACTCAGAGGATATCATTAGCTTCTCGCATTTTTCTGACCAGACTTTAAAAGAGATAAAGAACCAAACCAGTCAGAAGGTAGCGGGGATGGCTATTCAGAGAGCTAGTCTCAAAAAGAGTTCAAATTCAGATACGATTGATGTTACTTATTTTGTTGTCGAGGATAGTTCTTTGGTTAACCCTGAAGTTGTGTCAGGACATAAGCTATCAACAAGCAAAGATCAGGTTGTCCTCGATCAGTCCTTTAAGTCTCACGGGATTAAGCTAGGTGATAAGATTCTTGATAGTAGCAGTAAGCATTCACTTGAAGTGGTTGGCTTTGCTAAAGATGCTATGTACGGCCACAGCGCAGTTGCCTTTATGAGACCTCAAACGTTTGCAAGTCTTAAAAAAGAAAGCATGCCTGGTTACAAATGGCAACCACAAGCCTTTGTCTCTCAAGAGAAATTCAACACAAAAGATCTTCCTAAAGAGGTGACTCAATTGGGACAAAAGGATCTTATTGAGAAAATTCCTGGTTATCAAGCAGAGCATTTGACTTTAACCATGATTACCTGGGTTTTACTAGTAGCTTCTTCAGCAATCCTTGGTGTTTTCTTTTATATTTTAACCTTGCAAAAATTAAAACAGTTTGGAGTTCTCAAAGCGATTGGGATGTCTATGAGTCAAATTTCTTTGATTCAGATGGGGCAAATTACCATGCTTTCGCTTTTAGGTGTTGGTATTGGCCTTGGATTAGCAACTGGTCTGGCACAAGTCTTACCAGCTAGTATGCCTTTTTATCTGAAATGGGACCATGTCTTGCTAGTAGCGATAAGCTTTATCCTTATTTCGATGATTTGTGGGGCTCTATCCTTGTTGAAAGTTAGAAAAGTTGATCCTTTGGAAGTTATTGGTGGAAATGGAGAGTAAGATGGCATTATTAGAATTAGAACATATCACTAAAAGTTTTCAAGATGGGGATGGTCGTCGCACCATTCTAAATGATCTTAGCTTAAATATTCAACAGAATGAATTTGTAGCTATTTTAGGGCCCTCAGGGTCAGGGAAATCAACCCTTCTGTCTATTGCGGGGCTCCTTTTATCAGCTGATTCTGGTACTATTACGATTGCTGGTCAAGATTTGTCCCATTTGAAGCAACAGCAATGGACTAAAAAGCGTCAAGAATTACTAGGTTTTATTTTTCAGGATCATCAGCTTTTGCCCTTTATGTCAATTAAAGATCAACTGTTAATGGTAGCTAAGATGAAGGGCGGTCAGGACAAGAAAGAAATGATGGCAGAAGTTACTCGTCTTCTTGAAGAATTAGATATTCTTAACTGTCAAGATAAATACCCTAGCCATATGTCGGGGGGGCAAAAGCAGAGGGCTGCTATTGCGCGAGCTTTTATTGGGAATCCTAAGCTCATCCTAGCTGATGAACCAACAGCAAGTTTAGATCCCAAAAGGGGACAAGATATTGCTAGACTTATCCAAGAAGAAGTGAAAAGCAAGCAGAAAGCTGCGCTGATGGTAACTCATGACCACGCTATTTTAGATTTAGTTGACAAGGTATATGAGCTCAAAAATGGCCAGTTAGTCCGAGCTTAAGTTTTTTAGATGTGATATAATTGGGGAGCAAGGAGGGGGTCATGTTTGCCATTTTAGTTGCTGAAGACGATCGATCACTCAATAAAATTATCACGACTAAGCTTAAGCAGAATCATTTCACTGTTTATCCTGTTTTTAATGGTCAGGAAGCTTTAGATGTCATGGAAGAACATAAGGTTGATTTGGTCATTACGGATATTATGATGCCTATTTTGGACGGCTATGGGTTATTAAAGCTGTTAAGGGAAACTGGTGATAAGACGCCAGTCTTAATGATTACAGCCAAGTCACAATTTGAGTCCCTAGAAGAAGCTTTTCGCTTGGAGGTCGATGACTATTTGGTCAAGCCGATTCGGTTGCCAGAATTACTCTTACGAGTTCAAGCCTTGCTTCGACGAGCAGGTTTAGAAGCAGAACAAAAATTGGTCTTTGCCCATACACAATTGGACTATACTCAGTTAACCATGACTGACCTAACAAAGAAAACGTCTATCCAATTACCACCCAAGGAGTTTTATTTGCTCTATAAACTTTTGAGTCGGCCAGAAAAAGTGTTTACGCGGCTTGATTTATTAGATGATATTTGGGGAATGGAAGACGACAAAGATGAACGACTGGTAGATGCTTGTGTGAAAAGGCTTCGGCAAAAATGCAAGGGAAATCCTGACTTTGATATTCTAGCAGTTCGTGGGCTTGGTTATAAAGGGAGACTTATAAATGGCAAAAGCTAAACAATTACAGTGGTCTTTACGGTCTTATTTCGTTGTTTTATTTATTGGGATTCTCTTTATAACTTGTCTGTCGGGTCTTCTTGTCGTTTATGCTCTAAGAACTGGTTTACAACTTGAAGGGCACTTGCTTTTTTGGATTACGATTTATACCGGTGTTATTCTCATACTTGGTAGCTTCATTATGTGGCAGGGGTCGATTCATCTAACACGTCCTATCCAAGATTTGAATCAGGCTGTTAAAGCAGTAGCTCAAGGGAATTTCGATTATCAGATCGTCCGTAAAACCTATCCTAAGGATACCGCTCCATATCATAACGAAATTGATCAGCTGTCTCAAAACGTTAATCAGATGGCCCAAGATTTGAAGAATTTGGCGCAGCTGCGTCAAGATTTTATTTCAAACGTTTCCCATGAGTTGAAAACGCCAGTGGCTTCTTTGGTGGGATTGAGTGATTTGCTTGCTGACTCTGATTTGAATAGGGAAGATCAGGCTGAGCTCTTAGCATTGATGCAGTCTGAAACCTTAAGACTGAGTCGACTTTGTGATGATATTTTGAATTTATCACGCTTAGATCGTCAAGACCAGCTTCGCATTGAAAAAGTTAGAGTAGATGAACAAATTAGGCATAGCCTTATTCTGTTAAAAGAAAAGTGGAAAGATAAAGAGATCCAAATTGATTTTCAGGCACTTCCTTTAGTGTGGGGAACGGACCCTGATTTAAGTATGCAAATTTGGCTTAACTTACTCGATAATGCTATTAAATACTCCGGAATACAAGTTAATCTGACAATTATCATGAAAGCAGACCACAAAGGCCTCTCTCTTACTTTCCAAGATAAGGGGATAGGTATTGCTCCTGACAAATTACGGTATATTTTTGATCAGTTTTATCAAGTCGACCAATCTCATAGTCAAGAAGGAAATGGACTCGGCTTAGCTATTGTTAAACGTATTGTGACCTTACTTAAGGGTCAATTAGAAGTATTCAGTCAAGAAGGTGAAGGAACGCAAGTCATACTTTTTCTGCCAAAACTAGTTGACTAAAAAAAACCCTTAACTTAGAAACTAAGTTAAGGGTTTTTACACGTCGCTATTGCTGGTTAGCAATGGCACTTTTGTCGGGATCATTATGAGCGATACGACTTGCTGCCGCTGCGGCAATAGCACATACAATATCATCTAAAAAGGTGTGACACGATTTGCCGTCTTTAACGTTTAAACGAGCAATGATACCTGGTTTTGTTTTGTCTAAATAACCGTAGTTTGTAAAGCCGATTGAACCATAAAGGTTCACGATAGACAAGGCCAAGATTTCGTCGATACCATAGAGACCTTCGTCCGTGTTAAGAATGTCAAGTAGGGGCTGACTTAACACATGTTGTTCAGCTAATTTATCCAGTTCAACGCCTGTAATAATGGCGTTTTGCACCTCACGTTTTTTTAATACAGCTGAAACGTTTTCTAAACATTCGTCAATAGTTAGATTTGGGATATATTTATTTTGCAAGGACATAACCAATTCTGCTATATCTTCAAGCATAACTCCACGTGTGGTTAAGAGTTGAGAAGCTACTTCTTTTAATTGTGTATCACTTTTCATTGCAAATCTCCTATCTTTTTTCTATTATAACATAGCAGTCGCATGTTACTACTTTTACCTCTTTTGTACAGTTGTGTCTCCAAAAGGTTAAAACAAAAAAAGTTAGGCTAAAAAAGACACAAATATAGCAATATAAGCTATAATAGAGTATTGTAGGAAGGAACTCTAACTGTCAGAAGAGGTAATAAAAATGACCTTTAGCATAGCCTGACTTTTAAAAGTTGATTGCCTAAAAAAATGATATTTTAAAAGCTTAAAAAATTTGATATATCTGTGTAGAATGGACAACATGAGGTAAAAAATTGTATGGAAAATAAAGTTTTGCAGGAGTATATTTCAAAGAGAATACGACTGCTACGATTGAATAAAGGTTTAACCCAGGAACAACTGGAAGAAAAAGCTGATCTTGGGACCAATTACGTTTATAAATTGGAAAACCAATCCACTAACGTAAAAGTCAAAACTTTAGAAAAGGTAATGAAAGCACTAGAAGTTGATTTTGAAGAATTTTTTGATATTAGTCTGGTTGAAAAAAATGAAGATTTATCTGAGTTATTAGTGCAAATCAAAGAACTTTCCTCAGGTCAACAAGATAGAGTAATCAAGGCCCTATCTACTTTAGTTGGAGAAATAAAAGGCGAGAAATAAATCTCAGTCACAATAAATATACCATGAGAAATCATGGTTTTTATTTATTCCTTTAAGACGGAAAAACTTTAATATTCAGAAAACAACATTTAGTTACCTAGTTATGGTAAAATAGAAAAAAAGATAGGAGAGAGTTATGGAAAAATTTTGTCAGTCCTGTGCCATGCCTTTAATGCCAAAAAAGAGAGATCTCCGTGGCCATAATGCTGATGCAACAAAGTCAGATGAGTATTGTTACCTTTGCTATCTGAATGGGCAATTTACAGAACCTCATATTACCTTTGAGCAAATGGTTGCTAAAGGTAAAGCAGGGATTCAATCAAGCCCAGGAAATCGCTTGGTTAAGTGGTTAGTAATGACAACCTATCCTATTATGCTGAAAAAAACGAAAAGGTGGCGTCGGTAGTCACATACCTTAACATTCCTGCTAGGCAGATTCTTTAATAATAATTCTAGGTCAGGAGCCGCTCCATTCATAGTGAAAAAAACAAGTTCCCATAGTGGGAACTTGTTTTCTTAAAGTTTTTTTGCTATTAAAATATCAGCTGCTATAGTAATTTCTCGGATAGATTCCATTTCAATCTGCTTGGTATCAACATTAAAAAATAGTGGGGTCATTTGAGTAAAGTCACTTAAATCTTTTTGGTTAATAGGGTAGGTGTGGCTATGATGACTGATTGCATAATCAGGAAAAGCCTGGGCGAAATGCGTGATAACACTTTGGTTAGAATAGTCTTTAGAAGAGATTTGACTAGCAGCAACCTGACGTAGTTCTTTAAGGTGGTCACTAGCTGTCACTACTTTGATAATTTTTCCTGTGGGTTTTAAGACTCTTTGAAATTCTTGGTAATGGGCAGGAGAAAAGACATCTAGTATGATGTCTACGCTTTGGTCTGCCAAGGGTAATTTGGCTAAGTCACCGACGAACCAAGTGACGCGATTTAGGAGATCTTTTTTGGCTGCCAATAGGATAGACTCTTTAGAAAGATCGAAAGCTAAGATTTGATGATTAGGCGTCTGTGCTAGTGCACGTGAATAATAGCCCTCCCCACAAGCAACATCCAAAATGGTAGTATTTTTATCTGGCTGTAAATAGCTACTTATAGCTTCTAAAATATGGCGATAATAGCCTGCCTCTAAAATATGGCTACGCCTGATGAAAGATTCCTTATTGTAGTGGGCATCTTTTTTGGCATTGAGTAGGAGATTGGCATAGCCTTGTTTAGCCAAATCAAAGGTGTGCCTTTTAGGACAGATAAGACTGCGACCGGCTAGTTGGAAGCCGTTATGACAAATTGGGCAAATGAAGAGGTCTACGGTCTGAGAAAAAGCGAGCATAGTTTTTCCTTTCTGCTTGAATGAAGCTGACTCTATTATACACTAATTCATACTTGTAGGAAGCTATAGACTATAAGCAGCCTAATAAGGTTACTGGCTATAAAATTATAGGGCTTGAACCACAAAAATAATTGAGTTTCTTTCTTGTGATAGTGCTATCTGCCTTCTTGACAAGCCTTTATCAGGATAATTTTTCTACCCTGTTTTGAAATTAACTAAGTCATTTTATATAATGAAAATAATTTTAGAGACCATAGTCAGCCTTACTAGATTAATGTGGAAGTAGGATGGCTTCATTTTAGTAAGCGTTTTCTATATAATGATAATAGCATCTGATAGGAGGACCGATGAACAATAGACAAAAAGATTTAGCTATAACCCTATTGGAACAAAATAGTTTTATGAGTGCTGCTCAATTAGCAAAGACTCATCAGGTTTCTAGTAAGACCATCTATTCAGATTTAAAAGAGCTTCAAGACCTCTTTTTAACTAATGACCTCTTTTTAACTAAAGTTCCTAGGCATGGGATTCTTGTAGAAGGTGAAGGGGCTCATAAGGCTAAATTACTTGCAAGTTTAAGAAGTCAAAATGAATTAAGTATCAATTATAAGGATTATTCAGAACGCGAAGCACGTTACCTTTACAAACTAATTTTGGAGGCCGATAAACAGTCTGTTTTAGATTTAGCCTTATCCTTTTTCTTGAGTGAAACTTCTGTTAGACGGGACTTGGAAAAACTAGAACACTATTTACGTGAAAATAAGTTGCTTTTATCTAAGCAAATGGGGGATGTTCAGATTAAGGGGAGTGAGAAAGATATTCGTCATTTTTATCGTACTTATCTTATTTCTAACTTTCAGTTGATGTCTCCTCAGGGAGATATCCCAAAGACTCTTTCTTCGATTTTTCCTATAGAGCAGGTGACTGACATTTGTGACATGATTGCCAAATCTACGGCTTTATATGCTTTCTCAATTCCTAGTCATTTGGAAATCTATCTCATTTTAGATCTTTTGATTGCAAGTAATCGGATTAGACGACAACATTGTTTAAAGGAAGCAAGTATTGAGGAAGATTTGAAGTGCCTTGAAGTCTACCCTTTAGCAAGTGACTTGTTGAGTCAGGCTTTGTCCATACCAGTTGAGAGGTTGCCAGATAAGGATATTAAAGATATTTGTTTAACCATTTTATCACTAGGCTATGTCACTATCCCAGATGATAAGCATGAATTTCATATTTTAACTAAACACTTAATTCAGAAGGTTAGTGAACTGTCTGGTATTGATTTCCAAGCTGATCAGTACCTTTATGAAAAAATTGCCAACCATATGCGACCGATGATTTACCGCTTAAAAAATGGTATTCGTTTAGAAAATCAGACCACTGAAGAAATTAAAAAGCGTTACTCGATACTCTTCAACATTGTATGGTTAGCTACTAAGACACTGGCAGATAATTATCAGATTGCCTTTTTAGATTCGGAAATTGCTTTTTTGACAATTTATTTCCAAATTGCTGTTGAAAAAATTGAAAAGCCCTTATTAATCTATGTTATTTGTCCCCATGGTTTAGCCACTTCTGAACTCATTATCAATGCACTTAAACGGGTGATTTCTCCCTATGACTATCTCAAAAAGATAGATTATACCCAGATCACAAATCATGAAGCCAAAAAAGCAGATATGATTATTAGTTCGGTGGAATTGAGCCATGTTAAGGAACCCTACATATTAGTTAGTCCTGTTCTTAGTCAATTGGAGATGGAAAAAATACGAGATGTGTATTACTCCATGGTCAATGGAAATCGAAAGACCCTTTCTGTTATCAATAATCATGATGTTGTGAATCAGTCGCTTATCTCAGATTTAATAGGGGAGCGTATCTATTTACATCAAGATTGCCAATCATTAGAAGAGTGTATTCAATATCTTGTGGAACATAACGATACTAACGATAATCACACGTCAGCATACAAGAAATCTATCATGCAACGAGAGGCCTTAGGAAGCACCAGTGTCTATACTGGAATTGCCCTACCACATGCCAGTCCAGATACCGTTGAAGTATCACAATTAAGCCTTCTAACCCTAAATGCCCCGATTCAATGGGGGACTAATCAAGTTAGGGTAATTATGCTAATTGCTATTAAAGGTGGAGAAGAAGAAGTCTACAAAGATGCACTTATCCATATTTATTCGAAAATTGACAATCAGAATTTTATTAAAAAGCTGGCAGAAGCTAATACTAAGAATGAGTTTATGCGTGTATTATTAGGAAAGGAAAGTTAAAGGATGAATGAAAATTTAATATTTTTACAGGTTTCAGGTATAGAAACGGCAGAAGAAGCTTTGACGTATCTGGGAAACCGTCTTCGAGAACAGCAATTTGTTAAAGACACATTTGTTTCTGCAATCATTGAGCGCGAAAATATTTTTCCAACGGGTTTGCAATTTGAAGGCTACGGAGTGGCTTTACCCCACACGGATGCCAAACATGTCACTCAAACGCAAGTAGCAGTAATGACCTTAGAAAAGCCAGTTACCTTTACTCAGATGGCAAGCAAAGATCAGGAAGTTGCTGTTCAGTTAATCGTCATGTTGGCAATCAAAGAGGCTCATTCTCAGTTAGAAATGTTACAAACTTTGATGGGGGTGTTACAAGATAGAGACTTAGTTCAGGATATTTTAGCTTGTCGTGCTAACCAGCAAGATCAAGTATTAGAATTGTTATCATCACATAATATATTATAGGAGGCTATCATGTTTGATATCTTACAAAAGTTTATTGATTTAGGCGCAATTGTCGTTCTCCCTATCTTAATCTTCATCTTCGGGCTTCTATTAGGGACTCCAGCTCGTAAAGCTTTTAATGCAGGTGTTACAGTTGGGATTGGTTTTGTTGGTTTGAACTTAGTTGTTGAACTTCTGTCAGGAAGTTTGGGTAAAGCTGCTCAAGCAATGGTGGAACGTTTTGGTTTACAATTAACAACGCTTGACGTTGGCTGGCCGGCAGCAGCAGCTATTTCTTACGGGACACTATTAGGAAGTTTAGCCATTCCGGTTGGAATAGCAGTCAATATTTTGCTTTTATTTATAGGCTGGACAAAAACCTTGATGGTTGATATGTGGAATTTTTGGCATGCGGCCTTTGTAGCATCTTTAGTTTATGCAGTGACTCATGATTTTGCTTTAGGTCTCTATGCTATGATTGCTTATCAGGTGATGATTTATCTGCTAGCAGATATTATTGCACCAGCGATTAAGAAATTTTATGGCTTTCCAAATATAACCTTCCCCCACGGGACCTCAGCGCCGGGTTTTCTTGTGGCTATCCCTTTAAATTGGATTTTTGATCGCATCCCTGGCTTTAACAAAATTCAAGCTGACCCTGATACCATTCAAAAGAAATTTGGAATTTTTGGCGAAAGTACTGTTATGGGCTTAATTATTGGGTTAGTGATTGGTATATTAGCAGGTTACGACCTTCAAGGAATTTCTCAATTAGCGGTGAAAACAGCTGCTGTTATGCTCTTAATGCCTCGTATGGTCTCTATTTTAATGGAAGGCTTGTCACCTATCTCAGAAGCAGCTAATAGTTTTGTACAAAAACGTTTCCCTGGTCGGGAAGTCAACATCGGAATGGATTCAGCCTTATCAGTAGGTCATCCCGCGGTTCTTTCAAGTTCTTTAATTCTTGTTCCAATTACAATCTTACTTGCTGTTATTCTACCTGGTAATAAAACTTTACCATTTGGGGATCTAGCTACTATTCCATTTGTTGTTTGTTTAATGGCCGCTGTTTTTAGAGGTAATATTATCCGAACTGTTATTGGTGGTTCATTGTATATGATTTCTATTTTATATATTACATCTTGGGCAGCACCTCTTGTAACAGCTTCTGCAAAAGCTGCTAAGTTTAATCTTGATGGACATTCTAGTATTACGGCCATGGCAGAGGGAGGACTTTGGCCAACAGGTCTCTTCATTTTTGCGGCTAATCATTTACCATGGCTAATTATTAGTCTTATCTTATTAGCTTCCTTAGCGGGACTATTTTACGTCAATAAAGTTACTAAAGAAACAAAAGAGGTTTAATTATGAAAAAATTATTAGTTATGTGTGGCTCTGGTATTGCGACATCAACAGTTGTTATGGGAAAAGTCAAAACCTGGCTAGAAGAAAATGGATATGACAAAGATGTTAAGCTTTATCAATCTAAAATTGCTGAAGAAGTTAATCACATTGATGATTATGATATTGTTATTTCAACAACGGTTGTCCCAGAGAGTGTTCAAGATAAGGTGATTATGGGATTGCCTTTGTTAACGGGAATTGGTGCAGATGCTCTGTGGGAAGAGGTTAAAAAAGAAATCGAGGCATAAGATGAAAGTAAGCATGTTATCTCTCTTAAAAGAGGCGCAAAAGCAACATTTTGCGGTTCCAGCCATGAACTTCATTGACTTTTCAAGTGCAAAGGCATATCTAGAAGCTAGTCAAGAAAAGGGACTGCCTCTTATCCTTGCTTTTGCTCAGACTCACAATAATTGGCTGGCTTTAGAGGATGCGGCTATGATAGGACGGTATATCCAAGAAAAAGCCAGTACGCCTATAGTTCTACATTTAGATCACGGTCAAGATTTGGACTTTATTAAAAGAGCTATTAATTTAGGATTTAATTCCGTGATGATTGATGCTTCCATGCAAACCTTTGATGACAATGTCAGTCTGACAAGAGAAGTGGTTAACTATGCTCATGCTAGGGGTGTTGACGTCGAAGCTGAAATAGGTTTTGTAGGAGCTAATGAAAATTTGGAAAACCATCAGGTTATAGAGTCCATATATACAAGTTTAGAGGATGCACAAACATTCTATCAAAAGACGCATGTTGACAGTTTAGCTATCTCTATTGGAACCGCTCATGGCATTTATAATGGAACCCCTGAAATTAATTTTGAAAGGTTAGCACAAATTTCTAGTCAACTTCCTATTCCTCTTGTTTTACATGGAGGTTCCTCTTCAGGTGATGCTAACTTGAAGAGGTGCGCGCGTGAAGGCATTGCCAAAATCAATATTTTTTCCGATGTTATTACTGCGGCATTTGCCTATCAACAAAAGCATCAAGTTAAAGACTATCCAAACCTACAACAAGGAATGCAAAGGGCAATGAAAGAAGTCCTACTCCATTATTATGATGTTTTTGAAACCAAGGAGGTTTTGAGTGATGAAAGCAAGTGTCAATCCTAATTTTTTCGTCTTTAATCCCAAATCTTATCTTTATGGACAGGAACTTTTGGAGCTCGCATTAATAGCAGATCAATTAGCAGATAAAGATGTCAGTATTTTTGTAACAGCACCATATACAGATTTGGGCCAGTTGGTTGAGCATACAGAGAATATCATTGTCACAGCTCAGCATTTAGATGGTATCTCTCCAGGGAGAGGTATGGGAGCTGTTTTGCCGGACGCCTTAGTACAGGTTGGTGTCAAAGCGGTTTTCTTAAATCATGCGGAACACCCTATGACTTTGAGCCAACTTAGCAGAGCTTTAACTATTTGCCAAAAAAAGGAGATTGTCTCTATTGTTTGTGCAGACTCTGTTGAAGAAGCTCGTGCGATAGCAGTCTTAAAACCAGATATAATCTTGTGTGAACCAACAGAACTCATTGGAACGGGAAAAACAAGTGGTAACGACTATATTGAAGAAACAAATAAAGCCATTAAGGAGCTTCATCCAGAATGTTTGGTTATGCAGGCGGCAGGCATCAGTAGTGCTGGAGATGTTTACCAAACCATATTAGCAGGTGCGGACGGGACAGGTTGTACGAGTGGGATTGTTAAAGCTGACAATCCAAAACAGATGTTAATTGATATGGTTAAAGCTGTCAAAACAGCAATTCAAGAAAGGTAGGCGAAAAATGACGGTTTATCAATCTCAATTTAGTCTTAATACTCATGCACAGCGAGATTCTTATTTTGATGTGACCTCCCAAGTGAGAACAGTTCTAGCAGAAAGTCATATTCAAAATGGAATGGTCTATGTGACGACACCACATACAACTTGTGCGATTTTCTTTGAGGAATGGACGCATGATAGTGATACGAATGGAGATGATTTTCTTAATTTAGACTTATCAAAAGCCTTAGAGAGAATTTTTCCTCCCCACACTTCTTCAGAAACCTATCATTATCCTGGGGAAGCCCATTATCGCGCTGTTGAATCCTGGCCCAATCCGGAACAATGGCTACCAGGGGGAGATCGTAGAGCATTATGGAATGCTGATGCCCATCTTAAAGCTAGCCTGATTGGAGCAAGTGAGATGGTTCCGGTAAGGAAAAACAGCTTAGCCATCGGTAAAACGGGATACATTTATTTTGTTGACTTTGATCGAACACGCGAAAGAGAACGGCGTGTTCAGGTAACCATCATTGGTGATTAAAAAGTAGATTGGTCTTCCATCTACTTTTTCTTTGTGTTATGATATGAAAAAGCAATTGGAGGTCACTATGATTAAAACAGTTGGAATTGTTAGTCTTTCAAGTGGTATTCTAGGGGAAAAGTTAGTTAAGCATGAGTTGGATCTTGGTCTTAAACGTCTTAAAGATTATGGATTAGAAGTTAAGTTCTTGCCTAATGCTTTAAAAGGCTTGGATTATCTTAAGAAACATCCCAAAGGGCGTGCAGACGACCTTATCCAAGCTTTTAAAGATGAAGACATTGATTTGATTCTTTGCGCTATTGGTGGAGATGATACTTACCGTCTCTTGCCTTATTTGTTTGCTAATCAGGAACTAGAACAGGTGGTGAAACAAAAAGTATTTCTGGGTTTTTCTGATACGACAATCAATCATCTGATGCTTCATAAAGTTGGTATCAAAACTTTTTATGGACAATCCTTTCTTGCGGATATTTGTGAACTAGACAAGGAAATGTTACCTTATACAGAGCATTATTTTAGAGAGCTTTTACAAACAGGAAGGATTTCAGAGATTCGACCAAGTCACACTTGGTATGAGGAGAGAAATGACTTTAGTAACAATGCCCTAGGTACGCAACGAATTGCTCACACGAATTTAGGCTTTGAATTGCTCAAAGGAAAGTCAAAATTTTCCGGTGAGATATTAGGAGGCTGCTTAGAGTCTCTTTATGACATCTTTGACAATAGCCGCTATAAGGATAGTGCGGAGCTGTGCAAAAGGTATCAGCTCTTTCCTTCTCTAGAAGAGTGGCGGGGAAAGATTCTCTTTCTCGAAACTAGTGAAGAAAAACCTAGTCCTAAACAGCATCGTCAGATGTTAGAAAAACTAAAAGAGACAGGAATTTTTAGTGTTATTAATGGCTTATTGGTTGGTAAACCTCAGGACGAGTGTCACTATGAAGCCTATAAAGAAAATCTGTTAGAAATTATCGATATAGAGATTCCAATAGTCTACAATCTCAATATAGGACACGCTACCCCACGTGCTATTTTGCCATTTGGTTATATAGCTGATATTGATGTAGAAGAGCAAATTATTAGATTTAGATACTAAAAAAGCCCAGGCGGGCTTTTTTTACTTGGTATCTAATTTGTAATACTCTTGATTTTCGATGCTAGCACCAATGCTTGAGGCATATATCCATTTTTGTTCATTGAGAGCTTTAAAATCTTCTGACTTTCCTGTTAGAATCATGCCAGAAAAAGTGAGTTGGTCGCTACTTTTAACTTTTTTGGATTTTTTAAAGTATTTTTTCAAGTCCGAATAGATATCAATCCGGCCAATAGAGATTTTAGATCCGTTTTGATAGACTTTCTTCACATTTTGAAGAAAAAGGTGGGGTGATTCTAAATTTTCAGGATTAGTCCCAAATTGGTAAGCAGTTGACCACTGCGAAGTGTCTAGTTTGGTGTAAGTTCCAATCCAAAACCAATTTTGTTTGATTGTCTTAGGAATCTTCTTTTTAATTTCTTGATAGGTATATGGTCTGTCAAAGGTTATGGCTACTTCAATAAGCCGATTGTTTATTTTACTCACTTGTTTAAGATCTTGACTTGGATTTGTTTTGATATCACTTTTAGTAAAGCGAACATGTGTATTGTAAAATTGTGGAATTTTTTGTCGGGTTCCTCGGTCATAGAGACCATTTTTGGATGAGAAAGCATCTCCTGGCGCAGAGTCATAGGTTCCTGTTAAATTATAATAAGCTTCATAGGGAGAGTAAGGGACCGGTATGCCAGCTAAATCTTTAAAGCGATCGGCATGAATTTTACCAGTGAATTGACCACTTGGAAAATAGTAAAGACTATCGTAAGAAATATTTGGATAGGCGATTTGTGCTAATTGTTCATAGTCTTCATAAATTTTTTGCCCATTCTTAGCTGTCAAACTGCTCAGCCCTTTAAAAGATAGGGCTAAGGCAAGCAGACAAGCTAAGAGACTGAAAAGGCTGGTTTTTAGGAAGGTCGTTCTTCGGCGTTTTTTGGCTAGTTTAGCTAAAGGGTCATTTGTTTTTAAGGTGGTCATTTGAATATCCTTTCATTTGTAATTGTTTTCTGAGAAGGTGTCGTGTCCGCATTAATCGGATTTTAATATTGCTTTGGGAATAACCTGTAATAGTTGCTATTTCTTTAACTGAAAATCCCTGAAAATAGTAGAGATCTAAAAGTAGTCGTGATTTTTGGCTGAGCTGACTGATGGCTTCATACAAGTCATCATAATTTTCCAAGTCGTAGAGTGTGACTGCTTGTTGGGAAAAGAAGTCTCTTTGAAGTAAATCATAGTAGCGTTTATCGCGCCGATAAAGATCAATGTAGCGACGTATGGCTGTGCGGTACATCCAAGCTCGGATTTTCTCCAAAGGTATAGAATAATTACATTCAAGCATTTGAAGGAAAACATCTTGAGTAACATCTTGAGCACGGTGGGGTGAAATCCCAGAATTGACCAAATAGGTGATAATTTCTTGAGCGTAATCCATTAGCTCTTTCTCATAAGCATCTAATTCAATAACAATATCCTCCTTACATCACCTTTTTTCTATTCACTAGTATAACGAATGAAAGTAATGGATGGTTACATTTTATCAAAACTATTTTAAAAGGGGATTGAATAGCATTGTCAATCTTATATTATTAATTTATAATGAAAATAAGTTTAGAATTAAGGAGATGGACATGATTAAAAAACACATTTTAGAAGTCCAAACGGAGCGTTATCAAAAACTACCCACTTGGCTGATGATTCTAGTGGCCTGTGCGATGGTTTATGCTTTCTTTATTGTAGGGAGTCTCGTTGCAGAAGCGTTTTTGAAAATGGTGATGACTTTGGCTATGTTACTGACTTCAGAAGTTAAAACTGATATTGAAACTTTTTATCAAAATCCCTTAATAGAATTAGCCATCTTTCCTTTTATCAGCTTAAGTCTGTTTGCTTGGGTTAAGTGGTATGAAAAAAGGCCTATTAAAAGTCTTGGATTCTTTAAAGGCCAAGTTTTTATCGAAATAGCTAAAGGTTGGCTTATAGGAACCGTGCTGTTGTCTATAACCCTTGCTTTAAGTTGTCTATTAGGGGGACTGGAGTTCCATTCATTTGGTTTTTCTTTTAAGACACTAGAATTCTTAGTTTTTAGTATTCCATTGTGGCTTCTTCAAAGCGGAACAGAAGAGCTATTAACACGAGGTTGGCTATTACCCATTCTTGCAAAGAGGACACATTTGGTGATCGCAATAATTGTCTCAAGTAGTCTGTTTGGGATTATGCATTTGGGTAATGATAATATTAACGTTTATTCGGTACTCAGTATTATTGTGGTAGGCATTTTCCTTGCTTTATACATGCTTAAGACTGATAATATTTGGGGTGTAGCTGGGATTCATGGTGCTTGGAATTTCACTCAGGGTAATATCTTTGGGATTTCTGTTAGTGGTACCGAAGCAGGGCCATCGCTTATGTATTTTGGTCAAAAAGCGGGAGCCCCTGATTGGATTTCGGGTGGGGCTTTTGGAATAGAGGGGAGTTTTCTAGCTACTCTTGTTCTCCTAGTTGCTACTGTCTACATGGCTTGGCAATTAATCCAAGAAAAAAAGAGCTCAAACTCTGAGATTTCTTTGGAAAATAGCTGAGCAAACACTTTAAGCCCGTAAGGGCTTTTTTTGATGACATTTGTCATATGACATCATGACTTTTTGTACTATATTCCTTGGAGTAATTCCCTTATAGTTAAACTATCAAAAGGATGTAGGAAAGAAGGCAAGTATGATTAACGTCGAAAAAATCACTAAAGTGATTAAGGGTAAAGACACTTTAAAGAATATTTCTTTTAAGGTTGAAGAAGGCGAATGTGTCGCCTTAATCGGGCCAAATGGAGCAGGTAAGTCAACACTGATTGGGACCATGTTGGGTGATAAGAAAATCAATCAGGGCAAGATTAGCATTCAATCAAAGAATCCTAAGGACCCTGTTGTGAAAGAAAAAATTGCTGTCTTACAACAAGATAATACCATTCCTAATAATCTTAAGGTAAAAGAGCTAATTGCCTTCTTTAAAGATATTGCGACTAATCCTTTATCTCTTCAAGAAATTGATGCTTTACTTGGCTTTGATGAGCAACAAAAAAACCTTCTTGCTGAAAAGCTATCTGGTGGGCAAAGAAGGTTACTATCATTTGTGCTCATTCTGATTGGTCAAGCAGATATTCTCTTCTTAGATGAACCAACAGCAGGCATGGATACGTCAACCCGCAAACGCTTTTGGGAAATCATTGCTGATTTAAAAGGACAGGGAAAGACTATCTTTTACACCAGTCATTATATTGAAGAAGTGGAACATACTGCTGAACGGATTTTAATTTTACATCAAGGAAAATTATTGAAGGATACCAGTCCTTATGCTTTGGGCAATGAGGAAATGGAGAAAGAAATTACCTTGCCACGCAAATATGAGCATTTACTCGAGCCTTCACCATTGATTGATCAACTTACCCTCAAAAAAGAAAGTTTGCAGTTTAGAACTAAGGATATAGCTCAGCTATGGCCCAAATTAGAAGTGGCAGGAGTTAGTATCCAAGAAATTCAAATTCAAAATAAGTCGCTTCTAGATAGTTTATTTGCACAAACACAAGGAGAAAGAGAATGAAAGCATTATTAAAAATTGAGTGGATTAAGTTATGGCGTGAGTGGCCAACCTTCATTTTAGCTATTGGTATGCCGGTCGGCTTCTTCTTATTCTACTCAGGAATGACCATGTCACCTGATCCTAAACTTCAAAAAGAATTTATCCAATCTTATATGTTGACCATGACCGCATTTTCCATGTCTAGTTTCGGCTTTTTTTCATTTCCTTCTATGTTATTTGAGGATCGAAAGAATCACTGGTTACTTTATTTGGAACATGCCAATGTTAATATGTTGCAATACTATCTATCGAAAATTGTTAGAGTTTATATTAGTTTTACCTGTTCCATTCTAGCCACGTTTATGATTGCAAAAATGTTCAGAGGTGTTGAGATGTCTTTGGAACAATGGCTTGGTTCAACTATTTTACTTCTCATTTCAGGCTTGGTCTTTTTAGCCATGGGACTCTTGATTGCTCAGATTCCTTCCCCTCAATTGATGTCCATTGTTGGGAATGTTGTTTTTCTATTGTTAGCCATCATTGGGGGGTCATGGATGCCTATTTCCGTTTTTCCTAAATGGATGCAATACATCTCTAAGTTGACACCAACTTACCATGTCAATCAGATGGTTACAAAATTTGCAGAAAAGACTCAATTGAAATGGCAGTCCTTGCTTATTGTCTTTGCCTATGCCATAATAATGATGATAATAGCGCTAGTAATTAAACAAAGGAGAGAAGTATCGGTATGATTTTAAAATGGCAGTGGGAACATCCTCTCTATTATGTCTCCTTAGTTTTCATGATATTCCCATTTGGTGGTATCTTCTTTTTTGGATACCCTTTGTGGACATTGCCATTTTCTCTCTTATTTTTATTTGCTTATCTTTTTATTGTTCACGAAAAGAAGGGCTGGCTGACTAACCTTTTTTGGGTTTACATGCTAATCTATATTACCTACATGTCCTTATTTATCAACAGTGGCATGATTTGGTTATTCTTTTATCTAAATAACCTCTTTGTTTATCGTTTACGAGACAATTTTAAAAGTTTCCGTTTTTTTTCTTATGTTGCAGCCACACTAATTGTAGTTTTATATGTTTTTCTAAAAGGATATGACGTCACAACCCAAGTTCTAGCCCTGGTCGCGCCAATTCTCAACTTTTCTATACTTATTTTCTGGACTCTGGAACGTAAACGTGAAGAAGCCAATGAAGTCCTTATGGAGAAAAATAGATCCATTAATTTGCTTTTGGCTGAGAATGAGCGTAATCGCATCAGTCAAGATTTACACGATACCTTAGGTCACGTCTTTGTTATGCTGACGGTCAAGGCTGATTTAATCCAAACGCTTTTGGATCATGGTGAAATTGCCAAGGCGCAAAAGGAAGTAGTTGACTTACAGAAAATTACTAAAAATGCGACTAAAGATGTCAGACAAATGGTGGAAAGTCTCAAGGACCATAAAATTAGCCAAGAATTGGTAGTCATTTCTAATATGTTAGAATTAGCGGGAATCAATCTCCAAATAAAAGGTGACAAAGTGGCGGAGTCATTTCCTATAGACATACAAAACAAACTAAGTATGATGCTCAGAGAATTAATTAATAATCTTATGAAACATAGTCAAGCTAAAAAATGCCAGCTTGTCTTCAGTCGAACTGAAAAAACCTATACTCTCAATTATCAAGATGATGGTATTGGTTTTTCAGACATTAATGGTCGAGAATTACATAGTATTAAAGACCGTTTGGTTCCTTTGAGGGGACAGCTAGCGATAAGTTCAGTCAAAAATCCAACTCAAATAAGCATTATAATCCCTTCAAAGGAGTAAAAGATGAAATTATTAGTTGCTGATGATCAATCCATGTTACGAGATGCTCTCTGTCAGCTCCTCACTTATCAATCAGGTGTTGATGCCGTCTTCCAAGCAGAAAATGGTCAAAAGGCTATTGATTTACTGAAGCAAGAAGCCATTGACGTGGCTATTCTTGATATCGAAATGCCCGAAAAATCAGGCTTAGATGTTTTAGAGTGGGTTCGGGAACATCAAGAGCTTAAAGTTATTATTGTGACAACTTTCAAGAGGAAAGGCTACTTTCAGCGAGCTTTAGCTGCCCATGTTGACGGATATGTTCTGAAAGACCGTTCCATTTCAGAATTGATGCAAACCATCCACAGCGTTCTAGAAGGACGCAAAGAATACTCGCCAGAACTAATTGAGGAAGTTACCTTTTCGACTAACCCTCTAAGTCCTAGAGAACAAGAGGTAATGAGTCTAGTAGTACAAGGTGCTTCTAACCACGAAATTGCTCAAAAACTCTTTTTATCAAACGGCACCGTTCGCAATTATTTAACTTGTGTCTTTACCAAACTCAACGCTAACAACCGAACTGAGGCCGCCAAAATCGTACAAGAAAAAGGATGGATTTAGGTAAAATATAAAAGGTGATATCTGAAGAGGTATCGCCTTTTATATTTTATGCTTCACTGTTTCAAAGATTAAGGCGGCAAGTGTCAAGCTTGATGAGATGGGTTTTAAAGTATTTTTTTCGGTTCATCACATTTAAAGTGTTGTTTCAAACATAAATTGTGTTGAATGGAGATTTTTTTTTTATTGGTAGGTACTATATCATAGATTTAGGAGGAAAAATAATGATCGATCGAAAACAAAGTGTACTCCAACAATTAATTTTATATCATACTTCAAATGAGGAAGAGTTGGCTAAACAATTACAAATAACAATTCGTCAATTGAATTATGTTATTACTCAAATTAACGAAGATCTTGAGGGCTTAGGATACCCCAAAATTTTAAAAAACAACGGAAATTATCTTATTGACCCTCAGTCAAAAAAAGTACTCTCGAATAATTTCAAGTTAAGAGAGTTAATGATTGATAGTCCAGCTAGAGTTAACATTATTTTATTGCTCATACTCAGTAAGGAAAGTTATATTTCTTTAGATCATTTTGCGTATATTTTTACACTTAGCAAAAATACGGTATTAAATGAATTGAAAAGATGTAGAACACTTTTATCCGAATATGAATTAACTTTGGTATATTCTCGTCGTAATGGTTATGAAATTAAGGGAGCTGAATGGAATCAACGAAGCCTGCTTCATCAAATTATTATTGATTTAAATCAGTATTTTGGGAATGAATTTATCCTTCACTTATTAAGCGATTTAACAGATGACTTGGAAAAAATTAGTAATACTCTACATCAGATTGAGGAGATGCTAGACATTGTCTATACTGACGAAGATTATTTTCAATTAGTTCCATTCATGACAATTATCCGTCAAAGGATAAGAAGAGGGTTAACAATTGAAGAATTTGATTCAAAAGAAATTTCTGAAATTGCCACTACTCAGGAATATCAGTCTTTAATGTATTCTGAAACTTTTCCAAAAGTTTCAAAAAGTGAGTATGTTTATTTTGCCATTCATTTGTTAAGCTCAAAGGTTGCAACGATTCCACAGCTTAATAAAGAAGAATTACAGGACTTATCAAATGCTTTAAGAGATTTCATTGAGATATTTGAGTCGCAAGCGATGGTTATCTTTAATGATAAAAGTGAACTTTTAGAAAAACTGTTTAGTCACTTTAAGCCAGCTTATTACCGGATCAAATATCATTTAACATTTGAAAATGTTATGTATGAGCAAATCATCTCGAAATATAGAGTTCTACATAATTTTGTAAAACGGTCGGTTTCACCATTAGAAACATATTTTAAAACAAGTTTACCAGATAAAGAAATAGCCTATATCACTTTGTTTGTTGGCGGCCACTTATTGGAAAAAGGTGAAAGTAGACATGAAGAACGAAATAAGAAAGCAGTAATTGTTTGTCCAAATGGTATTTCGTTTTCGAAACTAATGGAAGAGGACTTGAGAAGCCTATTTCCAGAGATCATTTTTTATCCAACCATATCGATTCGAGAATATAAAGGATTTATTTTACCACATGAACTTGTCTTCTCACCTGTCCCTATTGATACTGAAAAAGAATTATTTTTAGTCAATACTCTTTCGCTAGATGAAGATAAAATTCAGTTACGTCATCATGTGATTAGTAAACTATTTCATCTTGATATGCCAAGTATTAATGTGACTGACTTAGTCAGTCTCATTAAAAATTATGCAACTATCAATTCAGAAAAGGACCTTACAGAAGCAATTCATCGCTATTTATTGATACATAATGATACTAAAGGTTCTTCAAAGAGTCATCAAACACATGGTTTAAGTTTGTCCGCAATGCTAGAGGAAAGCAGTATTCAGATAATCGACTATCGGATTAATTGGAATGATGCTCTGAAACTGGTTTGTCACCCTTTGATTCTTGATAAAAAAATCACCGATGATTATGCGAGAGCACTACAGGAAGAATATAAAGAAAAACCAATTCATATCATGTTAAAATCCAAATTACTATTACCACATTTGGATCCGTACATTTACCAACAGAAATTAGGATTTAGTTTATTAGTTTTGAAAGATGGTATTTTGTATAACGATCAGATGATTCATTTCATTTTACTAATGACAACTCCAGATAAAACAAGTCACTTACCATTTTTACTAGAGTTACGAGATTTAGTTGCTAAAGAAAATTTTTCTGATTTATTATTAGAAGCTAATTCTGCAGATGATATCATCAAACAAATAAAATATATGGAAAAACATAAGGAGTAATAATGATTTCACAATATATCGAAAAGAATTTAATTCTATTAGATGATGATAGTCTAGACCGTCAAGAGCTATTTCAAAAAGTAGCTTTAAAATTGACGAAAAAAGGATATGTCAAAGAAGGATTCAAAGAATTTTTAAATAATCGGGAAGATGACTATCCAACTGGACTTGAGCTTGGATATTCAAATGTGGCCATCCCGCATGGTGACCCTAGTTTTGTAAACCACCCCTTTATTATGGTTGTAAGATTAAAAGAATCCATAATCATGAATAGAATGGATGATCCTGAAGTTTCAATCCCAGTAAAAATGTTATTTATTTTAGGATTAAATAGTGGAGAAAATCATTTGTTGATTTTGAAAACATTAATGAAAAAAATTCAGAATGAAGCGTTTATCAATGAAATCTTAAATGCTAGTTCGGAAGAAGGAATCATATCATTATTAAGTGAGAAAACGGAAGGAAAAGAACATGAAAAAAATTAATATTTTAGTAGCTTGTGGAAGTGGTATTGCAACATCAACCTTAGCAGCGGATGAAGTGAAGTCTGTCTGTCAGGAATATGGAATTGATAACTATCAAATTATTAAATCTTCAATGCAGGAACTACAATCGGCAGCGAAAGAAGCTGATGTTATCTTAACAACCAGCGTTTATCGTGGAACTCTATCAAAACCATATTTAAGTGTTTCATCATTTATCACAGGTATTAATGAAGAAAAGACGCGTGCAAAACTTGGAGAACTTTTACAAGAAGTTACACAAAGTAATAATGGTTAATTGAGTTCACTTCAAATAGTTTAGGAGACAAAAATGGAAACCTTACAAGCAATAATGAAAACAATTACGAGTATGGGTGCATCTGCTATCCTACCTCTAGTAATTTTTATCTTAGGATTAGTATTTCGTATGAAAGTTACTGCCGCTATTAAAGCAGGTATTACTGTTGGTATTGGATTTATTGGACTAGGTTTAGTCGTCGAATTGTTAAGTAAATCCTTACAACCAGCTATTGATTATTATTCAAAAATGGGCTCAGGGTTTACGATTATGGACCTTGGCTGGCCAGCTGTTGGAGCGGCGGCTTGGGTAGCTCCATTTGCTGGTTTAGTCATTCCAATCGGCTTAGTCCTTAACATTCTACTTGTAAGATTAAAATGGACTAAGACGCTAAACGTAGATATTTGGAATTATATGCATTTCCTAGTTCCAGGTGCCTTAGCATATTTCATTTTTGATAATTTCTTATTGGGCTTAGTTGTATCAGTAGTTTTATCATTATTAGCACTGATTGTCGGAGATAAAATTGCACCGATGTGGCAAGAGTATTATGGTCTGGAAGATACAACTTGTACAACGTTGATTCATACAGCTTGGACGTTACCATTTGTCCTTCTTGTCAATCGAATTATTGATGTCATTCCTGGGTTAAACACATGGGATATTAGTTTAGAAAAATTACAAAAACGCTTAGGATTAATGGGTGATCCTGCTATCATTGGAGTTATTGTCGGTATCATTTTAGGAGTTTTAACAAAACAACCTATTACAGCGATTGTCCCAATGGCTATGGGAATAGCAGCCGTTCAAGTTTTATTACCAAAAGTAGTTGGTATTTTAATGGAAGGCTTATCACCAATCGGAAAAGCAGCTAAAACAATTATGATGAAACAAATGGGTGAAGATTCTGAACTAAATATTGGGATGGACTGTGCATTGGCATTAGGAGATCCAGCAACTGTCACAGTTACAGTAATCACCATTCCATTGACAATGTTAGCAGCGCTTGTTTTACCAGGCGTTAGAACTTTTCCAATTGGAATTTTGACATCAATTATCTATATGACAACAATGACAGTAATGGCAAGTAAAGGAAATGTCATTCGTTCAATTATTTCAACCTTGCTATTTTCAATAGTTGTTATGTACTTAGGAGCATACGTCGCTCCAGGTGCTACCGAGTTTCTAAAAGGTGCAGGAGTTAAATTATCAAGTCAAGGTACAGATTTTGTATTGACAGGACCATGGGAAATTTTAACCTATTGGATTAAGACATTAGTAGCTGGATAAGCGAATTTCAGTTTAAGATTATAAGGAGATAGTGTATGAGTCAAATATTACCTTCCATTTTTGGAGCAGATTTATTACATTTACAAAAAGAAATAGATTTTTTAGAATCTAGAAATACTCAAATTCTACACGTGGACTTAATGGATGGCAACTTTGTCAACAATATTGCATTTGGACCAAATCAAATCAAGGCTATGAAAGAAGCATCTGTTATGATTTTTGATGTTCATATGATGTTAAAAGAACCAGAAAAACATATTGACGATGTGATTGATACAGGTGCTGAAATGATTTCGGTACATTATGAATCAACACCTCATGTTCATTCAGTCATTCAAAAAATTAAAAAAGCGGGAAGAAAAGCTGGAGTTGTTATTAATCCAGGGACACCTGAGACCGTTCTGACTTATTTATTAGATGACATTGACTATATTTTAATTATGACTATCAATCCAGGTCAACCAGGTCAAAGCTTTATCACTAAGAGTATTGACAAAATTAAAGCGACGAAACAACTGATTGGTAGTCGTCCTATCCAGATTGAAGTTGATGGTGGCGTTAATAAGGAAATTGCAAAAGAGTGTAAAGAAGCTGGAGCGGATCTAATTGTTGTTGGAGGCGCATTGTTTTCTGATAATCGGGAAGCTAGCTATTCAGAATTAAAACAAGCAATTATTTAAAGTAAAATAGGAGATAAATATGAGTAATGTAGAAGGACAAGTTGTTGTTGTAACTGGAGCAGGTCATGGTATCGGGAAAGCTATTGCAGAAAAATTTGCGAAAGCTGGTGTCCATCCGGTTATTGTCGATTACAACGTTGAAAACGGACAAAGTACTGCAGATGAAATTACAAAAAAAATTACAAAAGCATTATTTGTACAAGCTGATGTTTCGGATTTAAATGCTATGGAAAAAGTTCGTGAAGCAACATTTGAAACGTTTGGAAGAGTTGATATTTTAATTTTAAATGCTGGAATTGCTGTAGCCAATAAAATGGATAAGATTTCAACATCTGAATGGCAAAAACATTTAGATATTAATTTAAGTGGACTATTTAATACAGTGAAAGTTTTCTATAATGATTTCTTAACTAATAAAGGGTCAATTGTGTACATCAGTTCAGGCTCAGCTTTAAGTGGAACTGGTGGCGGCGTTTCTTATCCAGCAAGTAAAGCAGGAGGAGAAGGCTTGATGCGTGGCCTTGCCAAAGAATTAGGACCAAAAGGGGTCAATGTTAATATTATTGCTCCTCGTCTGATTGACACTGGCGAAATGATGCGTGTTAATTATCCAACTGAAGAGAGTCTAAAAGCTGTTCTAGAAAAAATTCCTGTAAGACGGTATGGAACAGTAACTGATGTGGCGAACTTGGCATACTTTTTAGCAGATCCAGAAAATTCTTATATTCAAGGGCAAACAATTTTATTAGATGGTGGTAGAACAATAGCTTAGGAGTGAAATATGTCATTAACGAATAATATCCAACAGATTCTAAAAGAATTAGAAGAGAATTCTAAAAAACTATCAGATAATCAAGCAAGTCTTGTTCTTAAAAATATTTTAAAGGCAAAACATATTTTCTTAGCGGGAGCTGGACGTTCAGGTTTGGCAGTTAAAGGCTTTGCCAACCGCCTGCTTCACTTGGGATTTGATGTTAGTATAGTGGGCGAAATCTCCTCCCCTCACTCTCATGAAGGTGATATGGTTATCATTTGTTCAGGATCTGGAGAAACACCAAGTTTAAAGGGTTTAGCTGAGAAAGCAAAAAAAGGCGGATTATCAATTTCCCTTATTACAATGGCAGAAAACTCATCCATTGGAAACTTAGCAGATAGTAAAATCATTTTGCCAGGACGAATTAAAACAGATTCTGAAGGAGAACAGTCTATTCAACCCATGGGCTCAGCATTTGAACAAATGGCATTCATTTTATTTGATGCGTTAGTATTAGATTTAATGACTGAGTTGCAAGAAACATCTGAAACGATGTTTGCAAGGCATGCTGATTTTGAATAGAATTCATAGAAAAAACTTCTCTAATTCAATATAAAATAACCCCAGAAGACATATCTTCTGGGGTTATTTTATAGATCGTTTATCGCAATAATAGTTCTTTGTTAATGTAGCGGGTATATGAAAAGCTAAGTTCTGTAGAGTATCAGATTAATACTCACTTTTTTGATGTTTCTTGTGAGTTTGTTACAGATTATTGTTTCGTGTTTAAACCGGTATTAAACATCACTATTTTCAAAAATGACTATGGCAAGAGTCAAGCTAATCAACATAATTGCAATAATTAACAGGGCGGGCTGGAACCAGTCTTGAATCTTGTAATGTCCACTTAGCATTTGGCTTTGTTTCTGAATCAGTAACATGGGATTCCAATTCTTCGTAGCTTTGAAAAAACCAGAGATAAAAAAGGTTACAATGGTCATAAGGCAAGCTATTAATAGGCCTGCAGTTTTACGGAAGAGAGCGGAATAAAGGAGGATAAGACTAATCAGCATCAGTCCAAATAACCAGGAAGCACCATAGGCCAAAAGCTTATCCTTCCCCTGATTATTAAAGTAATAGAGAGTGTAAGCGTACTGAGTAAGAGAACCTAAACTATAGGTTAAAGTCCAAAGCCCAGCTATCATAGTAAATTTTGCAAGGATTATAGCCTTTTTGCTGAGTCCTTTGGTTATTAAATTAATTAATGTGCCTCTGGTAAATTCTTGGGTTAGCGTTCCACTAAAGAGAAAGACTAAAAGAATGAGTCCGAGTTGATTGACCTGCTTAAAATATTGGGTATAGGAATCAAGGTAAGTGGGATCAGGAATAGCTTTCTGAAGGTTTTTGGGTAAAATTTCAGCCATGATATCTGGCATCAAAAGCGCAGTCAAAGGGCCTAACAGTCCAAAAATAACGGAGATTAAGAGGAGAGCGAGAGTTTTATGGCTGCGACTATTTTCCAGCCATTCCTTTTTTAGCATGAGTGCAAAGCCTGTCATTTGATCACCTCCAAATAGAGGTTTTCTAAGCTATCGTCTAGTAGTTCAATAAAAGAAGGTGTGATTGCCTGTTTTACTAAATAGCTGTAAAAGGTTCTTAGGGCTTGTTCTTTGTTCACACTTTTAGATAATGCTAAGCAAATCTTGTAGTCTTGGTCTCTCTTTTCAATGGGGAATCGCAGAGCTAAGACCTTAGCTTCTTCTTCTGAAAGTTTGACTAAGATACTCAGTTGATTCTTACTGGCAGGGGCGTTCACTCGTAACTCTTCCAAGTTATGGATACCTGCTTTTGTTAGAACTAATACTTGGTCACAGATTTTTTCCACATCTGATAAGATATGAGTCGAAAAAATGACTGTTTTTTGTCCTCGTAGGTGAGAGATGATATTGAGAATATCTTGGCGTCCTTTGGGGTCCAAAGCCGAAGTCGGTTCATCACAAATTAGAATTTTAGGATTGTGAATAAGGGCTTGAGCTAATCCTAGTCGTTGTTTCATGCCTCGTGAATAGGTACTGATGCGCTGTTCATTACCAGCTAAACCCACCTGTTTTAAAAGGTTGTCAATGGGTAGACTAGCCTGATTTTGTGCTAGTCCTGTACAAAGTTGTAAGTACTCCCTTGCGGTCATGTAATCATAAAATTCAGGAACATCAGGCAAATAACCAATTTCTTGGTTACTTTTTGTTTTACCAAAAGTTACTGGTTTTCCTAAGACTGAAATTTGGCCACTGTCACTTTTTAGAAGACCAAGAATCATCTTAATTGTTGTTGTTTTTCCAGCACCATTTGGTCCGACGAAGCCATAAATCATATTTTCGTCCAAATGGAGCCCTACTCTATCCAGGATAAGTTTGTCACCAAATGATTTGGAAAGATTTTGAAAGCTGATTGCAGTCATCTGTTTTTCCCTTCTAGACTAAGGAAAGCAATAGGTCCAAAGAGGTTAATAAATATGATAATCAGAACCCATGTAGGTTTAGACAGGTATCTTGTCCGATTTAGTTTTCGTAATTTTAGTAAAGCGATAAGGATTAATAAGATTTGTAAAAGGATAAGTGGGATAAAAAAGGGTAGAAATTGACTTGGAATATTAGTATTCATGAGAAGCCTCCTTTTCTAATGCTTCTAATTCTGCTAGTAGGACCTTAAATTGGCTATTTTGGCTTACTGCTTGTAAATTGGGGCTGTAGCATAAGGCAATCACTCGTTGAATAAGGGTTTGGGAACTTGTTGGTGGTTGAATGCCCGTGGGTAGTTCCTGTAGCCAAGGATCAATGGCATCAAAAAAGCTGTCGCCATGTAGTTCAAATTGAGTGATTAAATTTTTGGTTGCTTGTACTAGTTGGTTTAAGTATAAAATGGCTCGTTTAGCATCAATACTAGCGAAATGGCATGCTAGACCGAAATAGCAAGAAATAGCTGTGTTTGGATGGAGGTTGACCAAATCAAAGAGAGTTATCAATTGCTCAAGGCGAGAGTAGATGGATTCTTGCTTTTCTGTGCTTTCGTAGGCAGCGAGGCTTAAGAGATACTGGCATATCAAGAGAAGTTGCTGATACATTTCTACTTGTAAGACTTGCTTAGCTTGATCGGTTTGACCTTTGGCTGCGAAGCTATTGGCCAAAAACAATTCTTCACCAAGCTTATAGGGACGATTTTGGTAAATCCTGATAATTTCATCATACTTTTTTTGTTGGAAAAGGATGACCACTTTTAGCATCATGGCAGATTGGAGATCAGATTCAACGGTCGTTTTACTAATAATGCGGTTAAGCATTTCCAGCGACCATACCTTGGTGTCAAGTTTGTTGGGATTACTTAGTACCAGTTGCACTAGCATCAGAAGTGTTTTGAAATCATTAATGTAATGTTTAGAAAGTTCTTCGATCTCTTGAAAAAATTCTAGCTCCTCAGTCTGATTTATTTTCTCTTTTAACTGATTAAAGAGTTCAGTCCTTTCAAAATCTGTTAATGTTTTTTGAAAACCAACCAGGTCGTCTAGAGTCATATCAAAGAGTTTAGCTAGTAAAATTAAATAATCAATATCAGGTTTAGCTTGGTTGTTCTCCCATTTGGAGATGGTTGCCTTGGTTAAATGTAAATAATCACTTAATTTTTCCTGTGTCATGCCCAAGCGAGTGCGTTCTAAGAAAATAGTATCACCAATCATTGTCTTACTCCTTTCATTCTCATTATAAAGTTTCCTATAACAAAAATAAAGTTCCAATAAAGAAACTTTATAGAGGTACCATTTCCGTCTTGGAAACTGACTTTACGGACATAAAAAAAGCAAAGACTTAGGAATCATTGCTTTTTTATCTGTATTATCTTAATTTTTTAGAGATCTTTTTTCAATAAGCGCATCTTACGATTGAAGATGTCTGTGACAAACCTTTGGAAGATGAAGCCAGTTTTTTCATAAAGTCCAGTATGCTCTGTTACAACGTATAACTGCTCACACTTGTTTTTTCTTGCTACATGTAAAATATTGTTAATAAGCTGATAACTTATTCCCTGTCCACGGTATTTAGGAGTAACATAAATTGTTGACACGAAAGGCCCAAAAGGATAATCGGTTTTGTCTAAAATATCTGTTTCGAGATAGGCTCCAAAGCCTATTAATTGGTCGTCAAGAGTCGTTAGGACAATAATCTCATCATAGCTGGCAAGATTATTATCTTTTACTCTTTGAGCGAGGTGGGGGCCAGCTTTCCATTCAATAGATTGGATTAATTCTATTAAAAATTGGGGATAGTCTTCAGTTGGACTGATATGATAAGTGTTTATTTTAGAACTAGTCATTACTTACCTCCTATTAGAGATAAAAATTCTGTTGTCGTAAGGACCTGTCCCATAGTTGGGAAGAGGTTCTTTATTGGGAATTCATGCATATCTCTCGTTGCAGCTCCCATAGCATCCGTTATAAAAAATTGATTATAGGCGTATTGATAGGCATCACGTGCCGTTGAATCAACAGCGGCATGTGTGGAAATACCACATAAAACAAGGTTTTCAATTCCACGTCGTCTTAACTGCAGGTCTAGATCAGTTCCAAAGAAAGCACTAAAACCGCGTTTATTAACGATATAATCAGCATTGGTCACCTCGAAATCATCAGCAAAGTCTGAAAAATCCGGTGCTTGGTCATCTCCTGGGAGTTGCTTCATGGCATTGGGCTTGAGTTTATCTTTACCATCAAGAAACTGAACCCTGACAAAAGCAATAAAAGCTTTCTTTTGCCGAAAATAGTGGACTAATTGCTTGGCATTGTGGATGATTTCTGTAGTGGAAAAAGGAAGTGTTGGCATCTCTAAAATTCCTTTTTGAAGGTCAATGACCACTAATGCCGTCTTATTAAGATCAAAAGTTTTTTCCACGATTCCTACCTCCAAGTGTCATATACTACCAGAGATGAGTTTATTTTCTCCTGTAGCAAAGCCTTCATTAGGCTTCCTTTTGGAGAAGAGTGTGGTAGATTACTTTGCAAAAGCTTGACTCGCTTTGCTATTTTCAAAACTAAGTGAGTCCTTACCGTTAGCAATAACATCACCGTCTAGTGCAACGAGGTTAAGGAGACCTTCTTCTTCCATTGCTACTGTGATAACATCTTCACCATTTGTAATGATATTACCTTTGATAATTAATTCCTCAACTTGACCACCATCCTTAATAGATAGCGCGTAAGCAGGTAAGTCAACATTGACACCTTTCACTAAAGACTGACCGACACTTCCATGAGTAATAACGTCACCTTCTATTACAAGTTTACCAACTTTTTTAGAAATTTGGATACCAACTGCTCCATCACCAAAGGTATGGAGATTTGTGAAATGCCCTTCTTTTAAGGTACCATCGTATTGGTTATAAGCGCGTGCTCCTAAACCATAAGTAGAAATACCTTTTTCAGCTTTAAAATAGTTAACAGTGCCAAAGTTGACGAAACCAACTCCTGACGGTCCATATGAAATGACATCTTCGTTGACTGTCCATTCCTCGACGGTTCCCCAAGCATCAAGAACCATATCGTTAACACCATAAGTTACGACTTTACCATTTTGAATTAATTTTTCAACGGTAACTCCATACACAACAAAGATAGCTCCAGTTATAAAGTCAGAAACGCCTTGAGGAAGAAGACCAGTAGAATAGATAGCTCCTAGTTCTAAATGAGGAACTTTAACTTGTCCTCCTTGATCATTGAAGCCAGAAATAAAGACTCCGGAACCAACTGCAGGATGTCCTTCTGAACCAACAGAGAGGCCAGTAATATTAGCGGTGACTAAACTATCTTGATTGGGATTGAAGTTGTACAGAGTAAAGGCACCTTGAAGCACATTTACTCCATATTTCTGAGGCTGTTCTAAGTAAGTTCTTGTATCAGAACTATTGATGTGTACATTTTCAACCTTAACATCGGCTGTCATGGTTGGATTTCTAAAAATTAAAGAGATTTGTCCGTCAAGTTCAAGATTTTTTAAACTAACTTGACCAAAATCTTGTTCATACTGTTGAGGTGCCACTAAAATTGCTTTTTTATCTTGCATAGTGACGATAGACAGATCTTCAATAGCTGTTGTTCCATTTATAATAAAGCCATCAGAGTGTGAGAAGAACAGAGAAGGGAGTATTCCGTCTTCTTGGGGAAGCCCTTTTAAGGTAGTACCAGCTGGAAGGGAAATTGGAAACGAAAAAGTCATGCTACGGCTAATGTGAATAACTTTAGCCTTACTGTTGATGGCTTTCATAAATTCACTTGTATTTGATACTGTAATCATTTTGTCTACCTCATTTCTTTTTATGATTCACAAGTTTATTTTATTACTATATAGTAATAACTTCAAGTGGAATGTTTAAAAAATTTTTTAAGAAATATTTCTGTAGCTCCACTAACATACATTAGGCAGCCCCCTCTTTTAGAATATTATTAATAAATCTTTTGCTTAAGGGGATAGAGCATTTCATATGTTAGGTGAAGGAGTGTTTGTTGGCACTTAATCAAAAAACGTTCCTCTGGTAAGGTTACTTAGCTCTATTTGTGTATTATATGGTTATCTGAAGTCACTACTAGTATTTTGTAGTTACATTGTAAATGAAATCCAAAACTTCAACAAGTAAAAACATTAAAAAGTGAAAAAGTTAATGAGCTTATTTAATATATATCGAAAAGAACCATCATATGATGGTTCTTTTCTGCTAGCTCCACAAGGATAGTTTTTTGCATTTGTTTATGAAAATATAGCGACAGTCGGTTATGATATGTCTTAATGAAAAGGGGAGAGTTGAGATGCACTAGTCAGATAAAAAAGTGAGATTAATCAGCTTTCATTCCTTTTTGAGCATAGTAAGCCATTAAAATATCTTTTGTAATGCCATGCTTTTTGTAAATAGTATCAGCTTTTTTTGTCAATGATTCTAACTTGTTTTGTTGACTACTTGTTAGTTTATTGAAGTTATCATATTTTTTATCTAGATCATGTTGGTGTTTATAGTAATTTTTGAAATAGCTAGTTAACTTATTTTTCTCGGTTTTACTTAGCTTAGATTTAGCTACTAAACCGAGTGCTTCTTTTTCAGAATGCCATCTTTTATCTCCAAGTTGGTTATAAAATTTTTCTAAAACAACTTGGTGCTTTTCATTTAGCTGGCTAATCTTCTTAGTAAGGGATAGCTCATCTGAACTTAGTTTAGCAGTCCGAATATTATCAATTATTTTTTGAATTTTATCCATTTTAGCATAGATAGGTTCGGCTTCCTTATCTGCGTCAGCCAGTTTTTTCTCAACATTTGTCATATTGACTTTAAGAGACGTTGAGTGTGTTGTATCATCAGCATAACTTTTAGTCTGGTAGGTACCAGCAAAAGCTGTGAGAGAGAGTAGTGTGATAACGGATAAGGATTTGAATTGTTTTAGGTTAATCATATAAGTGACCTTCTTTCATTTTGTTAAGTACTTTATGTTATAAGTATAACTGAAGGTCATTAATAATTCTTCGAAATTTTGAGGAAATCATGTGGCAAAAGTGTGGTAATCGAAGTTAAGAATAAATCGGGTTTTATTTTCCTTGCTTATAACTAGAACCTCTCCTTGGTGTTGATTCATAATTTCCTTAACCATTGCTAGGCCAATACCTGTCTGGCCTTTGTCGCCTTTATAAAATCTTTCGAAGATATGTGGAAGATCTTGACTGGCAATAGCAGGTCCATCATTTTCAATAGTAACTTGATTAGTCTGTAAAGTGATACTAATGCTACTTTTAGCATAACGTAATGCATTGCTTACAATGTTAGTTATGGCCTTTTGAATTAGTTCCTCTGACCCCTCAACAGCACAATGCTGATTGATGTGATAAGTTAATTTTATACCTTTTTGCTGAGCAATTGGTTTAAAATAGGCAACACAGTTAGTAAGGATATCATCTAGTACAATAGTTTCTTTTTGAATATTAGCATTCCCATCAATACGAGATAGGAGCATAATATCATCTACCAATTGTTTCATTTTTTGACTTTCGTTCAAAATGATATCATAAGCTAGTGATTCTTGGATAATTCCTTCTCTCATTCCTTCTGTATAACCTTGAATAGACATTAAAGGGGTACGTAGTTCATGAGATACATTTTGGAAGAAGGTTAGTTGGCTAGCTTCTGCTTGTCGGATGCGTTTGGTCATTTCTTGACTTTCTTTAAGTAAGGGATCAAAGTCGGAAAAGACAATGTGCTTATTCTCGCTATTGACAGTCTCTTTGTCTCGCCACAAATTGGAAATATAGGTTTGAACAGACTGGATAGATTCTTTAATGCCGAAAAAGGTTTTTCCCATGATAAAAAGCATAATAAGAAATAAAAGAGTTAGGCTCAGGATTAAATAATAGTTAATTTGATTAATAAGGTTTTGTGTATAGGTAATATCCGCAAAGTTAATGACATGGTAGGTGCGATCTTGTTTGGTACCAGTTTTACTAATTAGGCCATCCTCAAAAATTCCTTGATAGTCGTCTGCCATTACATAATAGGTTTTTTTCTTAATGGGTATAAAGACGCCTCTTTGTCGATTGGAGATTATATGATGCTGTTTCATGTAGTGAAAGATCTGCAAGCTTTCTTTTTTCTTGGTTTCATTGGCATATTTTAAGTGATTGTTATCATCGTAAATCGCATAGTAAGCCCAAATAAAAACACTATCTTGATCTTTTGAGAGATTATCAGGAATGGGTTTATGAGTATTAATGCTATCCAGAATGGTAAAATTGCTTTTCATAGTATTTCTGGTCATGCTATGAACATAATCTTTTGCCACATAGTTGAGTGAAATGTAAATGACACAGAAACCTAAAAAAAGCATCACACTATTGATGATAAACATATGATTGATAAGATTTTTTCGCTTCATGATTCCTTTTCACCTAATTTGAAACCATATCCCCAAATGGTTTCAAGAGCGACCTTACTATGGTATTGATTTAATTTTTTGCGCAAACGCTTAACTGTATCATCAACAGCTCGGCTTTCAATGTCTTCGAAACCCCAGATACGGTTAAGTAGTTCTTCACGTGAAAAGGCAGTTTCAGGCTTTTCAATAAGGACCAAAAGTAAATCAAATTCTGTTTTTGTTAAAGGAATCTCATGTTCGAAAAGAGTTGCTAAGCGCTTTTCAGAGTCAAGAGTGAGTTCTCTATAGGTAAAGGCTGACTTTTTATCTGAGCCAAAATCATGTGAACGCTTTAAAAGTGACTTGACATGAAGACTTAACTTGATGGGTGAAAATGGTTTTGTAAAATAGTCATCTGTTCCCAAATTAAAGGCAGTAATAAAGTCTGCATCTGAGTCGCGTGCAGTTAACATAATAATAGGAAGATGTTGATCATAGCTTCTGATGAGCTTCATAACCTCAAGGCCATCTGTTCCAGGCATCATAATATCCAAAATGATAAGATCTGGTTTTTTAATGAGGAATTCTTGGTAGAGGAGATCTCCATTTTCAAAAGCCTTTACAAGAAAGCCATCATGTTCTAAGAATGGAGTCAGCAGATCACGAATATTTTTCTCGTCGTCTGCTAGGTAAATGAGTTGAGTCATTTTTTAGTTCACTTCCTTTTTATCTCGGTGTGTAGTTAATAGTTATTCACCACCTCAAATATAACAAAAATTTTCTTTTTTGGCTTTAGAAATGTTAGGCAAATCTGTGGCAATATATTACTAATATATTTTTTGATGATTTGCTTGGTGGATATAAAAACCTTTAGCAATTGTACGGCTAAAGGTTGGGGGAATTAGTAGATAGTGGTGAAATAGAAGAATAAGAAAAAATATTAGCTAAAGAGATAAGTTAGTATTGATAAACCAAAAATATCGGCAAGCGCGTGACTTATAAAGAAGGGGAGTAAATTTTGAGGTTTTACTTTACGATATATGATAAAAAAGAGAATTCCTAAAATTAGACTAATTCCAACTGCACCAGTAATCCCTTGGTAGGTATGGAAGCTAAATCGAATAAGTAAGGAATAGAGGAAGGCCCATTTAGTGGCCTCAGGTTTAACGGCTAAACAAAGGCCTAAGAAGAAGAACTCCTCATAAAAACCATTTAACATAGAATAGAGAATGAGTGATATATCAAACTGTGGCCAAGTAGCAAGGACAGAAGGTGATAGGATTTTGGGAATATTATAAGTAATGATATTAAAAATATCCATACTAAGCGCAATAAGAATAAATAATCCCAATGCTTGAAGAAGAACAAAAGGTTTAAAATAAATTCTTTTTTTGAAATAGTTGAAGTCAAAGTGTCGCCATTTTAGATAAAGAAAAGCTAACAGTAGCCAAATACTTTGCATAGCTAAGCCCTTATAATTATCAAAGCTTGAAAAAGTTAAATTTTGCTCGAGGCTAATAGTCTGATTTTGGAGAGCTAGATACTTCAGGGTAGACTTAATCATTCCTTCTCCAAATAAGATAATGGTGAGACAGAGAAGATCGAACCATCTCAGAAAACGTTGTTTTTCTTGCATAATGAATCCTTTCTTTTTACAAATAAATAATCTAAATCATTGTAGTACGACTATAATGATTTTTTACTTAGTTCTGTTAAAATATACTACTATACTCTTCAAAAGACAATCTAATAAGAAAACGTATTGTTTTTTAACTATAGCACTAAAAGAACAGTCTAAGTCAGATTCCCCTAAAACAAGTGGGTAAGTCCACTATGGGGTAGACCTTTTTACGTGTAGACAAAGTTCCATATGATTTAAAAGGAATCCTCACAGTAAGAAGAGGTGTATGGAATAAATGAGGCATATGATAAAATCGTATGAAACATATTAAGCATATCATAGAATTGTTAGGAATAAAAGACTACCATGTTAAGATTTTATTTGTTTTTAAATGCCAATACCAGACAAATACCTGTTAAGCTGAATTATTCAGTCTCTTTATAGAAAAAATTGTAAAGTATAACATTCAAACTAGTCTAAAAGTCTTATCTGGACTATCTGGTTTTCTAATAATCTTGCGCCAATACTAGGTTAGAAGAGCCATAAAAATAGTGAGCGCCATGTTTTGGATTTTTGAAACTTCAGAATCGTTAAATAGAAGCTCTTATCACCCTAAATAGAACAAAAAAGAGGAGACAGATAATGTCTCCTCTTTTACTTAGTTACCTGCATTCTTTGTTTCTGTTAGATATTTTTTATAATCTTCGCTATTTTCAAAATTCGTAGCAGAATCCTTATCTAACTGCCAGAAAAACGAGAGAACAGATTTCATAGAATTCTGAATCTGGTTATAGTCTTCTTGGGTAAGTTGAGAACTAGTTTGAAGTTTTGCAATGTCTGCTGTTGCAGTATTTAAGAGAGAGGTTAGGGATGCCTTTTGAGAAGATGATTCCATTACTTGTTTTAAATTTTGATAAATTTGTGTAAGAGAACCTTTACGATTGTTATCGACAATTACTGGTGCGACGTAGGCTACATAATTTGAAGGGACTAATGATTTATCTTTATTAATCAATAATAAGTCTGCTGTCGGTTGTTTTTGAGCCCATTCTTCAAAAACCTTATCAATTTTCATATAGTTTTTGTCGAAAGCTATTTGTTCATCGTTAACATCAACTATATTATAGCTATCTTCGCCAATAGAGTAAAAGTGATTTTCGCTATAAATAGTAGAGCGAGAAGCTTTATCATTAATAAAACCAGTACCGTCAATAGTGTGCCATTTACCGTTATAGTAAGCGCGAGCTGTAGCATGGTCTACACCTTGTGCATTTTTTCCAACAACAACGTAGGCTGGAATTCCTAACATATTAAAAGCACGAGCTGCTGTAGTACTAAAACCAACACACATAGCTTTCTTACGTTCAGTAATTGAAAACAAATCAGAGCCAAGATAGTAGTTGACATCTGATATATTACTTACAGCGTTGTTAGCTGCGATCCAATCATAGATAGTGTGGTTAGCAACATACATAACAAACGCTTTAACTTTGTCTCGGTCATTTGTTTGAACTTTAGCTGTTGATTCAGTTATCAAGTTATGGATTAAGTTATCATTGGCAGTAAAGCGTTCCTTGGTAATATTTATGTTTTCGTTTTTATTAAAACGAATATAGTCTTCATAATATTTATTATCAACCGTCAAGCCATGAGAGTAGATTGTAAAGCCATCAACCTTTGCTAAAGTATTTTCTGCGGTTCCAAGCCCTGCAGCGTTAAGTAATTGACGTTTATTGGAATCCAATCCGATTTCAAATAGCGCATGAATTCTCTGTCTTTGCGCATTAGGTTGATCACCGGCGAATTTCACCTCTCTCATCTGCTCATCATACTTTTCTTTACTAGGAACAATAACGTCTCCTTTGTTCATGATAAAGATATGAGGAACATCATATTTCTTATGGCTAGCATGGTCATTAACAAGAATAAAGTCATGCTCAGTTGCTAAATTATTTAGTTCATTTATGCGGATGCCTGACCTATAATAATTATTCATGCCCAGCTTGAAAACGTGAAACTGCTGGTTTTCTGAAATTTCTTCCTTTAATTTTTTTGAAAACTCCTGAAAATCCACTGCTTTTATTTGTCTAGCTTCTGGATGTAATTGTCCCGAGTTACTATTTTCTCTCGCAAGAACAGCTGGCTGTGCTACATTCAATGATAATAATGCAAGGGTTGAAGTTGATACAGCGAGGCCTAAATAAAGCAAGCGCTTACAATTATATTTAAATGGTTTCATATTTCCTCCTTATATTATATTAATTAGTTGTAGTCACTAGAAGACTATCTTAAGGGGCACTTATTTTGCAACTTAATTTGGATACTTGTCACTATCTTTCCACTTAGGGGTCTCTATTCTTTGACTATTTTCTGAAGGGGTGCTATTTTCCCTACTCTTTTTAGACCTTGAACCACTTTAAGTATCATGCTAATAGTTGTATTAGTGTTCTAAATCAAGTCACTATTATTTTATCATATATTATTAAGAAAAGATAATAATAGAATAAGGTATTTCAGCTGTTGGTTTAATCTTTTTTTAAACATGTAGACAAAAAAATGATTTTATTGTATTATTGGAGAGGTACAAAGAATGGTTTTTAGCCTTAACAGTGGTTTAGGTACTATTCTATTGTCCCATTTCATTAATAAAGTGAGAAAGGAAACATATGAAAACATTTTTACAAACACATAAGCATTCTTTGGGAATCTTAGTGGGTCTTATACTAAGCTTCTACGGTGCTCTATTACATTTTCAAAGTTTTGGGAAACCAGAAAATCACTTGGATAAGTACCCTCTGTTTTTTGGGACGATTTTGCTGATTGGGCTTTATGCCCTACCTTTAATTGCTTTTATTCGCTATTTAACAAAACGTTTTGAGGTTAACTCACAAGTTGTTGTCCTAAGCTGGTTAGCTGGGATTTTTGCGGCAATCTCTTTATCAATGAATTTTCATCTTTTAATTGGTTATATCATTCGTACTTTCCTTCATCCTAGTGAAGCGTTTATAGCTTTTTGGGGAGCATCAATATCTGCACCGTTGGCGGAAGAGTTTGGAAAAGGGTTAGTTGCGCTATTAGTACTCTTTATTTGTCGTAAGTTTGATGTTAAAACGGCATTAGTGAGCGGTATGATTGTTGGTCTAGGATTTCAAATGCTAGAGGACTGTATCTATACTTTCCAAGAGATTTTTGTATCAGGAAAATCCCCATTTCCTATGTTGATTGAGCGAATTGTGTGGGCTAGTTGTACACACTGGTTATTTACAGCATTATTTGTTGTGGGATTTGTCATTCTTCTAGGTAAATGTGATGGATTTAGTAAGAGTAAAGGTTTGTTTTGGATGTCGGCTGCGATGTTTGTTCACTTCTTGTTTAACATTCCAATGAATTCTGAGATTTATGATGTTGCAACGGCTACCTTGAGTGGAAGTCTTTATCTATTGCTATTGAAATCAATTATAGACACAGAAAATCTTTCGATGAATGCCTCAAGCGTAGAATAAAGATTATATCCTAATAAGGATAAAGCTAAATTCCAATATTATAAAAGGTCATTAAGTAGTAGCAGTTGCTACTACTTAATGACCTTTTTCTATTTTTACATTTTAAAGTTTATTCTAAACCAAATTTTAACCAATATCCTATTTCTTACTATACTAAGAGGCACTCCGTAATTTACTGAATTTTAGCAAAAGTATAATTGAGATAACTATCTCTAACACAGAAATTGAGAAAATAAGAATTAGAGCAAAAGGGAAGTCAGCGATGCTATTACTTAGTATCAGATAGTCCCATAGTGAATGGAATATAATAGGGAAGATAATATTTTTAGTATCTATGTAGATACACCCTAAGAACAAACCCATAATAAAGGTTGATAGCATCTGATTAAGAACATCTGAGAAGGTGACCCCTCCAAGAATATTGAGCAGATGCAATAGTGAAAAGAAGATGCTCGAAAGAATAATAGCCTTAACAGGGCTAAATTTCTTTTCCAAAGAGCCTAATAATAAACCTCTAAACATGCCTTCTTCAGCAATACCAATTAAGGTAACATCAACGAGAAGAATTAAAAAATGACTTGTTAGAGAAAAATTTTTTGCAAAAGAAAGGATACTTAAACCTAAAATGGGTAAAAAGGCGAGAATAAAGAAGATGTAACTCGGTTGATTGGTGGTTGAAAGGATGACATGTTTTTTATTCTTAATCCCAAAAAATAAGACCAAAAGAGCAAGTAAGGTCATAAAGGGTAAAAATGTCTTGCTAAAATGAGATGAGTCATAGGATGTGTTAAGAAACTCTTTGCAATAAAAAAGTCCAAACCCCATAAGACAGAAGTAAAAGGCTAAAATTGAGTAATATTTTTTCATTGAAAAACTCCTCTCTATAATCCACTTAGGTGGCGAATGTTATTTCTTCAATTATATCAACTTAGTCCAAACTATTCAAACAGTGATTGGATTTTAAGAATGAAATGAGCACGAGAGCTGTTTTTCATTGAGAGATAAGATGTAATATGATATACTACTAACTAGTAATACAAACCAAGGAGGTTCAATATGGGGTTACTAGTTGATGGTAATTGGCAAGATAAATGGTATGACACAAAATCAACAGGAGGCCATTTTGTTAGAAGTCAAACACAGTTTCGTAATTGGATTACTAACGACGGCAGCCTAGGACCGACAGGTGACAAAGGTTTTAAAGCAGAGTCAGGACGTTACCATTTATATGTTTCTCTAGCTTGCCCTTGGGCTAGTCGTACTTTAATGATGCGTAAGCTTAAAGGATTAGAAGACCATATCTCGTTATCAATTGTAAACCCTTATATGTTAGAGCATGGGTGGACATTTGATGATTATCCTGGCGTTATTTTTGATCCTGAGTTCGGTAGTACTTATCTATATGAGCTTTACCTAAAAGCTGATCCTCACTATAGTGGTCGTGTGACAGTACCGGTTCTGTGGGATAAAAAAACTAAGACTATTGTAAATAATGAATCCGAAGACATTATTCGAATCTTTAACCATGCTTTCGATGATATTACTGGTAATAGAGATGACTATTATCCAGAAGATTTACAAGATAAGATTAATGAAGTCAATGATTTTGTTTACCGCAATATTAATAATGGGGTTTATAAGGTTGGCTTTGCTACAAAACAAGAGGTTTATGACAAAGAGGTTCAGAAACTTTTCCAAGCCCTTGGAAAAGTTGAGCAAGACTTGGAAGGTCATGACTGGTTAGTTGGAAATCAAATGACAGAGGCCGATATTAGATTATTTACAACATTAGTGAGGTTTGATTCTGTCTACTATGGCCATTTTAAATGTAATCTAAATCGTCTGGTTGATTATCCAAATCTTTGGAATTATACAAAAAGAATTTACAACCTAGATGGCATCGAAAGTACAGTTAATATGGATCATATTAAAACACACTATTATGGTAGTCATAAAACAATCAATCCTAACGGAATCATTCCAAAGGGACCAATGATTGACTGGAGCTTATAGCAACAGAATCAACAGACTAAAAAGAACCATTCCAGATCAGGACGGGTTCTTTTTTTGTGAAAAAGCATCAAATTAAGACAGATAGTGAGTACATTAAAAAGAATTTTTTCGAGATTTTAATAGTGACTTTTTAATTTTAATAGCTCGTTCAGCCATTTTTTGAATTTTAATCGTTGAGTTATTTTGAAAAATAGTGCCATTAATTAAAGCCCCATGTGCAAACAAAGTCGGTAGTACGCCATATTTTGGGGAAAGTATCTGTGATGTTTCTGGTAGAATTGATAAACCTCCAAAAGTATCAATTTGACAGAGCTTGCTTTCAATTAGATTTTGAAGCAGGGGACTTGCATTTTGAAGATTGCCTTCCACTAAATGATAGCCGGTAGCGTTTATGGCAGTTTTTACACGAGTTTCCACTTTTTCTTCGCTTTTTAAAACCAAGTCTTCTTCAAGGCTAACAATGTCGCTAATGTTTTGGGCCACCGTCAGTCTCTTTTCTTTAACAGCTTCTAAAAGTACACGTGCAGACTCTTCTGGCATAGGATTACGTAAATTGATAATAGCCTTACCGTAAGTTTTTTGAAAAGCTTCGCGATCAGCAGTAGGCATTAGTGGCCACAGGTCTGTAAAGCAGTCTGTCACTCTAGACGCTAATTGTTGCAAGGCGTAGAGCTGTTCTGGGTAGCTTAGAGATAGTTGAATTCCCTCAATGCCAACTGCCAAGAATTGCTCTTCCACTTGTTCCCAGTCTGAAAATCCAAGATTTTGTAGTTCACCTAAAAAGAGTTTTTCAAATTGAGCCAAATCAAAGCTGGGCTTTACTTCTTTTAAGACTTTATCTAGAAACTGTTCTGTGAAAAATTGCCACTTAATAGATGGACCTTTGATAATTCTTACTGTTGGAAAGTAATTGGAGCGAGAAAAAGCTATTATTGAAGCTGAGCTCTTTAGGAGTAGCCATTTGATAACATCAACTGCAGCTAGTCCTGTTCCGATGACGCTAATTACTGGCCTTGCCATTTCTTCTAAGGATAAGTTCAAACTTTTAAGTGGATAGGGGTTGGCGATATAGTTGGGCTCACCTTGTAGTTTATAGGGATCTAAGACAGGTAGTTGGCCACAAGCTAGGTGGATCTCTGTGAAGAGGTGAGGAAATGTTTGGCCGTTGACCACTAGTTGCCATTCATGGCTATCAGGAAAGTAGGAAACATGATCCACTTTGTGGTAAACGCGGGTAATAGGAAGTTTTTTCATTAGAATCTCAGCTCTATCAGACATATACTGACCATAGAGTGAACGAGAGACGTAGGGATGATTGGTGTCTAATTTATTTTTTGTTAGCCATTTGACGAAGTCATCCATGTGGCGGTAATCAAAAGAAATATCATCTATGGAAGAGTTAATTAGGGCAGAAGTGTCATCTTTTTGGAAAGGGATGCCACACCCAAAGTGCTGAGTGTCATCAAAGCAAACAAGTTCCAAAGTGGCTAGTTCTTCTTGAGATAAGTGAGAGAAGGCTAACAAAACAGCTAAACCACTAACTCCCATTCCGATGATTGCAATTTTTTTCTTCAATACTTATTACTCCTTATAATTACCCTATATCATAGCACAAATTTGTTTTCTTAGGGCGTGAAAATATGTTCCTTTAGGACAATAATTTTGTCTAAAAGCTGTGCGGAGATCAACTAGAAATACCTCTGTGTTCTATTTTTTTGATTAATATGTGAAGTCGTGATTAAAATTCTCTACTTTTAATGAATGGATCAAAATAAAAATTAGACAATCTCATTTTTTTAAAATGCGATAGCTTTTAGTTGACAAAGAGAGTACTAGGTGCTATGGTTTTAGTATGGGATACTATGTGAAAAAAGGGGAAGAGAGATTAAAGAATTAAAAAAACTGAGCAGAAAAGAGTTGTTGGAACTCCTGTTAGAACAGCAACTTTTAATAGAAAAACAAGAAAAAGAGCTCAAAGAAATTAAAGATAAATTAAATAATCAAAAAATTAAAATAGAAACTTCAGGAACTCTTGCTGAAGCTTCCTTAAGATTGAGTGGTATTTTTGAGGCGGCTCAGGAGGCTGCTGATATTTATTTGGAAAATATCAAGCGACAGTCTGATGCAATGAGGACAGATGATGAAAAAAGAATTTGATTCAAATGCTATAGCTAAGGAATTAGACCGTGTAACTTATCAAAAGAGTTTTTTTACTGCTGTCAAAAACACTGTCTATGTTCTGCTGGCGGTTGCTTCAACTGCCATATTGATAGCTGTTTTATGGTTGCCAGCGCTACGGATATATGGACATTCAATGAACAAGACATTAGTTGCTGGAGATGTGGTCCTTACGGCTAAAGGTTCTGATTTTAAAACGGGAGATGTGATTGCCTTTTACTATAATAATAAAGTAATTGTTAAGCGGGTAATTGCTGAATCTGGGGATTGGGTTAATATTGACTCAAAAGGTGATGTTTATGTTAATCAAAGAAAACTAAAAGAACCGTATGTTATCCATAAGGCGAAGGGGAATACCAATATAAAATACCCTTACCAAGTTCCAGACAAAAAAATTTTTGTCTTAGGCGATAATCGTAAAACTTCTATTGATTCTCGAAATACCTCTTTAGGGGATGTTTCCGAAGAACAGATTGTTGGTAAGATTTTTCTTAGAATTTGGCCTTTAAATAGGGTTAGTTCCGTTAATTAGTATTAGAAGGGGAGAGAGATAATGCTAAAAAGATGGCGACTGTTGATAATGGGGTTGGTAACGCGCAACAAACAAAGAAAATACTCAAGGATAGTTAGTTGGTTGGGGCTACTTGCAACTATTATCTTGACTGTTTGTTTTTTGATTTTACCAGCTGTTACCGTTGAAGAAAATAAAGCTAGTGCCGTGGGGATTTCTGTTGAGAGTCAGTCAGAAAGTAGTCAAGAAATAAAAAAGACTGATCTTCCATTATCAACAAGTAGCAGTCCCACACTTGAGTCATCTAAAGACTCTGAAAAGACTACGACGACTGTGCCAGAAATCCAGTTTCGTGAGACTCCTTTAACCTTTAGAGGGGCAGGTTATACAATGACTCTAAGTATGACCAAAGAAGCAAAAATACCGATGAATGCCCAGTTACAAGTTGGAGAAGTTACTAGTAACGAAAGTATCTATCGTGAATATAAAGAAAAAGCACTTGATCAGGTTGCAAAAAAAGCTGATCAAGTCAAAAACTTTAAGCTTTATGATATTAAGATATTAGCTGAAGGGAAGGAAATTGAACCAGCCTCTTCAGTTAAGGTTGAGGTGTCTTATGATCAGCCTCTCACAGTTGTTGATGAAGACATGAAAATTGTCCATTTTAAAGAGAATGGTCAAACAGAAGTGTTAAAATCAAAAGATACCGAAGAAACTAAAAATACGAACAGTGACATTGCTTTTAAAACGACTTCCTTCTCAATTTATGCCATCGTTCAAGCTGATAACACAGTAGTTCCTCGTTTAACCTATCATTTTCAGAATGCTGATGGAACCGATTATACTTTTTTGACCAATTCAGGCTTGTCGACCTCCCGCCAAATCCTTAAAAACGGTGATTCTCTTGCAGAGGTTGGAATACCAACTATTAAACCGGGAGAACATTTTCAAGGGTGGTATCTCTATGATACAACTACGGGAAAATATGGCGATCCGATTACTTTTGGTGAGCCAGTCACAGTCACAGAGACTAAGGACGTCTATGTGCGACCTGTTATGAGCAATGTAGCGACCATAACTTTATTTGACGATGCGGCAGGAACCCATGTTTATGAACGTTACGAGGTTCCTTTAGATAATATTGGCAATGGTACAGCTGATTTAAGTGATTTCAAAGTAGATCCACCGACATCAACGCTTTTATTTGTAGGCTGGTCGAAAACGCCTAATGGTACGGCTTTGTCTAGTAGTGAGATGAAAGCATTGCCTGTTTCAGGTAATATGAACTTGTACCCGGTCTTTAAAGAATCTTACAAAATTGATTTTGAAACAGGTGATTTATCAACCGGCGTTACCTATGTAGCTCCAAAACGTTTAGTTACTGATCAGCTTGCTTCAACAGTTAAGCCTGCGGATCCGACTCGAAAAGGTTTTGCTTTTGCAGGCTGGTATACCGCAGAAACGGGTGGCAATCTCTTTGATTTCAATCAAGTTTTGACTAGTGATATTACACTCTATGCTCACTGGACACCAGCACAAACCACCTATACTATTAACTACTGGCAGCAGTCAGCTAGTGATAGCAAAACAGCTACAGATGCGCAAAAAACCTATGAATACGCTGGTCAAATGACAAAAGCTGGGCTCTCCAATAGTATTGCGACATTAACAGCTACTGATATTACTGCAAAGTTGCCAAAAGGCTTTAAAGTTAATAACACAAAGACTCAAACAACAGTCTTAATTAAAGATGATGGTTCGAGTGTGGTTAATGTTTATTATGACCGTCAGTTAGTTACTCTTTTATTTGCCACAAGTGGGTATAGTGAAAGTGATTATTTAAATGCAAACTTTCCTTGGGGAAATTCAGCTTATACTGAAAGCTATACTGGTCTCTACGGTACTACTCTAGCAGCAAATGGTTATCAGTGGAAGACGGGAGCATGGCGTCTAATTACTAATTCAGGGACAACGGGAATGAGTTATCTGGGAGAATTTGTGGTTCCTGACGGCGTACTTGGCAGTAATACTTATGTGATGAAGCTTTATCCAACAGGACAAAGAATTCAAACCTACTGGTTTTATAAACAGGGTCTAGATGGTAAATACACTCTATCTGATACTGGTGGTGGATCTGGTGCCGATGTCTTTACGTTTACTGAAAAGTATATTGGTTTTAACGTGAAGTACTATCAGCGCTTCTACCAAAATAACAATTTATTCGACCAGAAATCTCAACAGACGAGTGTAGGTACAACTGTACCAGTTTCTACACAATATTATGATGCTTATGGTTACTATCATAAAGATTATCTCAATTTATCAATCGGTTATGAACGGATGCACTTTAAACTCCAGTATTTGGATCCCTTAGATAACACGGAATTGCCAAACTTCCCGCAGACTGACGTCTTGTACGAGCAAAGTTTACAAGCCTATAAGCCTGATACGACTACTATTCAACCTAAGCCTTCTTTACCGGGCTATGTTTGGGATGGCAAGTGGTATAAGGACCAGGCTCAAACACAGGAATTTGACTTTAATACCACAATGCCAGCCCACGACACGAAGGTCTATGCTGGTTGGAAAAAAATCAAATACAAAGTAAACATTGATCCTAATGGTGGACAGCTAGCTTCAACAGATGAGACTTATATTGATCTCTACTATGGAGATAAAATCCCTGAGTATACGACTATTAGCAGGGATTACATCGCAGACCCTGCAGGAACCTTCTATTATAAATATGATTCCCGAGGTAAGGATCCTGCTAATACGAAAACAGCTTTATATACCACTAATACAAGTTTATCCAACGTAGACACAAGTACCAAGTATAAGTATGAAAAAGATGCCTATAAACTGATTGGTTGGTATTATGTTAATCCCGATGGCAGTATCCGTCCCTATAACTTCACAGGGGCTGTAACGCAAGATATTACCATAAAAGCCATGTGGAGAAGGGCCGGCGACTATCATGTTATTTATAGTAATAATGCTCTTGGTCTAGACGGGAACGCAATCAAAGATGCCTCAGGGCAGCAAATCACAACAAGTGATGAGCCTACGGATCCGGATACTTACGCAGATGGTTCTCACTCGGCTCTTCTCAGAAGACCTACAATACCAGATGGTTATCGTTTCCGAGGTTGGTGGTACAATGGAAAAGTTTATAACCCTTATGACTCTATCTTAATAGATGCTCATTTGGCTGACACTAATAAAAATATTACTATCTATCCAGTTGTCATACCAGTAGGGAATATCGCCTTAGCCGACACGTCAATCACCTATGATGGAAACGGTGGTAGCAAGGTATCAGCAGATGGTTCGACCGTTACGCAAGTCAAGTCGGCACCTTTGGATGTGAATAGTACGACCACGATACCAGAAAATCAATTCTTTATAAGAGTAGGTTATAATCTTATCGGTTGGAACCATGATAAGGATTTGGCGAACGCTGGACATGTTGAATTCCAAGCAGGACAAGAGATTGGGATTGATAATAACCCAGATAGCACAAATACCCTATATGCTGTTTGGCAACCTAAAACTTATACGGTAAAAATCAGCAAGAAGGTTGTGGGTATCGAAGAAGATAAAACAAGGGACTTTATTTTCGAGCTTAGTGACACGCTTCAACAAGATAACTTAGCCTTAAAAGATGGGGCTACAAAAGAGTTTGTTAATGTGCCTTATGGAACAGTTATCACTGTCAAAGAACAATCTAATAACGATTTCAAGGCTAGTGAACAAGTAACTGAAAGAAATTTGGTTAGCGGGGAAGCTGATAAAACTTACAACGTTGATGGGGATGTTAATTTAACTGTCCAAGGGGATGTAGACATTGCCTATACTAATACTCGAGTTAAACAAAAAGTACGACTTGATAAAGTAAATGTTGAAAATATGGACGAACATTTGGCAGGTGCTAGCTTTAATGTGTATGGCACAGATGCGGCAGGAAATAAAAATTCTACCCCGATCTATACCAATGTAACTACAAACCAAGAAGGTTTCTTAATTGTAGCTAACGAAAATTATCTTGATTTACCTTTAGGGAAGTACTACTTTACAGAAACAGCTGCTCCTCCAGGGTATAATCTGCCAAAAAATGATTTGGCAACCTTAGTTATTTCAACCGGTGTTACTCTTGAACAAAATGGGAATAATGCCACACCAACAAAAGAAACACTATCTGATGGTTCAATCATCTATAGCTTTAAGGTTACTAATAGTAAAGGAACGGAACTACCAACTACAGGTGGTATGGGGGCCCATGTCTTTATACTTATTGGGTTGAGCTTGGCGGTACCAGCTGGAATAGTCTTATACCGCCGAAAAAATAGTCATTAAAAAGATTTCCAGTAATGGATTTAGGAGAGAGGGTTTTAAATGAAGAACAAATTAATAAGGCTATTTCTGACACTTAGTCTTGTGTTAGGAGTAGCTACAGGGGCTAATATTCCCACTGCTTTTGCAGCAGGACCGGGTACGATTACTGTAACAGATACCCAAAATGGTGCAACTTATCAAGCCTATAAAGTTTTTGATGCAGAGGTAGCTGATACCAGTGCGCCAGATGCTAATAAAGATGGTGTCGCTTATCTGATTCCAGCTGGAAAAGAAAGTGATTATCAGAATTCTACAAATTTCACCAATTTATTTACGACTTCAAGTAATGGAGGCAGGACTTATGTAACAAAGAAAGATACTGCCTCTGCAGCTGATATTGCCGCTTGGGCAAAACAAATGTCTTCAACCTTAACATCACCTGTGTCAGTTACTGAAACAGGAACTGATGGGACAGAAGTGATAAATGTTCCGGATTATGGTTACTACTATGTTTCGAGTAGTGTTAATAATGGTGCCGTAATTATGGTAACTTCTGTTAGTCCAAATGCAACTATCCATGAGAAAAATACGGGTGCTAATTGGGGTGACGGTGGTGGCAAAACTGTCGACAAAAAATCTTACGCAATTGGGGATACGATTACCTATACAGTTAACTATAATAATGCTGTCAACTATGATAATTCTGCAAAAGTTTATCAATATGTACTCCATGATGATATGCCCAATAGTAATGTTGTAGCATTAAATCCTAGTTCTATTAAGGTAACGGTTACAGATGCCTCTGGTCAAGAGACCGTTTTGACTCAAAATAGTAATAAAGCCAAAGGAACATACCTCCTTACTGAATCAAATAATGATTTCAATGTTGTTATTCCTTGGAGTGCTAGTCAGACTCAAAGTACAGATAGTGCCAATGGAGCAGTTGATGACTTTTACTACAAAGGAATTAATAAGATAACGGTCACTTATACTGGTGTACTAAAAAGTGAAGCTAAACCAGGTTCTGGGGACATTGCTGATAATACCAATACGGTTACAATCAACCCAAATACCCTAAATACTGATACGGGGAAAAAAGCTACTGTTCACAATGGTCAAATCACGATAAAAAAAGTTGACGGTTCAGATAAGGCAAAAACCTTAGATGGTGCGACATTTGTCTTGAAAAATGACCAAAATCAATACCTTAACTTTAGTGATCCACAAGCAGTTAAATGGACGTCAGATCAAAAAGAAGCCACAGAGTACACAACTACAAATGGTGGACTTGTGACCATTAAAGGACTTGCCGAAGGAACTTATAAGTTAGTTGAAACAAAAGCTCCCGCTGGTTATAATTTAATGACACAAGAAACAACGGTTGTGCTTAAGGAAGGTCTAGACAATGGTCAAGATACTTTGTTAGTAACACCAACGATTGAAAATAATAAAGGAGCAGAACTTCCATCAACTGGTAGTATCGGTACAATTATCCTATATACAATAGGTGCTCTTTTAGCACTTGGTGCAGGGGTTGTTCTTGTTGCTCGTCGTCGTTTACAGTCTTAGTAGCAGAAATCACTAGCAAACTGGGACAGATAAGAGGTTTATGAATAAAAAGAAACAAGATATTGTAACCATTTTGCTTGTCACAATAATTGCGATTGGGGTAGGTTTGATAGCCTACCCTTCGGTTGCAAATTATTGGAATTCATTTCATCAGTCAAATGCGATTATGGATTACCAGGAGCGTGTGACAAAGATGGATACTCAAGCTTATGAAAGAATTTTACAAAGAGCCAGACAATATAATACCCAGTTTGAAAAAAGTGGCATGAAGTGGCGATTAACTGAAGAAGAGCGCCAAGATTATAATTCACAACTCGCCATTGATAAGACGACAAATATGGGTTACATTAGCATTCCAAAGATTAACGTCAAGTTGCCCCTTTATCATGGGACGTCTGACAAAGTGTTACAGACTTCAATTGGACACTTGGAAGGCAGTAGCTTGCCAATAGGTGGCAGGTCGACCCACTCCATCTTATCTGGCCATCGTGGTCTCCCCTCTTCAAAGTTATTTTCTGACTTGGACAAATTAAGGGTTGGTGATCGTTGGACAGTTAGTATACTTAACGAGACTTTTAGCTACGAAGTTGACCAAATCAGGACAGTTGAGCCAGATGATTTGAGAGATTTGCAGATTGTTAAAGGAAAGGACTACCAAACTCTCGTTACGTGTACTCCTTATGGGGTGAACACACACCGCTTATTGGTTCGAGGCCACAGAGTAAGCAATGCTAACGGAAATGCTTTAATAGTTGCTGAAGCTATTCAAATTGATCCTATTTATATTGCCCCATTCTTTGGATTCTTATTAATTATTTTACTTCTCCTTCTCTTTTTAGAAATCACACGACGAAGTCAAAAACGCAAAGCTATTTTGAAAAATGCTTTGAAGAAAGAGTCGAAACATTAAGTTAAAAATAGATTGAAACTTGTTATTTTAGAAAAAAATATCAGAAAAATTCCTAAAGAGTGCTTACTGTTTTGTGACTCTGTTTTCGGAAAAATAGTTTAAATCAAATGGAGCGGCCTTAGAGTCGCTTTTTTCTTATGAGATGAGGTCTCCTTGATTTAAAAAAATCCATATTTTTCAGACTATCTCAGAAAGTTCAGAAATTTGTGGTATACTAAATTTGAAAAAATCCATTTTTAAAATGGTTAGAGGAGGTCAAAATTGATTTTACAATATGCAGAGGTAAGCATTCCTTATGTCATTGTTAGTATCAATTTACCTGAAGACAGCGTCAGACATCTTTCGAATCTAGGTTTAAAAATAGGCAGTCGTCTTTCATTAGTCTCAAAGACTAAGAATAGTGCCATTATTATGCTAAAATCAAGTCGATTAGCTTTTGATGCCTCTATTTTAAGTAAGATTGATGTCATTGAAAGCCAACAATCGGTTACAACTCTACCCTTATCTAACTTAGCTGTCGGGGAATTCGCCTATATTGATAATATATGTGCACATGCTGAAATCAAGCGTTGCCTCATGGATATGGGCTTGACACGTCACACTAAAATTTTTTTGCGAAAAGTAGCTCCTTTGGGAGATCCGATAGAGATTACTCTCCGTGGCTATGAACTGACCTTGAGGAAATCTGAAGCGCAAATGATTAGTGTCATTAAGATAGACAGCGAGGAAACAAAATGACAGAAATTGCACTGATAGGGAATCCCAATAGTGGAAAGACAAGTTTATTTAATCTTTTAACGAGGACAAAGCAACATGTTGGGAATTGGCCTGGTGTAACAGTTGAGCGTAAAAGTGGCATTGCCAAAAATCATAAAAATATTAAAGTTGAAGATTTACCAGGAATCTATTCGATGTCACCTTATAGCCCTGAGGAAAAAGTTGCACGTGATTATTTACTTAGTTATCATGCGGATGCTATTTTAAATGTCATTGATGCTACAAATTTAGAACGCAATCTATATTTGACGACACAGTTAATTGAGACAGGACTTCCGGTTACAATTGCCCTGAATATGAGTGATGTCTTAAAAAGTCAAGGAAAAATGATTAACAGTGATAAGTTAGCTTACCAGATGGGAGTGCCAGTTGTTGTGACTAGCGCTTTAAAAAATAAAGGTATTGATCAGGCTATAAAAAAGGCTAGTCAGACGACAAAGGATAAGATTGACAGAATCCAGTTTCCTAATTATGATTCGAGGTTTGAAGCTGCAATTTCCCAAATTATTGCCCTGCTTGGTGAGGCAGTCCCTAGCCGATCTAGCCGTTTTTATGCTATAAAGCTGTTTGAGCGGGATCAATTGGTGGAAGAAGCGCTGAACTTATCTATTTCTCAAAAACAAGAGATAAGAGATATTATTCAAATAACCGAAGAAATCTTTACTGAGGATTCGGAATCAATTGTCATCAACCAACGCTACAAGTTTATCGAGAATGTTAGCAATATGGTTCAAAATCAGACGACGAATGATTTTAAAATGTCGATGTCTGATAAAATTGACCAGCTAGTAACCAGTCGTATCCTAGCTTTGCCAATTTTTGCTGTAGTCATGTTTTTAGTTTATTATTTATCCATACAAACTGTGGGAACGATAGGAACTAATTGGGTTAATGATACGCTGTTTGGGAAGTATGTCCCTGAAGCTATTTTAGCTATTTTAAAAGGATTGAACGTACAAACTTGGTTGCAATCCCTTATTATTGACGGTATTGTTGCTGGTCTGGGCGCAGTTCTTGGCTTCTTACCTCAAATCTTTGTTCTTTTTGTTTGTTTAGGAATTTTGGAAGATATTGGTTACATGAGCCGAATAGCTTTTGTTATGGATCGCCTTTTCCGACGCTTTGGTCTTTCTGGTAAATCCTTTATCCCTATGTTAATTTCAACAAGTTGTGGTGTGCCAGGAATCATGGCTAGTCGAACGATAGAAAATGAACGAGATCGTCGAATTACGATTATGACGACAACTTTTATGCCCTGCTCAGCTAAGTTGGCTATTATTGCTGTCATTGCCGGAGCCTTTTTTCCTCACAACCCTTGGATTGCCCCAAGTGCCTATTTGCTTGGGATGGTTGCTATTATTTTATCCGGAATTGCTCTTAAGAAAACGAGCTTTTTAAGTGGTTATACCAGTCCTTTTATCATGGAACTACCAAGTTATCATTTGCCAAGTGCTAAGACGGTTTTGCGATATGCATTTAGTAAGGCGATGAGTTTTGTTCAACGTGCAGGAACAATTATTTTTAGTTTGACGGTCTTAATCTGGTTTATGAGTTCTTACAATTTCAATCTACAAGCAGTGAGTACTCAAGAAAGTATTTTAGCTAGTTTAGGACGGTTCTTTGCTTGGATTTTTACACCACTAGGTTTTGGAAATTGGAAAGCGACGGTTGCTACTATTACGGGACTTGTTGCTAAAGAAACGGTTGTCGCGACCTTAGGGATTCTTTATAACAATCCTGACACTACGGAGAAGACGCATTCCTTATGGACTAGTCTTCAAGGAAATTACACAGCTTTAGCTGCTTATTCTTTTTTAATCTTTAATCTGCTCTGCGCTCCTTGCTTTGCTTCTATTGGTGCTATCAAACGTGAAATGGGAAATAGGAAGTGGACTTTGGTGGCTATTGGCTACCAAACAGGACTTGCCTATCTTGTTAGTCTTGTTTTTTACCAACTTGGCTTAGTGATTTTCTATAGTAAATCCGTGACTCTTTGGACTGTTTTAGCTCTTGTTACAACTTTGGTGATGTCTTATTTTGTTATAAGGAAACCAAAGCGAGCTAAAACACAAATCATTAGTTTAGATGATTTGAACTCTCTTCATAACTATGGAAAGGAATAGGTAATGTCAACGTTTATTATTGCGGTTTTAATTGTAGGTGGAGTTATTTGGGGTATTTATCATTACTTTAAGGGGGAAGGCTCTTGTGGAGATTGTGACTGTTCTTGTCCCGTTAAAGATGAGATGGAAAAATAATTAAAAGTATTTTAGAAAAATTCTTTTCAGGAAGTTTATAGTGCTAAAACATAGGAAAAAGGTGAGCAGTCGATTGCTCACCTTTTTAGTGTAATGGTTGATAAGAAGTAAAGAAAGCATCTATTTGAAGCGATTTTATAGATGGAATAGCTTTTAGAATAATTATTAGTTTACTCTAAAGGGAAGCTTTTCTCTGTGAAAAGTGATATTTATCATTACCTTTATAAAGTTCATAAATAGTCCAAATGAGAAGAAGAATCATAGAAAGCATAACCACGTAAGCAATAGAGTCAGCTACCATAATTTGGTGATGACTTGGGTGATCACCCCAAAATCCCTCGATTTGATCTGGTAACCCTTTCATATTGAGATAAATTAAAGCAATGACAGAAATCCATCCTAGTACTTTAACAAGGAAAGTATTTTTAAAATCATCTTTCATTTCAATTTTGCTATTGGTGAAAATCAGAAGTGGCAGCATTGAAAAAGGGAGTGCAAAGGCTAGAAAAACTTGTGAATTGTTCATTAAGTTGTTAATAGCAATATGCTCTGCTATGGCACTTTTACCACTGGTTAGGAAAACACAAATCAGAACAGGGATAACAGATATAAGGCGAGTAACTAATCGTCGGACCCAAGTAGGCACTTTCATGTGAATAAAGCCTTCCATGATAATCTGGCCAGTTAAGGTACCAGTTATAGTAGAGTTTTGTCCGGAAGCTAATAGAGCAACTGCAAATAATAAGGACAACATACCTGAACTGGCTACATGAGCTAAAATAGAATTACTCATAATACTGGGGTTAGAAAGTGCTCTAAATAATCCAAAAAAGGAGGGATCAGCAACACTTCCTGTTTTAAAAACTGCCACTCCCATGATAAGAAGTAAGGAATTAACAAAAAAAGCAACAGTTAATTGAATATTGGAATCGAAAGTAGAAAAACGAATGGCCCTAGCAATGTCCTTTTTGTTATGATGATCTAGTTTCCGACTTTGAACAACAGAAGAGTGTAAATATAAATTGTGTGGCATAACAGTGGCCCCAATGATGCCTAAAGTTCCGGCGAGAGGTGTCTGTCCGTTTACTGTATGGGTTGTTGAAAATGCCTCAGCACTAGGTACGATTCCCTTAATAACATCACTCCATATAGGATGGGAAAGGGCTACCTGATAAGCGAATACAAAAAATATCACTAGGATTAAAGCGACAACCAAAGCTTCAATTTTCCGAAAGCCTACCTTTGTTAATAGTAATAAGAGTAAAACGTCAAATACTGTTATAAAGACAGCGATTTCTAAAGGAATATGAAATAAGAGATAAAGTGCAACAGCCCCACCTATGACTTCAGCAATATCTGTTGCCATAATAGCTAATTCTGTTAAAATCCATAACACAATACCTAATTGTTTACTCGTACGAGCTCTAATGGCTTGAGCAAGATCCATTTGAGAAACAATACCTAGTTTAGCAGCCATATATTGTAATAGCATTGCAATCAAACTAGACATTAAGATAATTGAGATAAGTAAGTATTGGAAATTTTGTCCACCAGTTATGGATGTTGACCAATTGCCGGGATCCATATAACCGACGGCAACAAGGGCACCTGGGCCTGAATAAGCGAGCAAGGTTTTGAAAAAGCTCATTCCTTTAGGAACATCAATGGTCCCGTTTATTTCTTGTAGTGAAGGGCCATTTGCGTAATTAATAAAACGATTCTTTGGACTTTTGTCATGATCTTGTGAATTCATAGCAGAGTAAACCTTCCTAAAAATAGCAAACCTAACTAATAGATTAAGTAAACCTAATTTTATCTCAAAAATAAAAAATATTCAATATTTAATTTTTATTCTTATCTATCTTGAGGACTTTAAAGAAACAAAAAATAACCCTAAATTTGGACTGTACCCCAATTGTTAGATTTTGTGTCTAACTTTTGGAATGCGGTTCATTCATTGTAGGGTTATTTTTGGATAGTCATAAGTTTCTTTAAAAATTAAAGACATCATTTAGATTTTCGGCCATTGTCGGATGTGTGAAGATTTGTTTTTGTAAGTAGGTATATGGAATCTTGTTATCTATGGCCATTTTAATGAGATTTATTAATTCTGGAGACTCTGCGCTTAATAAGGTTGCACCTAATATAAGGTTTGAGTCTGCATCCACGACTACTTTAAAGAAGCCTCTTAAGTCACTATTAACATGACCTCTCGGCATATTTGCGACCATTAAACTATTTGATTTATAATTCAGTCCTTGCTCTTTTGCCTGGGTTTCATCGATTCCAACTCGGGATAATGGAGGATTTAAAAAGATGGTGTAAGGGATGTTTTGACGCTCCTTAGTTGAATAATCAGTACTCCCATTTAAATAATTCCACACAATTCGTGAATCATCTAAGGAAACATATGTAAATTGTAAGCCACCATTGACATCACCAACTGCGAAAACATTCGGGACAGAGGTTTGTAAGAATTCATCTACCTGAATTGCTCCACGCTCTGTTAATTTAATATCGGTATTTTCAAGTCCAAGACCTTCAGTGTTAGGTTTTCTACCTGTCGCATGGAGAACAGCATCGAACGTATAATCCCCATTTTCAGTTGTTATAATGACATTGTCACCATCATTTTTGACTTCAGAAATTTTTGATTGTAATTCAAATTGAACCCCGTTGTCCGCCATATACTCAGCTACTTTATTTGAAACAAACTCTTCTTCTCTACCTAAGATACGTACTTGTGGATCAAAAATTTGAACATGTGTTCCCATTTGGCTGAATAGGCTTGCAAACTCAAGCCCAATATTTCCGGCTCCAATAATTCCTAATCGTTTAGGTTGAGTTTCAAGATTTTGGATACTTGTTGAGTCATAGACAGAGTTTGATTCCGCTAATCCTTTAATTGGTAGACTATTTGGCACTGCTCCGGTATTAATGATGATAATTTCGGCAGTGAGTTCCTCAGCCTCGCCATTGGCTGAAGTGATTTTAATGACTTTGTTAGAAATAAATGTGGCATCAGCATTAAAAACATCAACTGTTTTGGCGTCATTAAGCATTTTAAAATTTTTAGCCCTTAAACGACTAACAACAGTATGTTTTTCAGTCATGGCTTCATCAAAACCATGACCAGTTTCAATAGAATGAATCAGCACTTTAGTAGGTATACATCCTATATTAATGCATGTACCTCCGTACATTGTTTCATCTTTTTCAATGATGGCCACTTTTTTACCATCAGCTCCAAACTTTGAAGCAAGGGTCTTACCAGCTTTACCAAAGCCAATAATGATTAAATCGTATGATCTCATCACTTGTCCTCCTAAGTATTAATTTTAGTTAAATTATAGCACGATGGTACTTAAGTGTCTTAATTCTGAAATGGTAGGCCCAAAGAATGATGACCCTCCCGACTTTAATAAGTTAGGTATCAATTAGGGAGAGCTATAACTCTTTTGAAGAGGGATCTCTATATTACCTTCTAGAAATAGTTGATTTTATATTTTCCTAAGAATGACTTAAGAATTATTTTATATTTGGCTTAAATTTAGTTTAACTCTGGCTGTTATACTTAGTTCATAAAATAAATAGCCCAAAAGAAAGAGGTAATGGAAATGAAAAACAATAAGCAAACTATCTCAGCTAATGCTACTAACTATTTAAAAGCAGGACTTGTTTCAGCTCTGTTTGCGGGAGGAGTGTTTGTAGCCCTCGGATCAACTCCATCTGTTTCAGCTGCTAGCTATACTGGCAATAAAACGTCTGAAAAATTAACCGATACAGAAATTTATGAACGAGCAAAAACACTTAAGTTGCCAAAATATATTAGAGGTTCGCTTTACGGTAATCTTAACCATAATTCCAGTGTTACTTATCCAAAGGATGAGGATGTTATAGACGAACCAGAAGCACCAAAAGCGCCAAAAGAAACACGACAATTAACCGATACAGAAATTTATGAACGAGCAAAAACACTTAAGTTGCCAAAATATATTAGAGGTTCGCTTTACGGTAATCTTAACCATAATTCCAGCGTTACGTATCCAAAAGATGAGGATGGTTTAGAATAAAGAATAAGCTGAAGCATCTATGGGGAAGACCTAGTAGGTCATAAGTTCTAAAACCTTTATAAGTAAGATTCAAGAATTTATATTTGGAAAACGATTGAGTGCCAATGCTTGTGGTTAAAGAGTGATGCTAACACTGAAAAGTATCATCATTAATGACTAAAAAACTTATTTAAAAGAGATATTTGGTTCAAACAAAAGTTAGTGTTATACTGGAAAAAGTATAACACTAACTTTTTTAATCAAGGAGAATGTATGACCTACAAAATTTTATTAGTGGACGATGAAGTATCAATCACTGATATTAATAAACGTTACTTACAACAAGCTGGCCATCTTGTCACTGTTGCAAGTGATGGCTCTCAAGCATTGGAGAAATTTCGTCAGAATCAGTATGATTTAATTATTAGCGATATTATGATGCCCAATATGGATGGTTATGATTTTATTGGAGAAGTTCTGTTAGAAAAACCTAATCAACCCTTCCTATTTATTACAGCTAAAATTTCGGAGCCAGATAAAATTTATTCATTAAGTTTAGGGGCAGATGACTTCATTTCCAAACCTTTTAGTCCACGAGAACTAGTCCTGCGGGTTAAAAATATTCTTAATCGAATCTATGGGAAGGCTAATGAGTCTGAGTACTTGGTAATTGGAGATTTAAGCATAGATCATAATACTCGAGTAGTTAAGGTAGCAAATCAGAGCCTTAACCTGACCAACAAGGCTTTTGATTTACTATGGATTTTAGCTAATCACTTAAATCATGTTTTTTCAAAAACAGAACTTTATGAGCGCGTGTGGGAAGAAGAGTACTTAGATGATACCAACACTTTGAATGTACACATTCATTCTTTACGCAACGATTTGGCAAAATACAGTACTGATCAGACACCAACTATTAAGACGGTTTGGGGATTAGGATACAAGTTAGAGGAATAAAATGAAACTAAGAACATATATTGTTATCGGCTATTTAGTATCTATGTTGATTACTATCGCTGGATTAATCGTTGGTTTAAAGCAAATGTTTATCACAACCAAGGATATTTCATATATCTTATTGATAGCACTAATAGCCTCTTTGGCGGGGGGGATAGTGAATATGCTGCTCTTGACCAATGTTTTTTCATCCTTAAAAAAACTAAAAGAAAAAATGCAAGCTATCTCTCAAAAAAATTTTAACCGTGACCATCTCATTAAATCTCCTTTGGAATTTAAAGATCTTGAAGGAACTTTTAACCAGATGTCATCAGAATTAGAAGCTAGCTTTGAATCACTGAATGAGAGTGAGCGAGAGAAATCCATGATGATTGCTCAATTATCCCATGATATTAAAACACCGCTAACTTCAATTCAAGCAACTGTAGAAGGTATTCTAGACGGAGTTATTTCCAAAGAAGAGGAAAGAGCTTATTTGAATACTATTTCACGCCAAACCAATCGTTTAAATCAATTAGTTGAAGAATTGCAGGTGGTCAGTTTAAATGACCAAAAACACGAAGTCAAACAAGCTTCCCAAGTTATTTACCTTGAAAAATTACTCATTGAAATTTTGTCAGAGTTTCAATTAACTTTAGAGCGGGAAAATCGAACAGTCAACATTCAAGTGGCACCTGATGTTGTTAAAATAAAAAGCCAATATGACGCACTGTCTCGTATTATCTTAAACTTAGTTAGCAATGCTATTAAATATTCAAAAGTTAATACAGCTTTGACCATTCGGGCATATCGACAAAGTCAAAAAATCCGAATTGACGTGATTGATCAAGGACAAGGTATAAAAGAAGAAGATATGTCCTTAATTTTTAAACGCCTATATCGTGTGGAGACATCTCGCAATATGAAAACCGGAGGACATGGACTAGGTCTCTATATTGCTAAGCAATTGGCCCATCAACTAGATGGAGATATTTCTGTTGAAAGTCAGCTCGGGAAGGGCAGTGCTTTCTCATTGTTCTTACCCGCCTAGTTAAAGTGATGTTTTTCGACCTGGTTTTAAAGAAAAAGAAGTTAATATAGTCTGTCCTAGGAATGAGATCTGGCCCTTGCTTACAAAATGAGTTGAGAAGTACCTCTTTGGAAGCTGCAAAGGGGGAACCCTAAACAAAAACTGGAATTATTTATCATTTTTAAAAAAAGTATAGGTTAAGAATAAAAGTTAAGTTATAATAATAAACAGAGAAAACATTACAAGTTTAAGGAGAACTTTTGAATTGTCAATATCAGTAGTAAATGTAGGAAAAGATAAGACGGACTTTGATTTATTTGTGGAACAACATCCTTATGGAAATCTTTTACAATCGAGCTCATGGGCACAGGTGAAGAATAATTGGCAGTCTTGTCAGCTTGCGTTTTATCAGGATCAAGAATTAGTAGCATGTGCTTCTATTTTGATAAAAAAGGTGATTAAAAATATTAAAGTTGCATACATACCAAGAGGTCCTATAGTTGATTATAAGAATCCGGAGCTTGTAAAGTCTGTTTTTAAAGCATTAAAAGAATATAGTCACAAAGAAAAGTTCCTCTTATTAAAATGTGATCCTAATTTTCTATTTGACAGAGAAAATCTTAAGCAAACAGACTATTGTCAACAGATGATTGAAGAGATGGAAAAAATGGGTTATTCGTGGACTGGTTTGACTTTCAATTTGAGTGACACTATCCAACCTCGTTTTCAGGCTAATAAATATCTAAAACAGGATTCTTTCAACGATTATCAAAAGCATGTTAACCGCCTGACTAAGACGGCCACTAAAAAAGGTGTAGAAATTATTAAGGGCTCTGAAGACGAAGTTAGACTTTTTTCGGAACTTGTTGTTCGAACAGAACAAAGAAAAAATATCCATTTACGAAATTATGATTATTTTAAAAAGATAAAGGATACCTACAAGGACAAAGCAGAGTTTTACTTTGCTACAATTAACATTGATAAGCAATTGGCAAAACAAAAGGAACGCTTGTTGCAATTAGAGAATGATTTAGCAGAAACACCAGGACATCAAAAAAATCGCTTGAAAGAACTTAAGCAACAAAAAGCTTCGGTTCTTAAACAAGTTGATGAATTGACAGCTCTGGCCAAAAATAATCCTAGTCAATTAGTTGTTGCAGGTGTGTTAGGAATACGCTTTGCTACGGGGATAGAGTTACTCTATGCGAGTATGGATGAACGATTTAAACACTATTATCCTCAATACCTTCTAGATACGGAAATTTTCAAGAGATGTCACCAAGAAGGTCTAAGTTGGGCAAATATGGGTGGTGTGGAAGGAAACCTTGAAGGTGGTTTATCTGTTTTCAAGTTATCATTTAAACCAACTATTGAGGAATATATTGGAGAGTTTAATTTATCACCTAATCAGCAACTCTATCGATTAGGTAAAGATGCCTACAGGATTTACAAAAAAATAGCCAAAACTATAACGGTTAAAGCATCAAAAAAATTATCACTAAAAAAAGATCAAGGTAAACATTAAAAATCTGAATAGCAGCCTAGCTTTATCGAAAATAGGTAAAAAGTACTATTAACGGCAAAAAAATGTAGTTTCTATTATAAAGAACGCTAAAAGAACCGAGCTCTCTATAGAGAACTCGGTTCTTTGTTTGGCAATAGCCTGGAGGCAATATTGAGAAAGTTATAACGACTTACTCAACTTGTGACTATTTTGATTTTAGCAGTTGTCTCCGCAGTGATAGTAATCAGTTGGGTCAGTGTAATACATCGAAAATAGCGATTTTTAGGATTTGGCTTCAAATGATGGTTAAACGATAGTTAGTACTAGACAATAAACGTCTTAATCCAGAGATTTAATTTGTTCTTGATAAGCTTCTATCATGCTCCATACATTTTTCTGGTTGATGTCAAGTTCGTTATCAAAAGAATACCCTAAAATTGTATGTGCTCTTGTATCTCCGGATACGAGAATAAAGCCTGTTGGAAAGAGAGAATAGATGTATACTTCACTACTTGTATGATCACTATCCAAAGGATAAATTAACTGCCGTATGCGCACGTTACCTTTATGTTGTGTATGTTCTTGACAGAATATCTCAGCTTCGTGACGCGCTTGCGCTTCTGTTCTAACAAAATCAATGCCCATATTAAGGTTTGATTCCGACAACAGCGCTTTGATAGTCGTTAAAGCCACCAGCGCCTCCACCAGTACCAAGAGAAGAAGGGTTTAGAGCATCTAATCTGAAGAAACCATCAGCGACTCCGCCCCAGCCCCAGTTAACATGGTAGAAGTCATTTCCGTCAGAACCATCGATAACGAATGCATGGCCACCTAGTGTACCAACACCTTGGTAGTATACTGGTTGGTTTTGAGTCAATTCATTATCAATTTGTGCTTCCCAATCTTCTTTACTGTAACTATTGCGTGAAATTTGGTGAACAGATTGAGCGTAGCCGAAGTTTTCTTTTAAGGCTTTTTGAACGAGAGGACTACCTGAAGAACCACTAGATGGGCCGTAGTCCATATCTACTGAAATACCAACATCAGCCATTAATTCTGAAATAGCTGTTTTTTGAACATCGGATTCCCTTCCATTGTAAGAAGGTAAAATGTTGTTCCAGTTGTATTCTCTGGTAGAAATAGCTGCATATAAAGTCTTAGGATGATTGAAGTATTTATTAGTTGGGTGTAGTGTATAAGTGTGGTCTTTCAATCCTTTGTTAGGGTAATTATGATATTTCATAATTTGAGCTGTTGCAGTAGCCACGCAACCTGTAGCTGAATGTTGTCCTATATATTTTTCTTCTCCGGGTAGTGCTTTTTCTATAACAGGTGTTAACAGATTGTAAGGGTTACCTTGGTTATAGTGAATACCTTTAGCATCTAGTAGAGAGTTAACTACTGGTTGTTTAATATTAGTAGTATCTGTGTATGGGGTATCTATTTTTTTATTTTCTGTAATTTGTTCGGCATAGCTTTCAATAAAGGAAGCAATATTTTCCTTACCACTGGCATCGAATGAACCTTTTGTAGAATAGCCTAAAATCTCTGGAGAACGTTTATCTGCAGAAACAATAACGAAACCACCGGTAGAAATATTGTAGACATACATGTTAGAGTCGGAAAGTTTATCCCCTAATGTTACTTTGTCCAATTTAATATTTTGGGTATCTCCCCCAGCTTTAGCTTTGATAGAGTCATTTTTTTCAATAAATGTGATAGCTGAATTTTTGGCTTCTTGTTCGTTACGACCAAAGTTTTCAGAAGCAAAAACTGGATTAGAAAGGATAAATCCACTTAATGTTAAAATACTTAATAGCTTAATACCTAATTTCTTTTTATTCATGATTAATACCTCCGTAAAATAAATGAGTCTAATAAGTTAATTTCTAACAGTACATTGGACACACCTCCAAACTTAAAATGAAGCCGTCTAATATTTTCGTTTCTAGCTGAAAATATCTTTTGGCTTATAAATGAAAGCACTATTAACAATGATGGTTTCTCCTTACTATTTAGGGGGCCTTGAATACCTCAGTGTCACTCTACTGGTGATTGGCAAGTTACACAGGGCTGAATAATAAGAAAGTGAGTAAATAGTTTTTTTAAGAATCACCCTTTTCAAGGCTCGTTTTATTGCTAAGATAATTTGGTATGGAATAGATTTATAACTCCTTGAAAGGGAAAGTTTTTGAAACTATGGCCTAGAGATTAGGTAACCGGTTTCGTAACTACATCTTAACCTTCTGAAGATGAACTTCTTTTTATTATTATCAATAGTTAAAAAACTTAACTTTTTAGTAGTTTTCTCATTCCATCAACTAGAAATCACAACGTTTTAATACTGATTTCGGGCAATAATGACCTCTTATAGTTGACAAGGAGGTTGAAAATACTGATAATAATAAGTAAGCCAATTAACATATCAGTCAATGCTTTTAGTTGATTCTTTACTCTTAACCACCATCATTTTCCACTGTACCTATAGAAATAACAATAACAACCACATAACACGTACCTCCTTTTAAATTCCTTTTGGCTATATATTAAAACAGAATGGGATTGAATAGACAATTTGTTGCGCATTATGTACAATAGTAACGTATTTTTGACATAAATTAAGGAGGCTTAAAATGGAACTTGGCGAAACTGTCGAATTTATTAGGCATTCAAAAAATATTCCCATTAAACAAGTTTGCGGTGATTACTTAACTAGACAGACTTATCACCGCTTTATAAAGAATAATCTTGACATTTCTTCTACAAAGCTAATTTATATCTTAGATAATCTAAACGTAAATGTTGATGAATTTCTCTTTATTAGTAATAACTTTAAAAGATATCAAGAATTTATCGACATGGATACGGCTAAACATTACTTTGAAAACCAAGATACAACAGGACTACATCAGATTCTAACTTCATATAAAGATAGTAAGTCGACAAAAGAAAAGAACCTCTTTGCTTTAGTAAAGGTTTTATTAGCTATGTTAACTAATGAAGATTGCCTTAAAGAGCGACTTTACCTATCAAACTATCTTGTTAATATTGAAACCTGGAGTCACTATGAAACGGTACTGTTTAATAACTGTATGTTTATTTTTGATTCTAACTTCATCGAAATTATTTTTTCAAAAGTTATCCTAAACCTTGATAAGTACAATACACTTAGGTGCTATGGAAATGAATCTATTAGAATGTTCGTTAATATGCTTATCCTATTCATTCAAAGGCAAGAGTACCAAAAAGCTGCCGAAATTCTAGCGCAGATTAAAAATTATAGCCTAAATGAAGATTGCATATATGAGAGGTGTTGTATCGCCTTTTTTGAAGGTATCATTGATATCATACATGGCAAAGAAGGAGCCGAGCGAAAATGCGAAAAAATATTACAAGTTTTTGAACTATTGAATTGTAAAACAATCCATAAAATGTTTAAGGCATATTTAAAAGATATAAAAAATAAAGTTAAATATGCTTAAATATCGATTTAAACACTAAAAGATAAAGCATTCTTTTATAGAAAATACAAGCCACCTTTTTAACAAGTTATCAGCCACTATTAAATTGTTAGTATATTTCAGAGTAGCTCAACTTGGAGTTGCTAAAGTATTTTATAGTTTTAGAAGAGACATCAAGATACAAAAAAGCCTTTATAAAAGGCTTTTTTGCATGACTTGGTAAACTAAACTGATTTAGTGAAGGTGACTATTAAAATCAAGGAAATTATGAATATTATGAAGAAGTTTTTTAATTAAATCATTATAAAATGTTGACAATTAGATTAATTAGCGTTAATATTAACTGGTTAACAACCGGTTAATAACTAGTTAAAAATTTTATGAAGGAGTCTTATGAAAAAAATATTTTTGACTTTTTTTCTGTTAGTTACTTTGTTTGCAACTTCTGCTTGTCAGAAGGCAGTAAAGCCTAGTTCTAGTCAGCATGGACTATCTATTGTGACAAGTTTCTACCCGATATATGCTATGACAAAAGAGGTCTCAGGTGACTTAAATGACGTGAGGATGATTCAGTCTGGTGCTGGGATTCATTCCTTTGAACCCTCAGCTAATGATGTAGCAGCTATATACGATGCAGATTTATTTATTTATCATTCACATACTTTGGAATCTTGGGCAGATGATCTGGATTTTAATCTGAAGAAAACGAAAGCTACTGCGTTTGAAGCTTCAAAATCATTAACTTTAGATAGAGTTAATGGATTAGAGGATGTTGAAGTCAAAGAGGGAATTGACCCAGCAACCTTATATGATCCTCATACTTGGACAGACCCTGTTTTAGCTGGAGAAGAAGCACTGAATATTGGAAAAAAATTGAGTCAAATAGATCCGGATAATTCAGAATACTATACTAAAAATGCTAAGTCATTTAAGCAGAAAGCAGATCAATTAGCTGAGGAGTATCATAAGAAATTCAAATCAGTAAAGGCTAAGAATTTTGTAACTCAGCATACAGCCTTCTCTTATTTAGCAAAACGTTTTGGATTAAAACAATTAGGCATTTCAGGGATTTCCCCAGATCAAGAGCCATCACCACGTCAACTAACTGAGATTCAAGCATTTATTAAAGAGTATAAAGTGAAGACTATTTTTGCTGAGGACAATGTTAGTCCGAAGATTGCTCATACTATTGCTAAAGCAACTAAAGCTAAAGTTAAAACTTTGAGTCCGTTGGAGTCTGCACCACGTGGTGATAAATCGTATCTAGAAAATCTTAGGAAAAATATGGAAGTTCTTTATCAAAATTTAAAATAAAAGGAGATAGGATTTGAAAAAGAAATATATCTACACTAGTTCAGCAGTTGCTATTTTACTAGCTAGCCATATAGGGCTTTATCAATTAGGTAAGCTTCAAGCTGATACAAACCATAAGGATAACAAAATTGCATATGTCAATGATATCAAAAAAAGCACGCAAGCGTCTAAAAAAGATAAAACCATGGATCAGATTAGCGCTGAAGAAGGTATCACTGCAGAACAAATAGTAGTTAAAATTACCGACCAAGGCTATGTTACATCACACGGAGATCATTTCCACTTTTACAATGGTAAAGTGCCTTATGACGCAATTCTTAGTGAAGAATTAGTAATGACTGACCCTAATTATCAGTTTAAACAATCTGACGTTGTTAATGAAGTTTTGGACGGCTATATTATTAAGGTAGATGGGAAATACTACGTTTATCTCAAGCCAGGAAGTAAGCGTAAAAATATTCGTAGTAAACAGGAAATAGCTGAGCAGGCTGCCAAAGGAACAAAGGAAGCAAAAGAAAAGGGTCTAGCTAAGGTATCTCATCTTAGTAAAGCAGAAGTTGTAGCGGTTAATAAAGCTAAAAGCCAAGGGCGTTACACAACTGATGATGGTTATATCTTTAGTCCAACTGATGTGATTGATGATTTTGGTGATGCCTATTTAGTTCCGCATGGCAACCATTTCCATTATATTCCTAAAAAAGATTTATCTCCAAGTGAATTAGCAGCCGCTCAGGCCTACTGGAATCAGAAAAACGGTAGAGGCTCGCATCAGACTGATTACCAGCCATTCCCGTTCCCAAATCCAGCTCCTCATAGAGGCTCAACTTGGCATAACTCTCCAAATCATGGTCCTCATAACGGCAATCATGGCTCCTCTTCACATAGACCAAATGGAAACTCGTCTTCTGATAAGCACAATAATAAAGATTTTGAGGGTAAATCATTTAAAGAGCTTTTAGATTTATTGCATAGTATGGATTTAAAAGATCGTCATGTTGAATCAGATGGACTGATATTTGAACCAACACAAGTAGTAAGAGCTAATGATTTTGGTTATGTTATTCCTCACGGGGATCACTATCATATTATTCCTCGTAATCAATTGTCAGCTTTGGAAATCTTGTTAGCTGACCGCTATTTAGCAGGACAAACGCACGACACTCCAAAACCACATCAACCAGATAAAGATAAAACTAAAAAAGTTATTCATACATTTTTAGGACATTCTATTATAGCTTACGGTAAAGGGCTTGATGGTAAGCCTTATGACACTAGCGATAACTATGTCTTTAGTAAGAACTCTATTTATTCTGTTGATAAATCCGGAGTAACTGCTAAACACGGTTCTCACTTTCACTATGTGGGATTTGGTGAATTAGAACAAAATGAACTGGATCAAGTTGCAGAATGGTTGAAAGCCAAAGGTCAAGATAAGGAATTAGCAAAAGCTTTGGGGCAATCAGAAGGAAAAGAGAAGTTCCCGTTTGATGCTAAAAAAGTCAGTCTTAAAGTAGTTAATAATGGTAAAGTTGGTTATATGATGACTAAAGATGGTAGAGACTATTTTTATGATCGTGAACATCTTGATTTAACACAGATTGCTTTTGCAGAACAAGAACTGATGCTCAAAGATAAAAATAACTATAAATATGATATTAAAAATGATGGTATTGAGCCAGCACTACTGGTAAATCTTGATAGTTTACCAATGCATGTTGGTAATGCCTCTTATGATACAGGAACTGAATTTATTATTCCTCATATTGACCATATCCACGTGGTTAGGTATAGTAATTTATCAAAAGAACAGATTGCTACAATCAAGTATTTAATGAGTCATCCAGAAGTTCGACCAGAACCATGGACTCAGCCACATGGTAAAGGGGAGAAGAAAACACATACAGAACAACCTAAGTATATTGTTAATGTCACACCAGTGGAAAAACGTCAAGGTCTGCCAAACTGGATGGTTATCCATTCAGTAGAAGAAGTTCAACAAGCACTTAAAGAAGGCCGCTACGCTACTACGGATGGTTACATTTTCAATCCTCACGATATCCTTGATCCAAAGACATTTGTTTGGAGAGATGGCTCCTTCAGTATTCCTAGAGCAGAAGGTGGCTCTTTAAGGGCTATCAGGAAAAATGACCTATCTGAGTCTGAGTGGCAAAAAGCTCAAGAATTCGTTGCTCAGAGAAGAGCTTCAGATGCTGCACGTGAGAAAAAAACAGATAAGAAATCACCGACTGAAAAATCACCCGAAAAATCATCTGAAAAAGCAGTTGCTCCAAGCGTGAATCCGGCCCCTAACGAAGATAAAAGTAATGAAGTAAGGACGACCGTTCCATTGCTAAAAGAGGAAGAAAAGAATCTTCCGGAAGTGAGCAAACCAGAGAAGGTCCAACCTTCAGAAAGTAATAGTTCAACCAATTATGGGTTGGATAGTGGCACCCTACAGGCTCATATCGCACAATTGGCCCAAAAAGAAGGAATTGATCCTAAACAGATGACTCTCCTACCAACTGGTGTTCAATTTACTGATAAAACTGGTCATCTCGTTCTATATGATATTAAAACCCTACAAAAAATCGGTTAATCTGGCTATTTTTGAAAGAAGGTGACTTGATAAAAAAGGCCATGTTAAAAAACACTTTTTTAAGTCATTAGCCCAAGTAGATCAAAAAAGGGATGCTTTGTCTAGGGGAATCAATAGTTTCTAACAGTATATTGTATAACTTTAGACATAAGGTTATAGCATCATAAAAGCAGGAATTAAGGATTAATTCCTGCTTTTGTTATAAAATATTTCAAAAAATATCAATAGCTCAGGTATATGAATTAATTTAAGAGTTATCTAGTTCAACAGTATTTTATAATCTATTTAGAAGGCTCATTAATTCTAGTTAGTGTGATAAAATGAAATCAGGATGATAAGGTAGATGAGAAGTGAACAGGAGACAATTCATTTAATACGGAGCATAGCTCAATTGGATGATAGAGTTGAGGCAGATAAAACAGCTAGCAAAACCAACTCAACTAGAAAAGCAACATAAGACTTAACCATGGTAACTATCAGTCAGCGATGATTCTTATGAGAAGTTCTCAAAAACTAGTTAAAGAAAAGCCTTTTAATATTTTTTGATAAAAGGAGTTCTATGACCACAACATTATATTTTATTCGCCATGCTGAACCGAATTATGGTAACCATAATGATCGACTAAGAAAATTGAGTGATAGAGGGGTAAAACTTTAGTGGACAAATTCTCTGTAATTTCGATTGATTAATTCTATGGTAGTCCTTTGTCATTGGCGCAGATGGGACTGCACTCCCAACAATTATTAATTATTATAAACCAGAGTTTGGTTTTACAGAATTTGCTGCAGTCAAGCATCTATTTCCGTGATAGTTAAGTTTGAATTTAATGGCATAGAGCTAGAGAAAATAAGCACTTTAGACGAATAGGCCGAAAAAATTTATCTAGTGTAACGAGAGTTACGAGCTAAATGTAAAAAAAAGCCGCTTAGGTGTATTTCTAAGCGACTTTTTATTGTGTTAGTTTTTAGGAGTTGCAGTACCAGTCAAGTAATCGAGATTAACGTTAGGAGCAGAATTTTCTAAGACTACTGTTATAACACCATTTTCATCGATACGTTCTTTATCGCTGTTTAATCTTATAGGTAGTAACTTACCAGATGCATCAATACCAACATATTGCAATTCGATTTGACGAGGAAGGAGTTCATTACCTTGATAGATTGGGGTTACTTTATAGTCTAACCAAAAATCAGGATGTAATGCAAGCCAAGAGTCTAAACGATTTTCATAGTATAGCATACCGTCAGGATTACTGTCGTTTGTTCCAGTATAAGCTCCGGTATTTAGCCAAGCAGTCATAGTCACTAGGTTTCTAGGCTCATCATTTAAGCCGCAGAATTGATAGCCAACTAAATGACCACGGTTCATTACCCATGCTTTTTTTGTTCCATCTCCATATGGAAATTGATAGTTATGCCACCCTACAGGGTCATAATTTATTTTAGTACGTTTATCTTTTGTTTCATGTCTGTCTTGAAGTTGTATGTGCGAAGAAGTAGCGCGGTGTAGATTATCTAATTCATTAAGTTGTAGTTGATACTGCCCCGTAAATGGAAGTATTTTATTCGATATAGAGCTCGGAGAATGCGAGTTTGCGTGTGCTACGTTTGGATAGGTCAGTATTCTATCGGCGTCAACGCTTGTCGTCGTTATAGAAAGGGAAAGTAATAATAAAACAACAGTAAGCAAACTTGTCTTTTGTTTAGATAATTTCATGATAACACCTAAACCTTTCCGATTTTAGCTTTTAGAGTGGATCAATTATTGCACTTTACTAGTTAAGTATACCACTTTTAATTAAAAAAACATGACATTAATAAAATTAATTTAATACAAATATTGCTCTAAATGTTCTTTTATTTTAATTTTATGATCAAAAAAACGCTTCCATATAACATATTTTTATAATAATCACTTTTTAAAAAAATCTTTCTGTCATCAACGAAAAAATTGGGGGGAGAAATCGTCATGGTCAGATTATTGTAATTTTTCCTACATTTGTCCATCTGCTGTAGTAAATCTTTCAATATCAACTAAAAATTAAGTTAACTTAATTTTTATATTACAAACAATAAAATAAAATTATTCGGCATATCTAAATTTATCTTGAAAGCTTCTAAACTTTGTGTTACTATACTTACTAAGCGGAGCCTTAGTAAGTTCCACTCGATTCAAGAAAGTTTCGTTTAACTTTATAAAACATGTGGGGGTGAAGTAGGAGATGACTTCCTTCCAGAAAACAGAAGACATTACCAGAAACATCCCAATTGTGGTCGAATTTTGATAAATCAGTGCCCCTATTGGGAGGCTTTTTTGGTGCTCGAAATCATGTCATTTTCTTATAGATTTAAAAAAGGAACTAAATTGTAGGGTTGATGATAAAGAGACAGAGAACTGTGGCATCAAGCACAAAAAAGTATCAGTCTGGAATAGTTTAAGGATGCTATTACCAGTCAATTATGAGTGGAAAAAATTGGCTTTTAGAAAGGTTTTACCACAATGAAAAAACATATTAAAACGATTGCCTTGACTCTTACTACAGTATCTGTAGTTGTTCACTGCCAAGAGGTTTATGGCTTGGAAAAAGAAGAAGTGCCAAAGCACGCGCAGACTCCACCAACATCGCATGATGATTGGTTTGAAGAAACTGACCGTAGAGACAATCTAGATGGCAATAAAGAATTATCTTCTCTTGATTCAACTGTTACCGATTTATTTTCTGATGAGAGTAGTTCGCATCCTCAGGCAATAGCAGAGGTTACTACCAAATCAACTGAAGAACCTTCTGAAAGAGTAAAAGAGGAGAAAGATCAATCTGCAGCAAAAAGCCAATCTGAAGTCAAAGCTGAACAAGACAAAGAAGCAGATGTTCCAGATAAGAAGGATACTTTACCATCTACTTGGGAAGTAACAGATTTTATCACTAGGGGGGATACTCTTGTTGGTTTTTCAAAATCAGGAATTGAGAAATTATCTCATACCAGTCATCTCATTTTGCCTAGTCAAGCAGCAGATGGCACGCCTTTAACCCAAGTAGCTAGTTTTGCATTTACCCCAGATAAAAAAACAGCAATTGCAGAGTATACAAGTAGGTTAGGAGAAAATGGAGAGACTAGTCATTTGGATGTTTCTAAGAGAGAAATCATTAATGAAGGTGAAATCTTTAATGCTTATCTGATAACTAAGGTCACGATTCCAAACGGCTATAAGCATATAGGCTCAGATGCTTTTGTAGATAATAAAAATATTTCTGAAATTAACTTACCAAATAGCCTTGAAAGCATTTCTGACTATGCTTTTGCCCATATGTCTTTAAAACACGTAACCTTACCAGATAACCTAAAAACCATTGGAGAGTTAGCATTCTTTGATAATCAGATTACAGGTAAACTTTATTTGCCTATGAGGTTAACTCGCTTAGCAGAACGGGCCTTCAAATCGAACCACATTCAAACAATTGAGTTTGGTGGAGACAAACTAAAAAGCATAGGAGAAGCTTGTTTCCAAGATAATGCTTTGACAAATGTGACCTTACCTGACGGTTTGGAAAAAATAGAATCAGAAGCTTTTACAGGCAATCCAGGGGATGACAGTTATAACAATTATGTTGTTTTATGGACAAAGTCAGGTCAAAATCCTCATCAACTTGCGACAGAAAATGTTTATATCAATCCAGATAAGTCTTTACGGCATGAGAATCAGGATCTTGATTATAGTAAATGGTTGGAAGAAGATTTTACCTACCAAAAAAATGTAGTTACTGGATTCTCCGCTAAGGGCTTGCAAAAAGTGAGACACAATAAGTCTTTAGAAATTCCCAAGCAGCATAAGGGAATAATCATTACTGAGATTGGGGATAATGCCTTTCGTAATGTTGATTTTTACAATAAGGCCTTACGGAAGTATGATTTAGAAGAAGTGAAATTGCCACCTACTATCAGAAAAATTGGAGCTTTTGCTTTTCAATCTAATAGTCTCAAAACATTTGAAGCTAGTGAAAATTTAGAAGAAATCAAAGATGGTGCATTTATGAATAATCGTCTGGAGATTTTGGAGCTAAACGAAAAACTTACAACAATTGGTGATGCAGCTTTCCATATTAATCATATTTATGCTATTGTTATTCCTGAATCGGTACAGAAAATAGGGCGTTCAGCCTTTCGGCAAAATGGTGCACAGAACCTGATGTTTATGGGAGATAAGGTTGAGTCTCTTGGCGAGATGGCCTTTCTCTCAAATGCTCTTGAGAGTTTGGATCTTTCTGCGCAAAAGCAACTAAGAGAAATTCCTATTCAAGCTTTTTCAGACAATGCACTAAGGGAAGTTATTTTGCCCCCAGCTCTTCAATCAATCCGCGAGGAAGCATTTAAAAAGAATCATCTGAAAGAATTGAATGCTTCATCGACACTATCCTATGTTGCCTTTAATGCGTTAGATGAAAATGATGGTGACGATTACTTTGGTAAAAAAGTGGTGGTTAAAACGGTTGATAATTCACACCCCTTAGCAGATGGTGATCATTTTATTGTTGACCCGACAAAATTATCAAAAACCACAACAGATATTGAAAAAATATTAAAAAGAATTGATCAGCTACCTTATCAAGAGCTTCGTCAAACAACCCAAAATCAGTTTAAAGAAATAGCTGCTGCAGGCAGAATATTACAGGCCAAAAAGAATCTTAGTCAAGGAGAGAAGCTGAAGTTTATTCAGGAAGCTCAGCTCTTCCTTGATCGTCTTTTACTAGACAGACTCTTAGCCAATGCAGAAAAAGTCCTAGTATCTAAAAAAGGAGCGGAGAATACTCGCCTTCTTGAGAGAACTGCTGACAAAGCTAGATTAGCGTATAATAACAGTGCTGTTAAGAAGTCTAAACTTAGACGTTTAGAAAAAGAGTTGGATTTGTTGACAGGTTTAGTTGAAGGGAAGGGGCCTTTAGCGCATGCGAAAATGGTTCAAGGTGTTTACTTGTTAAAAACCCCCTTACCTTTACCTGAATATTATATTGGTTTAAATGTCTATTTTGATCAATCGGGAAAGATAATTTATGTGCTTGACATGAGTGATACAATCGGTGAAGGTCAAAAAGATGATTATGGTAATCCGATTGCGAATGTAGACGAAGATAACGAAGGGTATCACGCACTAGCGATAGAAACTTTGACAGATTACGAAGGACTTAATATTAAAGATATTTTGGAGAGCAATCTTGATCAGCTTAAGTCTATTCGCCAAGTTCCACTGGCAAGTCATCATAGAGTTGGAATTTTTCAAGCTATCCGTAATGCAGCTTCAGATGCAGAACAATTAATACCTAAAACGGATAAGCACCATCAGCAATCAAGGCCAACTTATTCGGAAAGATCAAAAGCTGGCGATTCTCAAGTTCATTCTGACAGGACTGAATTACAATCCAGCCAACAACTCATTAAGTCGCATCTTTCAGGACTACTGCCTAAAACAGCTTCTGAAAAGAATCTGATTTATGGCGTTTTAGGTTATCTCAGTCTAGCTCTGCTTTTTCTAATAACCCTAGGGAGAAAAGGAAGTGTTTCAAAAATCTTTAACACTAGCGATAGCACCCAAAAAGAAGTCCAAGGTGAATGACCGTGGGCAATAATTGAATAAACAGTAAATAGATACCTTAAAAAGCCTTAGATACTCGAAGGCTTTTTAAAATTTTCTATGCGAAGGAGAATGAATAACTTCTTTAAAAGGTCGCTCACATTTCTCTCATTTATTATTAAAAAATCAGAACTAATAAGTATTAATAAGATTACTATTTTTACCTTAGCGACCTCATGCTAAGTCAATACTGGCTTGTGTTTTATCTATTAAGGATAATTCGTTATTGAAATTAAGTGAGATAAGCATTAATTTACTTCTATATTTTTGCTCATATCAAAGGAAAGGGTTTACATTTTAATCTTTTTTTACTATAATTAAGTGATAAGAGTTGGATGCTTGTCACGTTACAATAGTACAAGAGCTAGCCTTGTCTTGTAATAACTCTTTTTAAGGGGCTTTAAAGACAAGTTCATTGGATTCTTATCAGTTGTTTATTTGTTAGATAAGGGGGTAAGCGTTATGTTAAAATTTACTTCAAATATTTTAGCTACTAGTGTAGCTGAAACAACTCAAGTTGCTCCTGGGGGCTGCTGTTGCTGCTGTTGCTGTACTTGTTGCTGGGCTACTAATATTGGAACTGGTAGCGCTCAAGGTGGTAGCGGAAGCCTTACACCAGGTAAATAATTGATTTTGCATCTCTATGGGGTAATGATATCAGAGTAATTAGTTTGCTAGCGACTACGTTACTATTAGTAATAACTCTGTTGATTGTGATTTGCCATAGAGATGTGAGGACATATGAGGCAAGATAATCATTTTGGTTATGGTGTCTCTAGGTAGTTAGCAGGTACTGAACAGTACCTGCTGATTACCAATGTTTTATAGAATGAGATAGGAAAGATAGATATGCCATTTTTTGCGAAAGAAAAAAATTTTTTGAACAATCGTTCCTCATTAACTCCAGAAAAGGCAAGGCAATTATTTGAATTTAACACCAACCACTTATCTTTTTCAGGCTATCATCATCAGACGGTACTAAAAACGTCGAAGCAGTTGGTTGCTCAACATTTGATGCCTAATGAGACCGATAATCTTAGTCAACGCTTTTTGATGAATTACAAGACTAATAATAATTACCTGGGATTTGAAGCTAGTGTTGTTGAGTTCTTTACAGATTCTGCTGTTGCAACCTTTTCAAGTAGTGAGTTTTTTGAAAGTCAGGATAATATTATCCCTTTGCCAAAACCTACTAAACTGGCAGCAGCTTTATCAACTTGTATTACAAAAAGAAGAAGTTATCGTCAGTTCTCAGATAAAGAGATGCCCTTCCAGGATCTAGCTAATTTACTTTACTATGCTTGTGGGGTAAGTTCAGAATCATCTGTTAAAGAAGGAAATACAGAGGAGGTGACCTTTAGAAATTGTGCTTCTGGTGGTGGATTATACCCTATTAGTTTGCTTTTCTTTGCTAGGAATGTCACTGACCTTAAGGACGGTTTTTATGAATACTTACCTTATCAACATGCTTTAAGGTGTCACCAGCTTGGCCCTGAGGAAGATATCAGAGCCTTTGCTGAGTATGGCGCTGTGAAAGCTGAAAATTGTAATCTTATTATTATCTATGTGTATCACTATATCAAAAATACGCGTAAATACGGCAATCAGGCTACAGCTTACGCCTTTATTGAATCAGGGGAGATTGCTCAAAATATTCAATTAACAGCAACAGCCTTGGTTTATGGCAGTATTGATATTGGAGGCTATAATAAGGAATACCTCCAAGAAAAGTTAGGTTTAGATGGAATAGGTCAACATGTGATTCACATGACACTTGTAGGAAATAAGGAGTCTCAATGAAATATCAACTCAACAGTAATGTTCGTATTGTCCAGTTTCAGGACACCTTTTGCTTTAGAAAAGGTATCTGGGATTTTAACGAAGCGGTTCTAGACATTGCGCAAGAACCTCAAGAATTACAAGGTGCTTATCGGGAAATAGTATCGCAGTTTATTAAAGGAGTAGCAGTTGATACTGATCACTATGAAAGTCAATTAGACCCCGAGCAGTTTGCTAAATTAACGGAAGTTATGACAGCTTTGTACTATAATGATGTTATCATGCATGAAGATGACTACGCCCTTGAAGAAAATGTTATGAAAGTCTTTATGGGGAATTATCACTTTATGGCTCAGACAGGACACACTATAGATACAAGTCCAGTTTTATTTATCAGTGATTCGACCTATGTTAACGAATCAGCACTATTATTAGCTAGTCAGCTGCAGTTGAACTTGCAAACAGCCAGTGATGATTTAAAAATGCTTATCCAAGAAACTGATGTCTGCTCTCGTTTGGATGCTTTGGCACATCATCGTCATATGAAGTGTTTGTCAGAAGCATTAGAGGGATATCAAAGTATTGTTGTTTGCCAAGAGAGATTAAATATTATGATGTTGCGTCATCTTAATGAAATTAGTGTGTCCCTTGGAAAACAACTCGTATTAGGCTTTGTGGATGGACCATTTTTACATGTTTGTACCTTGAACCCTCCTCATAGTGCTGATTTTGACAGTTTAGAACGAAGGGTTTTAGCACGTTTGCAAGACCACGCACTCTACCAACATTTTGCTAACCAAGTATTACCAGCGACGCAAACCGTTAGTCAAGCTTATTTACCTCTATTGAATGTTTTAATGAATTTAGTCGTCAGCGAAGCTTTCATTATTGCTCATACAGGAAGCTCAAAATTTGAAGGTCGATTGTTAAGTATTTATATACCAACTCTTGAAATTCAAGTTCAAGATATCTTGAAGATGTCTAATTCCCAATCTCAAGGGGCTCTAGCTAAGTTAAAATATGAGGATCAACAAATTTCAACCCGTGAGATGATTAAAGCACTCCTTAATGAAGAGCAGTAAGGAGGTAAGGGTTATGTTACAATATTATCCTTCTTTTAACCACATTTTCGACAAACTCAAGTTTTTAAGTGGAAACCGTACAGGGATTTTAAATCAATCTCAGGCTCCGGTTTGTAATCATCCCCATGATGTTTACTTAAAAAGTGTCACAGGCCAAATGCCGAATTATCATAAACAGTTTATTGGAGAATTGAGCCAAGTCAGTTACCATATCATTGGTTATGGTAGTCATTATGAAGAAGCGCTTATTAAGTACTTAGGGGAAAGTATTGAACGTTATGCTAGTGTGATTTCTGGTGATTTACTATCAGATCGCATTGTCTACGCTTCTTATAAAGAATTGAGTCGGACAGATCGGGTTATGCCTCTAGAGTATTTGCAAGTTTTTACCCAAGAACAGATTGATCGTTTTAATGAGTTACACATAACTATGTGTGATAAGATGGTAACTGAAGATGATGTTTTGGGCTGGGTAAAATGTCCGATGTTTTTTGAAGATAAGGAAATGTATGTTCCTGCCCAAATGCTTTGTGTTGGCTATAAACCTAATGATGCTGCCGGGGAGAGACATATTATTCCAGGATTTTCAACAGGAACAGCTTCTCATACGACTTTGGAAGCAGCTATGTGTAATAGCTTGATTGAGTACATTCAAATTGATTCTATGATGCTTAGCTGGCATACGAAAAAGCCTTGTCCTAAGGTAATTATTGATGACCCAGAGATTGAGGCTATTTTAGAAGAAGCTAGACTCGGAAAAGAAAGTTTGTATGAGATTATTCCTATTGATATGACCGTAGGAGAAGATAACCCTCTTTATACCTTTGGAATTATCCTAAAAAATAAATACGATGAAGGTCCCTATCTTTTATTTGGTGTGCAGGGTGGCCTAGACCCTAAACATACCTTGCTAAGGGGTATTATGGAAGCTTCAGCTATTAGTTACAGTTACTACTACAGTCTTTTGTATAGAGAAGATCCTCTTCAAACTATTGAGAGTGACGAACCGCTATTTTTAGACTTGGACAGCAATGTTTTCTATTATGCGCATCCAAAGGACAGAGATCATAAATGGCAAGCTTTTGAACCTTTGATTTCAGGAGAAGTTCGTTTAAGCGAGCTAGAAAATCATTCCGGACAAAATAAGAAAGAGGATTTGAAAATCTTATTAGCTTATACCAAGAAAGTTAGTCCTAATGCAGTCTTTTTGGATATTACTCCGCCTGAAACTTCAGAAAAAGGTTGGTATGTAACACGTGTTTTAACGCCCGAACTACTTGAAATGTGTATTCCATCATTTCCTTTTGCTAATCATCCACGAATGAAACAGTTTGGAGGTGTTACTAATGCCTTTATCCATCCAATGCCTTAGTTTTTGCTTTTTGCTGGTAACCTGTTGTCCTTTAATTCCGATGCAAGCTATTTTTGGAAAAGGAATGGGGAAATATCATTTTAATTTAGTCCCATTTCTAAGAGCAACGCTTGTTTACTATATTTTCGCTTTAGGAGGTATCTTCCTTCTTTCACCTCAACTAAAGTTACCTTTGGAGGATATTAAGGGGAAGACTCTTCTTACAGGGCTGATTTTAAGTACGTTAGTATTGCTGATTGAAGTGGCTTTCTTGCATGGGTTACATTGTTGGCAAAAACGGCAGTGGATTCCTCTGAATCTATCATTTGTGGGAACAACCCAAAAATGGTCAGAAATTTTTTATCCATTACTTATAGCTTTTTGTGAAGAAATGACCTATCGATTTTTATGGTTTCAGATCCTGTTGTTCCAATGGCACATGCCTATACTGGTAGTTTTGTTGATATCAAGTTTTTGCTACGCTTTAAATCATTTATTAATGGGCAAGTCCATCTTTTATGCGAAATTATTAACAGGTCTCATTTATGGTAGTATTTACTATATCACTGGACAGTTATGGCTTGTCGTAATGGCACATGTTGGAGGTAATCTCTTAGTTGAATGCCTTAGCCGTCTTCAAACAAAAGTTAAGAAGGTGGTAAAATGATTATAAACCTAGCTTTGCTGTTATTTTTAAGCCTCGTCACTCTTTGGCTAACCAGTTATCGAAGACGCTCTTTACGTAGATGGCATCTTCAGTGGTTAGGTAATATACCTTATCAGGATTTGCTAGATATCTTTTTAAGCTTGATTCAGTTGGTGCTTATCCTAGTTCTGACGCTGTGTTGTCCTACAGTTCCTAGTCCAGAAAAGATACTAACCTTTTTAGGACAAACTGATTGGCAATGGCAAATTGCTTGTTATTTACTGTTATACCTTATGGTAGTGATAGAAATGACACTCATAATCTTAGTTCTTGTTGTTGATTTGGGCTTTCAAAGAGATAGTCGTTTACTCTTTAAAAAAATGACTTGGTTACCTTTTAGAAAAGATAGACCAATGGCAAGTATGTTCTTGATAGGTCTTGTTACTTTGACCGATAGTCTCTTTTTCTTAGGATTACTTCTCTTGTTAGGAAAAAATGAGATGCTAAGTTTAGCGGTGCTTATTTTAGGTTATGGAGCAGTCAAAGCTTGTCGTTATTCAGATGGCTTAAATCAACTAGTGGCCTTCTGTCTCTTTACAGTGATTGGAGTATGGGCGGTGACTGCAACCTTATTATACGGTTGGTTGGTAGGTCTTTTGTTAATGACTTTGACTTATCTAATGATTAGTTTTAAAGAGCAAGAGTAATGGTGAAAAGGAGTAAGATATGAGTTTTATTGAGTTAACAGATGTTGTCAAAGTCTATAAAGGTGGTAAAAAAGCTGTTGATAATGTTTCACTGACTATTGAAGAAGGACGTATTTACGGCTTGTTGGGTCCAAATGGTGCTGGTAAGTCGACTTTAATTAACTTAATTTTGGGATTAATTCCTTTAAACGCTGGTGAGATTACTATTTTACAACAATCTCAAAAAGCAATTCGAAAAATTAGTTCACAGATTGGTTACGTTCCTCAAGATATTGCTGTTTATCCTGACCTGACTGCCTATGAAAATGTGGAACTTTTCGGTTCTCTGTACGGCTTGAAAGGAGAGCAGTTAAAGGAACGAGTTCTAAAGAGCTTGGACTTTGTAGGGTTACAAGCACAAGCTAAGCAATTCCCTAGTCAATTTTCAGGAGGAATGAAAAGACGTTTGAATATCGCTTGTGCCTTGGTGCATTCACCTAAATTAATTATTTTTGATGAACCTACCGTAGGTATTGATCCTCAATCGCGTAATCATATTTTAGAATCGATACGTTTGTTAAATGAAGAAGGTGCGACTGTTATCTATACGACTCATTATATGGAAGAAGTAGAAGCTCTTTGTGACTATATTTTTATCATGGACCATGGTCAAATTATTGAAGCAGGTAATAAAGTTGAGCTAGAAAAACGCTATGCTGCTGATCTTACAAATCAAATTATAGTAACTTTGACAGATTCTAAACAATTGGATTTGTTTGATTGGGAAAAAAAACCTGGGTGGTCCTTGCTAACTAATGACGACCAATCAATCTTAATGATTGAAAACGGAGATATCGCAACTGTTGTTCAGCAATTAAGGGAGTCTAATATCGGTTTTAGTGAGATTAAACATAACCACTTGAATTTAGAAGAAATCTTCTTACATTTAACAGGTAAGAAGCTAAGAGATTAGAGGTCAGTATGGTTTTATTTCATTTAATCAAAAAAGAAAGTTTACAGATTTTCCGAAATCGAACAGCCTTTTTAATGATGGTAATCTTCCCAATTCTGATGATTATGATTTTAAGTTTTGCCTTTAAATCAAGCTTTAATACGACAACAACAGTTCCTAAGTTAACCGTTCGTTATCAATTAGAGGGGAAGAAAACAGACTATCAGAAAAATTTCCTTGCCTTTTTAAAGACTTTAAATCAAGAATTGAGGCTGGAGGCTAAACCGAGCAAAGATCTCGCAGCAGATAAGAAGAAGGTTAGCGAGGGTGCCTTGACAGCTACTTTAGAAGTGAAGGATAGCCAAACCATCAAGGTGACAACCAATAATATTAATCAGCAGAATGCTGATTTGATCAATATGTTGGTAACAAACTATGTTGATAACGCCAAAACTTTTGATTCTATAAGTGAACTCTATCCTCAAGGACTGGCTAAAATTAAGAAACGGAAAGTGGATTTTGTTCAAGTTAGTTCTGTTCAGACTAGTAAAGGCATGACATCAGCTGACTATTACGCCATCTCCATGTTTACCATGATTACCTTTTATAGCATCATGTCCGCAATGAACCTTGTCTTGTCGGATCGCCAACAAGGGATAACCAACCGCCTCCACTTAACAGGAGTTTCTTCAGGTCTCTTGGTTTTTGGTAAACTAATTGGAGCCATGTTGGCAACAACCGTTCAATTGGGGATCCTTTATGTTTTCACAAGGTTTGTTTTACGGGTTAGTTGGGGAAACAATGATTGGCAAATTATTGGAGTTACGGCTTCTATGATTTACCTCTCTGTGGCAATCGGGATTGGAATGGCCATCAGCATTAAAAATGAAGCTTTCTTGACAGTTGCTTCTAATGTTGTTATTCCTATTTTTGCCTTTTTAGGAGGGAGCTATGTTCCTTTGTCAACTCTAAATAGCCCTTTTATTAACCAGCTATCCAATATTTCACCAATCAAATGGGTTAATGATAGTTTGTTTTACCTTATTTTTGGTGGTCAACATAATCCAATTCCTGTGACGTTGATGGTTAATATTGGGATTGGGACAGCCTTTATAATTCTAGCTTTGATAGGAATGAGAAAGCAGGTGACCACATGATTTATTTTATAAAAACTTTATTTGTCAAAATACGACGAAAAAAGACTAGCTATGTGACCTTCCTTTTGTTGCCTATCTTAACGACCCTCTTAGCCCTATCTTTAAGTTTTTCTGGGAATAGCCAAGCTAAAATTGGTATTTTAGATAAGGACCAGAGTCAGATTTCTAAACAATTTATTACGCAATTGAAACAAAATAAAAAGTATGATATCTTTACCAAAATAGAAGAAAATCATATCGATGACTACTTTCAATCCAAAACTCTAGAGGCTGTGCTCACCATTGATAAAGGTTTTTCAGAGAAAGTATTAAAAGGAGAAGCTCAACAACTGAAACTCCGTTCGATTGCTAATAGCGAGATTACAGAATGGTTTAAAGCACAAGTCAACTATCTTTTGGAAAATTATAATATCATGGGAGATGTAGCTACTGGTCATCAAAAAACCTTTGATAAGATTTTGCAGAAAAATAAAGAGTTAGATTACCATGTCAAACAAGTGACTTTAGCAGACCGCTCACGTAGCAAGTCGGTATCATCAACCACAACAGGTTTTTTACTTATCTTGATGCTGGGGAGTACAAGTGTCATTTATGGAGGCATTTTGACTGATAAGTCGAGTCAGATTTATAATCGCCTAATCCTATCAAAACTGTCTCGTTTCCAATACATGTTTAGCTATGTTTGTGTAGGGCTTGTTGCCTTTGCTATCCAAATTGTGATTATGCTTAGTCTACTAAGGGTGTTTAATATTAGTTTTTACCTCCCAACGCCAATACTTTTGCTTATTTTCTTCCTCTTTAGTTTACTGGCGATAGGATTTGGTTTATTAATTGGAGCTGTGACACAGAATTCTCAGCAAAGTAGTCAGTTAGCTAATCTCATTGTTATGCCAACTTCAATGTTAGCTGGATGTCTGTGGCCTTTATCAATTACACCTTCTTACATGCAGGCCATCGGGAAATTATTGCCACAAAACTGGGTTTTGTCAGCTGTAGCCACGTTTCAAAGTGGTGGAGATTTATCACAAGCCTGGCCATATCTATTAGCCTTATTCGTAACAGCAGCAGCTTTCATTACTCTTTCAAGTTTATTACTAAAACCTTCTCGCATATAGTTAAGGGGAGCTAGTAAAGAGAAATATTAAAAAGTTCCAAAGTCTTATATTACTCTGGGACTTTTTTTTCTATTCATAGTTTTTTTATTACTATGCTAGTTTTTTACGGTTGTTTTAAACTTTAGCCATAAAATCATACCTTAATTTTATAGTTTTCCGTAAACAGGTGTGGGCGGTTGATAGTTTAAGATGAACTTTTCAATTTCTGAAATATCCTGAGAGAAAAGGATGTTATCGCGGTCGCTTTGACTTAAAAAACCCTCAGCAACCATGTGGTCAAACATCTTTTTTAATTGGTTAAAATAACCATTGATATTGAAGAGAATACATGGCTTATCATTTTGTCCTATTCGCGACCAAGAAATAACTTCGGAGATTTCTTCTAAAGTTCCAGGTCCACCTGGTAAAGCAATAAATACTTCGCCAAGAGCCATCATTTTAGCTTTACGCTTTGGCATATCATCAACAACAATGAATTCTGATAAGTTAGCATGAGCGATTTCTTTATCCTTTAGAAAAGTCGGCATAACACCAATTGCATGTCCTTTATTTTCAATGATGGTATTGGCCATTATCCCCATTAGACCAATTTTTCCACCGCCGTAGACCAAACCGTGATTATTTTGAGCCATCCATAAAGCTAGTTCTCTTGTCTTTTTGCTATAAATGGGATTAGAGCCTGTACTTGCACCACAAAAAATTGTTATTTTCACTTTATTAATCTCCTTTTTAGTCTATTGTTATGCATAATGAAACTATCTTTTAAAGAAATGTTATAGTTCTTACAATGAAAAATAGCGTTTTATTGCTGATGAGGAGGTTACCTACCTAAGTCATCAACTTTATTTCCTTAAAAATTGTAACAAATGATTAGAGAAAATAGCAATATTAAGTGATACCATTTTTAGTTTGGAGATAAAAGTAGTGATAGAGCCAATCTAGAAGTGCGCTACTGATATTATTCTAAAAGATATCGAAAATTCTAATTAACCAGTTAAGTAATTGATATCCAATTTGTTTATTGTTATAATGAAATCGAGTCGTTAAATTTATGATATATCAATTATCAATTAGAAATAAGGAGATTTGACAGTGTCAAAATATCTGAAATACTTATCTATTATTACTCTGTTTTTAGCTAGTCTCTTTTTAGTAGCATGTCAAAATCAAAAATCGCAGACAAAGGAACGTAATCGGAAGCAGCGTCCAAAAGATGAATTAGTTGTGTCTATGGGAGCAAAGCTTCCTCATGAATTTGATCCTAAGGATCGTTATGGTATTCATAATGAAGCTAATATTACTCATAGTACATTACTAAAGCGGATGCCAAACTTAGACATTAAGGGTGAACTTGCTAAAAAATATACCATTTCTAAAGACGGTCTGACTTGGTCTTTTGACTTAAATGATGATTTTAAATTCTCTAATGGTAAGCCTGTCACTGCTGAGGATGTCAAATTTACTTATGACATGCTGAAAGAGGACGGTAAAGCTTGGGATTTATCTTTCTTGAAGGATATTGAGGTTGACGGTAAAGACAAAGTCAGCTTTCACCTTACCAAGGCGCATTCAACTTTTACAGCCCAGTTAACTGAAATTCCGATTGTCCCTAAAAATGATTATAAGGAAAATTATAAGTCTAATCCTATAGGATCTGGTCCGTACATGGTAAAAGAATATAAGCCTGGTGAGCAAGCCATCTTTGTTCGTAACCCATATTGGCATGGGAAAAAGCCTTATTTCAAGAAGTGGACATGGGTCTTACTAGATGAAAATACAGCCTTAGCAGCCTTAGAATCTGGTGATGTTGATATGATTTATGCGACGCCAGAACTTGCTGATAAAAAGGTCAAAGGAACGCGTCTTCTGGATATTCCCTCAAATGATGTCCGAGGTTTATCCTTACCTTATGTGAAAAAAGGTGTGGTCAAAGACTCACCAGATGGATATCCTGTGGGGAATGATGTGACAAGTGATCCGGCTATCCGACAAGCCTTAACCATTGGCTTAAACCGGAAAAAAGTTCTTGAGACTGTTTTGAACGGTTATGGAAAGCCTGCTTATTCGATTATTGACCAGACACCATTTTGGGAAACAAAAACGGCAATTAAGGATAATAAGATAGCAAAAGCCAAACAGATTTTAAGCAAAGCTGGTTGGGAAGAACAAGCAGATGGCAGTCGCAAAAAGGATAATCTTAATGCAGAGTTTGATCTTTATTATCCTACTAATGATCAATTGCGAGCTAATCTAGCTGTTGAAATAGCAGATCAAGCAAAAGCCTTAGGAATTACTATCAAACTGAAGGCCAGCAACTGGGACGAAATGGCAACTAAATCACATGATTCAGCATTACTTTATGCTGGTGGACGCCACCATGCTCAACAGTTCTATGAATCACACCATCCGAGCTTAGCAGGAAAAGGTTGGACTAATATTACTTTCTACAATAATCCGACCGTAACACAGTACCTTGACAAAGCTATGGCCTCTTCTGATCTCGACAAAGCTAATCACTACTGGAAATTAGCACAATGGGATGGGAAAACTGGCGCTTCAACACTTGGAGATTTGCCAAATGTTTGGTTGGTAAGTCTCAATCATACCTATATTGGTGATAAGCGCATCAATGTGGGGGAACAAGGGATTCATAGCCATGGGCATGACTGGTCATTGTTGACCAATATTGCCGAGTGGACCTGGGATGAATCAACTAAGTAACTATTCTAGTTAATACAGCGACTTTAAGTTTGGAGTCAGAGAAAACAAGACACACAGGACTGTGCTGATCGTTTCCTCGGCTCCTTTTCTTATCGATTAAGGAGATTTCTCTGTGAAACACATTACTACTGTTGTCATCTGGAAAATTATCAGATGCTTCACACTAATTTTGGGGGTATCTGTTTTTACTTTTATTTTGTTAAAACAATCTCCAGTTGATCCTGTCATGGCAAGTGTCAATTATGACACGTCATTGACCCCTCTTCAATACAAAGCGATTGCTCATCATTATGGCTTAGACAAGCCAGCTCCGGTTCAGTATTTGATCTGGCTAAAAAACTTTTTGCAAGGTCATTTAGGTCATTCGCTTGTTTATCGCCAACCAGTCATTGATATTATCAAATCACGCGCAGGAGCTTCTTTTGTACTTATGGGACTATCTTGGCTTCTATCAGGACTTATTGGTTTTACCTTAGGTGCTTTATCAGCTTTTTGCCACGGTAGGTTACTTGACCGTATCATTAGATGGTTTTCCTACCTTCAGATTTCTGTACCAACTTTTTGGATTGGACTCCTTTTCTTATTAGTCTTCTCTGTGCAATTAGGCTGGTTTCCAATAGGTATTTCATCGCCAATAGGGACTTTAAGCCAAGATATTACAGTAATTGATCGCATTAGGCATCTCATTTTACCTGTTTTCACTCTGAGTATTTTAGGAATCGCCAATGTTACCCTTCATACTAGGGGGAAGATGCTAGCTGTGCTTTCTAGTGAGTATGTTTTATTTGCAAAGGCGCGTGGAGAAACTGATTGGCAAATTTTTAAATACCATTGTTTAAGGAATGCTATTGTACCAGCGATTACCCTTCATTTTTCATATTTTGGAGAATTATTTGGTGGCTCTGTACTTGCTGAGCAAGTTTTTTCATATCCTGGTTTGGGATCAACTCTTACCGAAGCAGGACTTAAGAGTGATACGCCGCTTCTTCTTGCTATCGTGATGATAGGAACAATCTTTGTTTTTACTGGTAATCTTATTGCTGATATCTTAACTAGTCTAATCAATCCACAATTGAGGAGAAAAGCATGTCAATAGAACGTCGAACTCTTGTTTTAGGGCAGCTAGGTCTGTCCATTTCCCTTATTCTTAGTATCTTAGTCTTAAATTTTTATTTTTCTCGGACCCCCTTACAAACTAATGCAACTTTACGAAATCTAGCTCCTTCTTTAGATTACCTTTTTGGGACAGATGGTTTAGGAAGAGATATGTTTGTTAGAACAATAAAAGGACTCTATTTTTCTTTGCAAGTTGGTTTGTTAGGTGCACTAATGGGTGTTTTTTTAGCAACATTTTTTGGTATGCTTGCTGGTTTAGGAAGCAATTTAGTTGATAAAGGTATTGCCTGGCTAATTGATTTATTTATCGGGATGCCTCATTTAATTTTTATGATTCTCATTTCTTTTGTTGTTGGGAAAGGCGCACAAGGTGTTATTATTGCAACGGCTATTACCCACTGGCCTTCACTAGCAAGGCTTATTCGGAATGAAGTCTATCACTTTAAGAACAAGGAATTTGTACAACTCTCTAAAGGAATGGGCAAAACACCTTATTATATTGTCTGGAATCATATCTTACCCTTAATAGCTTCTCAAATATTTATTGGTTTTATCCTTTTATTTCCCCATGTAATCCTTCATGAAGCATCAATGACCTTCTTAGGGTTTGGTCTGTCTGCGGAACAACCTTCGGTGGGTATTATTCTTTCAGAGGCAGCTAAACACATTTCGTTGGGAAATTGGTGGCTAGTTATTTTTCCTGGGCTTTATTTGATTCTCCTTGTCAATGCCTTTGATACTATTGGAGAGTCGTTGAAGAAACTCTTTTACCCTCAAACTGATTACTTTTAGGAGAAAAGGATATGACAGAGATATTACTACGTATTAAGAACCTCTCCATCACTTTTACTCAGTATGGACCCTATTTAAAACCATCTCGCTCAACACCTATAGAATCCTTAAATTTGGATATCAAAAAGGGAGAACTCTTAGCTATTATTGGAGCTAGTGGCTCAGGAAAAAGTTTATTGGCACACGCTATCATGGATATCCTTCCTAAAAATGCAGAAGTTACAGGCGATATTCTCTACCGTGACCAACCATTGACTGCTCAACGTATCAGGCAGTTACGTGGAAATGATATTACCTTGATTCCGCAGTCGGTGAATTATTTAGACCCATCAATGAAAGTCAAGCACCAGGTGCGACTGGGTATTTCAGAAAGCCCTAAGGAAAAGCAAATCAAATTATTTCAACAATTTGGCTTGAAAGCAAGCGATGGGGACCTATATCCTTTCCAACTTTCTGGTGGTATGTTGCGACGTGTCTTGTTTACAACATGTGTGAGTGACTCAGTTTCTTTGATTATAGCTGATGAACCAACCCCCGGACTTCATCCAGATGCTCTACAAATGGTTTTAAAGCAATTACGCGCTTTTGCAGATCAAGGTATTAGTGTAATATTTATTACTCATGATATTGTAGCGGCTACACAAATTGCTGATCGTATTACTGTTTTTAAAGAGGGTAAGGCTATTGAAACAGCTCCAGCTAACTTTTTTAGTGGCAATGGTAACCAGCTCCAAACGGAATTTGCCAGAAGCCTGTGGCTTTCACTTCCCCAGCAAGATTTTTTGAAAGGAGTATAGCATGAGTTTAGAAGTTAAAAAGCTTGGCTTTTATCATGACAATGAGCCGTGGCTTTTTAAGGACATTGATTTGGTAGTAGAGCCTGGTCAAATATTAGGAATTTTTGGACAAAGTGGTTGTGGTAAAACAAGTTTATCAAGGGTAATAGCAGGTTTTTTGCAATCTAAAGCAGGCTATGTTTTAGTTGATGGTCAGCCTTTACCGCAAAAAGGATTTAGGCCTGTTCAACTTATTCAACAACATCCAGAAAAAACGCTAAATCCATTATGGCCAATGAAAAAGAGTTTAGAGGAAGCATATAAGCCTCAACGATCCTTACTAGAGGCTTTTGGAATTCAAGAGCAATGGTTTAATCGTCGACCTAGTGAACTTTCTGGGGGGGAGCTCCAGCGCTTTTCTATTGTTCGTTCCTTACATCCCAGTACAAAATACCTTATTGCTGATGAAATGACTACCATGCTAGATAGTATTACACAAGCTAGTGTATGGAAGAATTTGCTAGGTATTGTTAAAGAGCGAAACATAGGTCTCATCGTTATTAGCCATGATTTTGCCATGTTAGAAAAACTTTGTGATCAGTGTTACTTGATTGAAGAAAATCGTTTTCTGTACAATATTGCTAATTATGAGGTAGTGCAAAGTTAAATCACAAAAGCTAGATAAATGTTATCTAGCTTTTGTTTCGTCTATTTAGAATTTTACTAAAAGAAGTTAAAAATATTTCTTCATTATTTAACCTTTAACATCAAACTGCGCTTCAAAATAAGCTTAGCAAGTCTTATTATCTGAATATGTTATACTAAACTAAGTAGCCAATATTGGGTAGGCATAAAACTCGCCACTTATCACATTTATATATGTAACAAACGGGGGAAAAGATGACGTTTAAGATTTGTATTATTGAAGATGATTTAGATTTAGCAAATTTAATAAAAGAACATTTACTAAAATATGACTTTGAGGTTGTAAATTGTGAAGACTTTAAACAGATCGAAAAATTTATCGAGGAAAATTGTCCGTCGCTCATCTTATTAGATATCAATATACCTTATTATGATGGATTTTACTGGTGTAATGAAATTAGAAAGAGTACTTTATCACCGATTATTTTTATGTCAGCAAGAATAGAGGATTATGACCAGATTAGAGCCATAGTGAGCGGTGGTGATGATTATTTAACGAAGCCCTTCTCTTTTGATTTATTAGTGGCCAAGATAAATTCACAACTAAGACGAGCTTATGGAGAATATTCAACTATAGAATATATTATGTAAAAGGCAACCCTGACATATAAGTGGGTAATACCAAGTTATTAAGCTATTTGGGTGATAGAATCAAAGGTTGAAATGGAAGAATTTATGAAAAAAATGACAGCTTTTCAAATAAAAATAGTGGCACTTATTTTTATGCTAATTGATCATATTAATACATTTTTAGGGTATCAATTGGGATTTCCGTAGTGGTTTCATTGGTTAGGAAGATTTGTAGCTCCAGTATTCTTATATTTCCTAATGGAAGGATTTAAGCATACTAAAAGTAGAAGAAAATATTTAAGTAGGTTGTTTATAGCTTCTATGGGAATGCATATAATCAATATTGTTAGAAGTATCTTAACTAAAGGCTATATTCATGCTTACACAAAGGAATTTGATGCCTTTGGCCTTATCACTGGAAATAATATTTTTTGGACACTTTTTTTAATTTTAGCTTTATTTGTAATGCTGGATAAAGTAAGAAATATAGAGGGTTTAAGAGGGAAAAAATGGATAGCGCCAATAATAGCAATACTACCTTTAATTTTATTTGCAGAAGGTGGTCTTTACTTATTGCCGATGGCACTAGCTTGTTTTTTCTTTAATAATGATGCAAAAAAAGTTAGTATATCGCTATTTATATGGTCAATGATCTTGCTTGGCAAAACCCTCTTTAGCTATATCAATGGAGGAAATCAAGTCATGTCATTATATCAACAATTAACTTATTCTAGTGAATTTTTGATGATGACATCAATTCCATTTATCCTAGCTTATAACGGGAAAAGGGGAGGAAGTGGGGAAAAATGGGAAAAGAATCTATTTTATGTATTTTATCCTTTTCATCTAGTAATAATCTATTCACTGTCCATTATTTTTAACCTTTTTTAAAAAATAGTATACTCATGTTATATGCTTTATAGGAGGAACTCTATGCAGATATATGATAATGACGGAAATGAAGCAAATCATAAAAAAATATTGGTTTTCGATTTAGACGGAACAATTGTATATAATGGAACAAATATTGAACCAATGATATTAGAATTTTTATTAAGTATTCAAGATAGCTATGAGATCATCTTTGCTTCAGCAAGACCTATCCGAGATATGCTTCCTCTATTAATTGATTTTCAAAAAAATCAATTAATTGGTGGAAATGGAAGTATGATACGTAAGGATAATAATATAAGTCTAGTTGCTAGAATACCAGGAAAAGCCATGATAACTATTCTACATTTAATTCATAAGTTAGACCTTGATTACATTGTGGATTATAGTTGGGATTATTCTGCTAGAATAAGAGATATTAATAATGCGATTTTAGAAAAACTGGATAGTGGTAGGTTAGCAGAGAATGTAAATTTGGCACCATCAAATGTTAGTAAAGTTATCTTGTTTAATATTTCAAGAGGCATGGTAGCGAATTTTGAAGAAATGGATTGTATTAATGTTTTATATCATGAACATGTTCATGAACTCGTAATAACAAGTAAAGGTGTAGATAAGTACTCAGCGTTAACTTTGTTAATTGACAGGAAGCCATATTATGCTTTCGGAAATGATAAAAATGATATTGCTTTATTGAATAACTCTGAGAAAGGATATGCTATTGAATACTCTTTTAACCACTCAGGAAATGTTCAAGATATAACAAAGAATCAGATGATAGACTCTCTCTCTAAACTTGACATATTTAAATAACTGTAGATACTATTACTGATATCAAAAGTATCAACTTTTTGATATTGCTAGTGTCAAATCAATTCCTATCCTATGCCTAGAAAAAGAATCTTACTTCTATGACCGTAGATTTAACTAACTGTAAAGTTAATAAGTTTACATGTATATCATCAGCGTTTAAATATGAGTTAGTTTGAATTTTTTAGAAATGTTTATGTTATACTAATTGTATTAGTGAAACGATACTAATTCTAGGAGTATTAAGATTTATGAAAAAAGACTTAATCTTTACCGAGTTATTAGTATTTATTTGAGTTCTTGTATTTTTATAGTTCAGATGTAAAGATGGTAATGGTATGATAAGTTCTGGAGTCGAAGGCAATGATTTATTTTGTAATAGATGATGTCTCGTAGGCAGATTAAAGAAAAAATACAAAAATTTATGACAATAACTTATGGAGATAGGGAGAAAATAAATTGAGAGTCATAGTTAATAAATCGGATTTTAGTTGGGCTTTAATAGGTTTTTTGGCATTATTTCTAGGAGCGTTTTTTTGGGGAGTAGTCATAGGTCTAATTTTTAGAACTTCAGAGGCGATTACTCTATCTGTAATGATTGGCGGAGGTTTGACTAGTTTTTTTACTCTATGGTATGGGTATTGCTATAAAAACAAGTGGACTTTAGCAGATTTAGGCTTTCACAAAGGAGAGCATTCTTTATGGAACTTGATTTGGTGGGTTCCGATAACTTTTATTTTTTCAATTAGTGGTTCAGTCTTATTGTCATTTTTTTTAGGCGTTTCTCATAACACTGTCGAAGGTGGGGTAAATAGTGGAACAATGCATCTAGGGTGGGGAGCAGTTGTGGCGATGGAGCTAACTGTAGGAATTTTGATCCCCTTTGTTGAAGAAATCATTTTTAGACGATTTTTATTTGATTGGTTCAAATTATACTTTCCCACATGGCTTGCTGCTACTGCCGTAGTTATACTATTTGCAGGGATGCATGTTATTTCGGCAGTAGTCATTTATGTTTTATTTTTAGGGATTTCACTAATGCTTTCTCGTATTTGGTTTCAAAATCTGACTGCGCCGTGGATTATTCACATGATAAATAATTCAATAGTGGTTTTATTCGCAACGCTCGGATAAACTAATTATATTTTTAATTAAAATTAAAGCTTTTTATAAAATAGTTTTGGAATAAAATGTCTAGTGATATATGTCCTTCTTTTATAAGTTACCAAATGAATAAAGCTTAAAAGCAGTCAAAAAAGAAATATCGAGACCTTAAGGAATATCTTGTAGAAATTTCGAAAGACGACAGACATTATTGGGAAATATGGAATAGTGCTATCAGCAATAATAAATTACTATCAATACTATTTTAAACTTGCTTTTGATGAAAAAGAGAAGAACAATACTGAAATTAGCTTAGAATAAAAAGAGGTGTACAAATGTCAATTAAACTAAAAGAAGTGAACCTTCAATCTAGTCAATATTGTATTAATCAGGCTTGTGAACTTATTAAAAAATTTTGGAAAGAGCACAGTGATAGTGTTCAAACGGATGAAGAATCTATGGATGACTTCAAAGAATGGCAAAGTAAAGGAAACTTTTTTTACTTAGTTCAATTTCAAAATCAGTACATTGGTTTTGCGAGATTAGGAAATAGAGGTGCTAAAATTGATTGGCTAGAAGATCTGTTTATAGATGAAAAATTTCAAAATAGAGGCCTAGGTACACAAGTCATCACTATATTAGAAAATAAAGTAAAACAATACTCGGAATCTTTGTATCTAGAAGTGGCTTCAAGGAATTTGAAAGCAATGAAATTATATAGGGAGTTAGGCTTTGAGTGTCTTAACTCAGTCACCATTCGTAAAGATTTTCAAAAAGAAAATTTTGAAGTAATAGAAAGTCAAAAAATTTCAGATTTTCAATTTGACATCAAAAAGTATAACAAATAATTTCGGGGTGAAATTTGTAAAACCGACTTACATTTAATATCTAAATTTAATAGCAATTCAGAAATGTCTTTTAGCACTGGTCAGGAATTTATCTAAAAAATATTAAGAATCCACCAAGTCAATCTAGTCTTGTTGATATTGTAGTTTCAAGATATAGCTGTGGTAAATGTATTTAATGCAAAAAATATGATAATCCTAATTTATGTATTAATAGGGTACCACATGGAATATCTAAGGATACCAAAAAGCAATTAGCTTTAGATGATATTGAAAAAGGAGACTTGATATATACTTCTGATGATAACAAATATCTTTCGTAAAGGACTAGAATTATAGCAATTTGAAATACCCCAAAGTAAATTACTATATAAAGGAGAAATAGAAGAATTGGATTAAAAAGACAAACTCCTTTTAGGTGTTTGTCTTTTGTTGGTCTAAAGAGTGGTTTTTAACTTTTCATTAGCTAGAAATTATTTTTCTTTTTTGATAGCAAAATATATAAAAATTAATGACACTGAAGATATTGCGAGTTTGTTCCACCATTTAAATTGTAATCCGGTAAAATATGAAATAGAGTAACTAATAATTAAGGATAATAATATATATACTAATGCATATAAGATATAACGTTTTTTCATAATAGACTACACATTTATCCTATTATTGTTAGGAACTTTATCTATGCCGTCAATATATTTGGCGATATGATAGCCAGGAGAAGTTAGATTAATTGCATAGTCTATAATACTATCCGATACTAAGTGCCCAATTCCATATTTAATTAATATTGATTTTACACGACCTACAGCTTCACGTTTTCCAACTTTAAGCACTGCAGCTACAATACTTCCAACACCCCCAGTTAATGCTATACCTATTAATACATCTAAAGCTGCAGCGGTTTGATCAACAATAAAACCTTGCTACGCCGAACGAAAAACTCTTGCTTGTTCTCTAGGAAAAGTATAATTGTGGGATAAGTAATTTTCTATAACGCCACTGATAAATTCCTCGGAAACGTTTGGATATTTATTTTTTACCTCTTGGATTGACAATTGTTTTTTTTCTTCGGAAAGGTTTATATTGTCATTTGGTGCTATTTCAGTTAGTTCTTTTATTTGTTCATTCTTTGCTGTGATTGTATCTGCGAAAACATTGACAGATGGTAAAATAGTAGAAGATAGTAGTAAAACAGAGCTCGATACTATACCGAGATGAAATAGCACCTTAGTTCTAAAGTTCATGGTAGGCCTCCTTTTTAATGAAACACTTATTTTGTATCCGCTTCCAAATGTATTTTGTAATAAAATATCATTAATTGGAAGAAATAAATTGCTTTTGTTAAAAATATTTTAAAATATTATAGATATAGTAATTTCTTTTGAAGGTCGCTTGTGGGGCTTTTCATTTTTTTGTTGGAATAATTTAATCGTGCGTAGCAACAAGTTCAGAGGGAAGTATATGAACAAGGTTTCAGGTAACTGAAAAAGTCTTTTAAGTAAGTAGTTTGTACTGTTTGTCAGTAAAAAGACTTGGGAGGGAAGTATGAGCTTTCTGTGAAGATTAAATTCAGATACAAGAAAAGATATTCAATTTGCTAAAGGAGATGGTGTTTTATTATCTGGTTTTACGGATGGAGCTGTCATAATTGGTAGGAAATTTGCTAAGGATTTAGAGGATAAATATTTACATAGTATTCCTGATTACAAGAAAGTAATATCTTATCTGGAAAACAATTTAGATTATTTAAATAGTATAATTTACTATTTATTGCTAGTATTATTTAAACTAGGCTTACGAGTAGATGAAGCTTTAGCATTGATTTGGGAAGATGTTAATTTTGATAGTTTTGAGATTAAGACGCATAGAAGATTTAGTAGGGATAAATGAGTGTTCAGTCCTCCAAGAACAAAAACTTCTATTCGTACTATTCCTATTAGTCAATCTTTAGCATTAACCTTAAGACGTTTGAAGGATGATCAGCAAGTAATGTTGAAAAATTTAAAAATTGTAAATATTAATAATCAAATATTTTATGACTATAGGTACGGTGTATCGTCAAATAGTGCCATTAATAAAAGTTTGAGAAATGTATTACATGTATTAAATATTGATTCAAAAATGACTGCAACAGGTGCGAGACATACCTATGGAAGTTATTTATTGGCTAAGGGTGTTGATATTTGGGTAGTTGCAAGATTAATGGGTCATAAGGATATTACACAGTTACTTGAAACTTATGGTCACGTCTTGACAGAAGTAATAAATAAGGAATATGAAACGGTCAGAAGTTTAGTATCATAAAGCTAATTTTTAAAGAATATCTTCTAGAACAAATTTAGAACAAATTTGCCAAAACAAAGAAAAAACCTTTTAAATCAAGGTTTTTGACACTATTATTAATGCCCCCTTCAACGATTCCTTACAAATTTTTGTGATAAAAATAATATTAAGATTGTTTGTTTTTTATAGAGTAATTAAGAGTGAAAAATTTAGTTATTGTATAGAGGATATTATCACTTTTTTTGTAAATAATTTTTATTGGTGATTTTTATTAATAAAAGTAATATAAATCAATAATAAAAGGTTAAGAGTTGGTACTATATTAATGTTGTTAGAGTTAATGATAAATTAAAAAAGAAGTAGTTGCTATATTAATGATTTAGGTTTAGACATGTCAACAGCTTTTAAAATCTTTCTAAAACAAATTGTTATTACTCAAAGTATATTATTTGATCTAAAGTTAAATAATAATTTTAAATTGGATACTAAGGTAGCTGGAGGTGAGGTCTATATTATGATTTTAGTTGAGTGACAAACTCGCTTTGCACTAACTGTTAAACTTCTGGAGAAGAAAGCTGAATAAGTTAATCAAGCTATTTTAGATTACATGAAACGTTATCCCATCAAAGCTATAATGGCTGATAGTGGTAGTGAGTTCACCTTATTGGGAGAGCTAAAAGGTGTAGATATCTATTTTGCAGATTCCTACTCTTCTCATGAGCGTGGGAATAATGCGAACTTCAATGGTTTACTGCGAGAGTTTGTACCTAAAGAAGTGTCACTTAATGACCTCAGTCAAGGAGATTTAGCCATCTTTACCCAAGCTATTAACGATAGGATTAGAAGAATACCTAACTATCAAACAGCTTGAGATAAAGTAACTTTGTGAGACGACCAAGTTTGTTGTACTTGATTTGACAAATGGGGATATTTTTTATATAGGAATTATTAACATAAGGTATTGACAGAAAAAACAAAATAAGGTACTTTCATATTAAAACGTTTTCGAAAATAAAAAATTAATAAAAAAGGATTGATTCCAATGTTTTAATAAAGGTGTTACATTAAGGTGATTCTTACTTTCAAAGGAATACAATATTGTTGGAAAAATTAAACTATTCTTTGCAATTTCATTATTAGTTGGTGGACTCTTAGCTTTGAGAACTGCCTTTGCAGCTTCTGTTGAAGGTGGAACTTGGTCTTCAGGATCTGGTTACAGTGTCTGTAAAGGAATGCTTGTTTCAGGGAATCCAGGATTAGTAGGTTTAGAAGCAACTTATTACGTAGATTTTCAGAAGGTTCAAGGTGGGTATGACAGGCGTGATAGAGTATATGGTGCCGCAGTTAATGGAGCAGGAAGTTGGGCTTTTTTAACTAATGGTGTATTTAGAGCTAGTGAGGCAGATGGAGCTTCAGCGTATGGTGGTATAAAAGGTCAATGGACTGTCTCTCCAGGACTAGGACTTCCTTCAGGAACTTCTACAAAACATCTGTATTTCAGAGTTGGTAATGATACTTTTTGGTTGGATACTAATTTTTAATAAGAGATTAGTCAGGAGGTTATTATGGCAGAGTTTATGCTATATTTAGGAATACTATTGAATTTGTTGTACTTAGGACTTGCTATTACAGCAGTAATTTGTCTTATAAAAATATATAAATTACTTGCAAAAAAATAATTAGATTAAAAGAGATTTGCTTTTTAAATTAAAATATTACTTTCTGATTTAATGGGCTTGCATTTTCAAAATGCAAGCTTAAATGATATTATTTGTGTTACTGATATATATGCTTCTATATTAAGAAGTATATATATACATTTATTGGACGAGACAAAAAATGAGTGGTTTGAAAGAGAAAAACTCTCTGGTGGGCAAACCGGTGGGCAAACTAATTTTTTACAAGCTAAAAAGCCCTATAAATAAGGCTTTTTTTCGCTTTTGCACTATGCCCCCTACAGGGCTCGAACCTGTGACCCATAGATTAAGAGTCTACTGCTCTACCAACTGAGCTAAGGAGGCTGAAAAAGAATGCTGTATTGGCACCGGTGGTTCACGTTTTGTATTGAACCCGCGCAATTAAGCAGGTGGGTAACCTATTTTCCCTTTACAGTTGCTTCCGCGTGAAACGGCTTGCATACTAGAGAAAAACTTGGTTTCCCGATAATACAAAGAAATAGTCGGTCAACACATAGATGTGAACTCGTATGCCACAGCAATTCAATCTTTTTCTATGTCATTATAATACCACTTTTTTAAAAAAATTCAAGTTAAAAAGCATTTTTTTTGTAAACGGTTGCTTGCTTACAGATTTTTTCACAGTTATTAGAGCTTGTCAATCCGCTCTTTGTTGGCTGCCAAGGCACGCTCATACTTTCCAGTTTCGTTGGCCACAAAATAGTTCTTATGGATTAGTTTGTCTGGTAAGTATTGTTGTTTGACCCATTTTTCAGGGTAGGCATGGGGATAGAGATATTCTTGGGCATTGCCAAGTTCTTTGCTTCCGGAATAGTGACCGTCGCGAAGATGCCTAGGAATAGGGAGATTGCCTGACTTTTTCAGGTCATTTATAGCAGCATCCATAGCAAGGTAAGCTGAGTTTGATTTGGGTGATAAGGCAAGATCGATAATGACGTTGGCGATTAAAATCCTAGCTTCCGGGAAACCAATTTTTTGGGCAGCTTCTAGTGCTGTAACGGTATGAATCTGTGCGTCTGGATTGGCAAGGCCGATATCTTCATAAGCGATGACAGTTAAACGTCGGGCTAGGCTCGGTAAGTCACCAGCTTCAATTAATCTAGCGGCGTAGTGTAAACTAGCATTGACATCTGATCCCCGAATGGATTTTTGTAAGGCTGACAACACATCATAGTGTCCATCTCCATTTTTATCCATAGTGATATAACTTCGTTGTAAACTATTTTCTACTGTTTCCAGAGAGATATGACGTTTACCATTGGCATCTTCCTTGGTTGACATGATGGCTAACTCTAGTGAATTATAGGCAGACCTTAAATCACCATTGGTTGCCGTTGCTATAAAGTCAAGAGCATCTTCATCTAGCACAATATCAAAGGAGAAGCCTCGCTCTTTGTCAGAGATAGCTATCGCGATAGCTTGTTTAATAGCTTCGTTACTTAAAGGTTCTAACTCAAAGATTTGAACGCGACTGCGAATAGCGGGTGTAACAGAAAAGAACGGATTTTCGGTGGTTGCACCAATCATGATGATATTGCCATTTTCGAGCAGGGGAAGCAGAAAGTCCTGCTTGGTCTTATCAAGGCGATGAATTTCATCAAGGAGGAGAACTAAGCCTCCTGAAAACTTAGCTTCGTCGGCGATTTCTTGGAGTCTTTTTTTGGTGTCAGTTGTGGCATTGAAGGTCCGAAAAGCATACTTGGTTGTACCTGCAATCGCACTAGCAATGGAGGTTTTACCAATTCCGGGAGGACCGTAGAGAATCATAGATGATAGCATATTGGCTTCAACCATACGACGGATGATTTTACCCTCACCGACAAGGTGTTCTTGTCCGATGACCTCTGAAATAGTTTTGGGACGCATGCGTAGCGCCAAATTATCACGCATAGATTGTTCTCCTTTCCTTGTGATGATTGATTAATGACGAATGCTTGCAATGAAGTTAGCAATCATGGTCATGCCATCAGGAGTTCCGATACTTTCAGGGTGGAACTGTAGTCCAAAAAGAGGTAGACTACAATGTTCAAAAGCCATAATTTCATGATCTTCGCAATCTCTAGCAGTAATGATAAAGTCTTGGGGTAATGTCTCCACGACGATAGAATGGTAACGCATAACAGTTAGTTCCTGTGGAAGAGAGTGAAAAAGACTGTTAGAGCCTTGAACGTGAATTTTGCTTTGTCTCCCGTGCATGACTTGTTTGGCTAAGCGTAACGTTCCTCCTAGGGTTTCGGCGATAGCTTGGTGTCCTAGACAAATACCTAAAATGGGTTTTATTTGGTAAAACTCTTTGATAAGTTTTGGCATTTGGTTAGCTTTATTGGGCCAGCCAGGACCAGGGGAGAAGACTAAAGCATCTGATTTTTTTGCCATTTCATATAAATGTGGGTCTTGATTGTACAAAACAATAGTCTCATCGAATTCACTTAAATATTGGGCAAGATTGTAGGTAAATGAATCGTAATTATCAATTAAGAGTATCATAGCTTCCTTAATAACTAAGTGGTTGTTGGGGTGGGGTGAGTTTTTACTGGTAGTTAGTTGATATGGTATTAGATAAAAAATTGAGGTCTAGACGATAAAGGCCGCGAACAGTATTGCCTCCGAAAACAGCAGTTGCATTTTGTAAGTCAGCTAGCGTCAGCCATTTTTCTTGAACCTGGCCAGTAACTAGTAACTCTTGGCGGAAAAGACCTGGTAAAATACCAGCTGCTACTGGTGGTGTGTAGAGGTTTTGACCCAACTGAACAAAGAGATTTCCAATAGAGGTTTCCAACAATTGCCCCTCTTTATTGTAGAAAACCTGTTCGTAAGGTTTTTGATTAATATGGGGACGATAACTCGTTTTAAAGTAAGTAAAGACCGAATTACTCACGTCTTTATCTTGTAAGGTGAGCTTTGCCTTTAGAAAACTTGAAGGTAAAGGTTTTAGGTGTTGGTCAGATAGCTCTACTCTGCCATTTTTAGATAGGCTAATTGTTAAACGGTAGCTGGCATCATCTTTTTTTTCTAAGTAGATTTTTAGTGCTTTTCGCAAAGTCGGTTCATCATAAGGATAGGCAAAATAAGTAGCTGCTTCTTTGAGACGATTGAGATGGTGCTCAAGGAAGACAATTTCTTTTTGCTCAACCTTTGCTGTTGTCTTTAGGGTGAAGTGTTGTTTTTTCCGGTAGAGAACAGCTGTTTTTTGATGAACTTCGTCATATTCTTCTTCCCACTTGCTTTGCCAAGTGATACCGCCACCAACACCATAAGTGGCATGATTGCCAGTAAGTTGGAGAGTTCTAATGGGGACATTAAAAATACGGCACCCATCGGGTAGGCAAATACCGATGGTTCCACAGTAAACCCCTCTTGGTTTTGGTTCTAAGTCTTTAATAATGGCCATGGTGGAGACTTTAGGAGCGCCTGTAATAGAACCACAAGGGAAGAGTGCTGTAAGAATAGTCAAAAGATCACAAGTTGGTCTGAGTTTACCTAGGACGGTTGAGGTCATTTGCCAGACTGTGGAATATTGTTCCAGCTCACAAAGCTTAGCAACATGGACACTGCCTGTTTGGCAGATTTTCCCCATGTCATTACGGAGTAAATCGACAATCATCATATTTTCAGAACGATTTTTAGCATCAGCCTGAAGCCAGTCATGTTCTTTTTTGTCGTACCAGCTATTAACACCACGTTTGGTGGTACCTTTCATAGGTTTGGTGGTTAATGTATTGCCATCTTGTTTAAAAAATAATTCAGGGCTAGCTGAGATGACTGCAAAATCATCATGGGCAATGTAAGCATTGTAGCCAGCAGCTTGTTCGACAACGAGTTTGTTATAAATTGATAAGCTCTTGGTTAAATCAAGTTCTTGAGTCAATTGAATAGTATAGTTTACTTGATAAGTATTGCCCTGTCGCATGTTGGAATGAATAATTTCAATAGCTTTTTGATAAGCTTTTTTCTGAGTAGCGCTGGTCCAGCGATTAGGAAGGTCAAGGTTATCGTAATCAAGTAGGAACTCTTCCTTTTGGCATTTTTTGTGCACTGTAAAATAGGCAAAATACTCCTTGCCTAACTTAACATCGTGGGTTTGTAAGGCTTTGTCAAAGAAGCTAGCAGCTTCATAACTGAGATAGCCCACCACATAATAACCCAGTTGTTGGTAATACTGAACTTGTTCAATAACTAGGCCTACCTGGTCTAATTCTTCGGCGACCAACTCTAGTAGTGGGTTTTCAAAAAGATAGCGTTGACCAAGCTCTTTGAAATCAATAATTGTTTTTCTATGCATACTCAAATTATATCACAAAAGCGTTTACTCAGCTTAATATGATCAAATAGGAAGAGACCTTTAAATAAGCAAAAGGACTGAAGATTTCCTAGAGGAGATCCAGCCCTAATTACTCTAAATAACAGATTAAGTATATGGAATCATTCCCTGAGAGCGGAGATTATAGTTCATAGGGAATCAAATGGAATGAATATTAGTGTGTCTCTTTTTGCTTTGAGCTGTTACCTGCTAAGAAAAGTGTCCCAAGAAAGAGGCTAACATAAGCAGCTACTGTGAGGCCTTCTGGATTATGTTCGTTGGTGTGAGGAAGGTTTCTAGGGTTGGTTTGGAGTGAAGCATGATTTGTAAATGTCATGGTTTGATAGGTCACTGGGATAGCTTCTTGCTGCGTCTGAGTTTTTTTAGTTCCAGTTCGTACCTCTTCGGCTAGATTTGTTGGGCCTCCTTTTTGAGCAGCAGTTAAGAGGTGGAAATGGTTCGCTTTCTCAAATAGTTCACCTATTTGTAAAAGAAGTCCATCGTTGTGGGCGCCACTATTCACCAAAAGGCCAAGAGGTAGTCCATTTTTAGTTACATAAGTTGGTAAAGACAAGGAAGGAGTTCCGGTCAAGTTAGCAAGCTGTGTGAAAGGTGTTAGAGTCCAAGCAGGGAGCCATTGGCGGTAGATTAAATCTAGTTTTTCTTGTTTACTTAACTGAGACATATCACTGAGCTGTGCTACTAATTCTTGAGGAATATGGTGGTAGTCAGCAGGAGGTGTTGGATAAGCAGTGGTAGGAGTTAGGAAAATAGGGTATTTTTGGTAGAACTGGTCTAATTGTTTAGTTAGCCCAGCAATACCTGTCCAGGCTTTATCAATATCTTCTTTACTCAAATCTTTCCCAGTTTGATAAAGTGCCCAGGAAAGGAGTTCTACATCATCTTTTTGAAGTGGGCGTTTCAAGGTTTGTTGTGCCATGAAATTGATCGATGGTGCAGCAGAAGCGGCAATGGTGTAATAATATTGCATCATGGTTTTGCCATCGACAGGATAAGGCACCTCAACTGTTTGATAGCCTTGTTCTTTTAAGAAGGCTACAGCATCTTTGACAGCAGCAATGGCCTCTTGGCTAATAGGAGTCCCAGCTGGGGTCTTTGTAGTGTAGGCGATAGGGATACTTGGATCTAAGTGTTGAGAATTTTGTTGTGCTTTGGCTTTATCTTTTAAGAGAAATTGGAAGAGTTTTTTGGTGTCTTCCATACTTTTGGTCAGAGCGAAATGGCTAACATTACTACGTTCAGAAGAGGGATTTCCCTCTAGAATGCCACGTGTTGGGTGCAAGCCGATTAAGCCACTCCAAGAAGCAGGGATACGAGTAGAGCCACCACCATCAGAAGCACTGGCTAAACTTACTTGACCTGATGCTACAGCGGCCGCGGAGCCGCCAGAAGAGCCTCCGGGGTTTTTGTCCAGTTGCCAAGGATTGTGTGTATCTCCATAGAGGTTAGAGTTGGTAACATTTATCCATCCCATTTCTGGAAAAGATGATTGCCCTATGACAATAAAGCCCGCTTTTTGAAGTTGTTTGACAAAAGCACTGGTGGATGAACTAGTTTTGTCCTTTAGAAAAGCTAAGCCGTTAGTGTTACTACCACCAGCAATAGTATGCCCCAAGCCTTTCACGAGAATCGGGACTTTGTAAAAGGGTTGCCCTTGATCTACCATTTGGTCACTTTCTTGACGAGCTAAAGGTTCACGTAAGGAAATCACATTGTTAAGCTCGGGGTTGGTGGTTTTGATAGTTTCTAAGGCAAAGTCTAACAATTGTTGCCCTGTGACACGTTTTTGCCGTGCCCATTCGGCTAATTGACTGGCGCTGGCTGTTTTATAGTCGTCTAGAGTAATAGAGGGTTGTGGGGCTGGACTTGTAATTTCTGTTGCTAAAGGAGGTGACTGAGTAGCAGTCTCTTCAGATGAGACTAGAGGAGCTGTAGGACTGTGTTCGGTCTTTGAAATGATTGATTCTGACGGTGTTTGTTTACTAACTTCGACTTGGCTCACTGGGGGCTGATTATCAATTTTGCTATCATCAGCATGGCCAATCATTGCACCTGATTGAAGGCTGGCAGTTACGAATAACAAGGCTAAGAGGGTTTGCCTTGTTCGAGAGGGATAGTGCTTAGAATGTTTCATTCTTTTTCTCCTAACATTATAATCACTTATTAGTTTAACATAATGAGAGGAAAATAAACTTTAAAGCGCTTGCGAAAATCCTAGAAGGTTTCTCTCTCTGGCATTAGTCAGTGAAAGTTAACTAAATTTATGCTACAATGGGAGTAATTAACTGTTAGGAAAAAGGACAATTATATGGCTAAATTTGGTTTTTTATCAATTATTGAAGAAGAAATGGATAAGCATTTTAACTATGATTATGCCATGGATTGGGATAAGAAAAACCATGCAGTGGAGGTAACTTTTGTTTTGGAAGCGCAAAACAAAGCTGCAGTGGAAACTATTGATGATACGGGAGAAGTCTCGCAAGAGGATATTGTTTTTGAGGATTATGTGCTTTTTTATAATCCTGAGAAAAGTAAGTTTGATAAGGGAGACTACTTGGTGGCCATTCCTTATGAGCCTAGGAAGGGCCTATCTCGTGAATTTTTACAGTACTTTGTAGAATTTCTCAACGATGTTGCGACTGAAGGGCAAAGCGATCTCATGGATTTCTTGGACGATGATACTAAGGTTGATTTCGGCTTAAGTTGGGATGCACAAGCTTTTGTCCAAGGTCAAGAAGGACTTGAAGAAACTGAATTCTTTGCTTATCCAAGATATTAAAGGGAGATTTTTATGAACACATGGCAAGAATTAACAGTCACGATTCATCGCGATGCTGAGGAGGCTGTATCTAATATTTTGATAGAGGCTGGTAGCCAAGGGGTAGCCATTAGTGATAGTGCGGACTATTTAGGTCAGACAGGTCGTTATGGTGAAATTTTTCCAGAGGTAGAGCAGTCTGACCGTGTATCCGTTACGGGTTATTTCCCAGATAGTATGGATTTAGTAGCCTTGCGAAACCAGCTTGAGAGTGATTTAGAAGAGTTACGGACCTCTAGTTTGGAAACTGGAGACATTTTGCTTTCTGCTCAGGAATTAGCAGAGGAAGACTGGGCTGATAATTGGAAAAAATACTATGAGCCGGCTCGCATTACGCATGATCTGACCATCGTTCCTTCCTGGACTGATTATAAGGCAGAGCCTGAGGAAAAAGTCATTCGTCTAGATCCTGGGATGGCTTTTGGAACAGGCACTCATCCGACCACCAAGATGAGTCTTTTTGCTCTGGAACAAGTTCTCCGTGGCGGTGAGACGGTCATCGATGTGGGAACTGGGTCTGGCGTCCTATCTATTGCAAGTTCTTTATTAGGAGCTAAGAAAATTTTTGCTTTTGATTTGGATGATATAGCGGTGCGTGTGGCCGAAGAAAACATTGCTTTAAATCAGGAGACGTCCAATATCCAAGTGGCTACAGGGGATCTTCTAAAAGGTGTTGAGCAGAAACCACAGGTGATTGTTGCTAATATCTTAGCAGATATTTTAATTCACTTGACAGAAGATGCCTATCGTTTGCTTGATGATGAGGGGTACTTGATTATGTCAGGTATTATTTCAGAAAAATGGGATATGGTTCGCAAGTCAGCTGAAGATGCTGGTTTCTTCTTGGAAACTCATATGATCCAAGGAGAATGGAATGCTTGCGTCTTCAGGAAAACAGATAATAAATCAGGAGTGATTGGTGGCTGATGCAACAATATTTTATTAAGGGGCCTTGTCAAAACCCAGTTATTATTGAGGATAAGGAAACTATTAAACACATGTTTCAGGTTATGCGCTTGACTGATGGAGATCAGGTTTGTCTGGTCTTTGAGGATGGAATCAAGCGCTTAGCTGCTGTTTCTGATAGCGCAGCACATACATTTACTATTTTGCAAGCTTTGGATCAATCTGTCGAACTACCCGTAGCTGTAACTATTGCCTCTGGCTTTCCAAAGGGGGATAAGTTAGAATGGGTGACGCAAAAAGTGACAGAATTAGGTGCTTCTGCTATTTGGGGTTTTCCGGCGGATTGGTCAGTGGCTAAATGGGATGGCAAAAAATTGGCTAAGAAGCAAGAAAAATTGTTAAAGATAGCACAGGGTGCAGCTGAACAGAGTAAACGAAACATTATCCCAGAAGTGGAATTATTTGAACAAAAGTCAGCTTTTTTGAGGCAATTGTCCGGATTTGATTATGTTTTTGTCGCTTATGAAGAATCAGCAAAAATAGGTGAACAAGCTGCTTTTGCGACTGGCTTAAAAGCTTGTCAACCGGGTGATAGCTTGCTCTTTATCTTCGGGCCAGAAGGTGGTTTATCACCACAGGAGGTTCAAGACTTTGAAGCAATTGGTGCACAGATGATAGGCCTAGGTCCCCGGATTATGCGGACTGAAACAGCACCTTTGTATGTTTTGAGCGCGGTAAGCTACGCTTTAGAGTTAGCCGTGAAATAGCAAGCTGCTTTTAAATGCACTGATAAATGCATACCAATCATTAATTCCCGTACAAGCAATCATTATCTATTAGTCTAGTTAATCTTCCCATGTTTGGGAAGATTTTTTATTTTTTCTCAAGATGGCCTTTACAAAAAGATAAATGGGGCATATAATAAAGAGGTAGCGCAAGCGATTGCGTAAAGCGTTTGCAACAAGATCTGATTATAAGTCTAACGCATCTTTAGGATTATGATTTGCAGGTCAAAGAAAAAGGAGAAAATAATGAAATCATCTGTCAAACGCATTTTCAGCTTTGAGTTTTGGCAAAAGTTTGGAAAATGCTTAATGGTTGTTATTGCTGTAATGCCAGCTGCTGGTTTGATGATTAGTATTGGGAATTCTATTCCGATGATTAATCATGACTCAGCTTTCTTAAGTTCGTTAGGAAATATTATTGCTCAAATTGGTTGGGCTGTGATTGTAAATCTTCACTTACTCTTTGCTTTAGCTATCGGTGGAAGCTGGGCTAAAGAGCGTGCTGGTGGGGCTTTTGCTTCAGGACTTGCATTTATATTAATCAATCGTATCACGGGAGCTTTTTACGGGGTTAATGCAGCCATGTTAGCTGAGCCAACTGCTAAAGTCTCAAGCCTTTTTGGCACACAAATGATTGTTAAAGACTATTTTACAAGTGTTTTGGAATCGCCTGCCTTGAATACTGGTGTTTTCGTAGGTATTATTGCCGGTTTTGTTGGGGCTACAGCTTATAATAAATACTATAACTATCGTCGATTGCCAGAGGTACTGACCTTTTTTAATGGGAAACGTTTTGTTCCCTTTGTGGTTATCTTACGTTCAGTCTTAGTAGCACTTGTTTTAGTAGTTGTTTGGCCTTTAATTCAAACTGGAATTAATGGTTTTGGTAAGTGGATTGCTTCGTCACAAGACACAGCACCGTTTTTGGCACCCTTTTTATATGGTACTTTAGAGCGCCTGCTCCTTCCTTTTGGTTTACACCACATGTTGACTATCCCAATGAATTATACTGCGCTTGGTGGAACTTATGAGGTGATGACAGGTGCTAGCCAAGGTTCAAAAGTATTTGGTCAAGATCCACTTTGGTTAGCTTGGGTAACAGACCTGGTTAACTTGAAGGGCTCAAATGCTTCCGCTTATCATGATTTGCTAACTAGTGTGACACCTGCCCGTTTTAAGGTTGGTCAAATGATTGGTGCAACGGGGACTCTTATGGGTGTTGCTTTAGCGATGTATCGAAATGTTGATAAAGATAAAAAGTCTAAATATAAAATGATGTTTATCTCAGCCGCAGCAGCCGTTTTTTTAACGGGTGTGACAGAGCCACTTGAGTATATGTTCATGTTTGCGGCTATGCCACTTTATATTGTTTACGCTGTGGTTCAGGGAGCTTCATTTGCAATGGCTGACCTTGTTAACCTTCGGGTACACTCTTTTGGAAACATTGAATTATTAACTCGGACGCCAATGGCTATTAAAGCTGGACTTGCTATGGACTTGATCAACTTCGTTTGGGTTTCTGTATTATTTGGTCTTATCATGTACTTTATTGCTGATTTTATGATTAAAAAGATGCATCTAGCAACAGCAGGTCGACTTGGCAACTATGATGCTGATATGTTAGAAAATAATAATCATAAGCCTACTTCAGTTCAAGAAACAAATGCTAGTCCACAAGTGCTGCAAATTATTCAGTTATTAGGTGGTGCTGATAATATTTCTGATGTTGATGCCTGTATGACGCGCTTACGGGTAACTGTCAAAGATTCTGACCGAGTTGGGACTCAAGAAGCTTGGAAAAAAGCTGGTGCAATGGGACTGATTATGAAGGGCACAGGTGTCCAAGCAGTTTATGGACCGAAAGCAGATATTTTAAAATCAGATATTCAAGATTTTTTAGATTCAGGTGTTGAAATTCCCCAAGCTGTCTTTCCTGATTCTTCAACTGAGCCTGTCATTCCCACAAAATCTACAAAAATTTCAGAAGCTATTTATTCAGTTGCACAAGGAACAGTTCTGCCTATTACGGAAGTAAAGGATCAGGTTTTTGCTAGTAAGATGATGGGTGATGGCTTTGCGGTAGAGCCAACTTCAGGAGAAATTTATGCTCCGGTTTCGGGGACAATTACTAGTATTTTCCCAAGTAAACACGCCCTTGGTTTAATAACAGACTCTGGTCTAGAGGTTTTAATTCATGTCGGTTTAGACACAGTTGATTTGAATGGGAAACCTTTTGATGTTCAAGTTAGTCAAGGCCAAAAAGTGAAAGCTGGTGACCTTCTCATCAAGGCAGATTTAGAAGCGATAGTAGCTGCAGAAAAAGAAAAAACGATTGTCCTTGTCTTCACCAATCAAGCAGAAGTCATTGAGGTGAGCCTTCTTAAAACAGGAGAAGAGGCCGCTAAAACACAAGTTGCTAGCGTTAAACTATAAGTAATAGGAAAAATTTGTTCTTTGTTCTTTGGAGAAAGGAAATATATGGCGAAATGGTTAACTTTAAATACACATTCTTGGATGGAAGCGAATGCCTTAAAAAAACTGTTTGATTTGGCAGAACATATACTTGCTGAGAAGTATGATGTCATTTGCTTACAGGAAGTCAATCAATTAATTGAGAGTGATTTAGCTACTGAAGACTCTTTTTACCAAAAAATTCCAGGAACACCATCCTTACATAAGGATAATTTTGCCCTCTTACTCACTAATTATTTAGCAAAGCGGGGGCAACCTTACTATTGGTCATGGGCTTATAATCATATCGGTTACGATATTTATAAGGAAGGCGTGGTTATTCTTTCAAAAAAACCAATGCGGGTTAGGGGTATCCTAGTGACAGCGATTGATGATGAGTATGACTATCACACGAGACGCGTGCTATTGGCTAAGACAGAGGTTGATGGAAGAGAAGTGGCCCTCGCTTCTGTTCACTTGTCTTGGTTTGGAAAGGGATTTGAAGAAGAATGGTCTATGCTGGAGCAGAGCTTGCAGAATTTGAATTTACCCTTAGTTGTTATGGGAGACTTTAATAATCCGACAGACAGTAAAGGGTATAATATGATACTGAGAAGTTCCTTGGGGCTACGGGATAGTCACAAGGAAGCAGAAATCGTTTTTGGAGATCATAGTATTGTATCTGATATAGATGGTTGGGAAGGTAATAGATACTCCTTTAAGGTGGATCATGCATTTATGAGCCAAGAGTTTAATATTAGTCGCTCAGAAATAACTTTTGAAGGAGGAGATGCCCCAGTTGTCAGTGATCATTATGGTCTATCGGTGGAAGCGAGCTGGATCAATTCGGATTAATCTGGATAGAAAAAAGTCAGGATAAAGTGTCCTGACTTTTTTCTATATCTTTTAAAATGTGACTGAGAGCTTGTGCTATCGAAATTTCTGCACTGAAAAGATGTTCGGGAATAACTTTAATGTAATCTTTGTCATTCCACCATTTCTCTAGAGATTCTTTTCCAAAATCCTTTGCTTTAGCTCTTTGGGAGTGTCGCTTGACGGTTTCTTCAAATGTAAGGTCATAGTAATACGCTAAGGTTTTGATATGTGACTTCTCAGTGATGTAGTGCCAAATGGGTTGATACCAGTCCGCTTTTAGAATACCTTCTAAAATAATGTAGTCACAGTTATTAAAGCCGTAATGTAATAAGGTTTTTAACAGTGGGATAGTTGGCGTATTGAAGCCATCATGTGCTAAGAGCATCTCCCGTCGCAACTCATCTTGTGAAAGCCGTAAGGTATTTTCTCCTAACTGTCTTTGAAGTGCTCTAGCTAAGCTGCTTTTGCCACTTGCGGCATTTCCTCTGATAATAATCAAATTAGGCATATGAAACGAGGTCCCCTAGTTGTTCAAAGTTTTTGGTAATTAAGTTAGATTTTATGGAGGACTGCTAGTCCGAAAGAAGGTATCCGAATGCTTTTAGTCTAGTAGTAACAAGAAATCTAGGAGAACGCTTACTCAATCATTTGACTTCTAAGGTAAGCATCTACTAGTTTTTCTGTAGCTTCAACAGAGTCCCTATGCGTTCTTTCGTATGAATGACTCGACTCTATTCCTGCTCCAAGGAGAGCATGTTTAACTTCAGCACCAGATCTCAGAGCAGCTGAAGCATCTGAGCCATAGTAAGGATAAATATCTAATTGATACGGAATGTCATTTTGGAGGCAAAGGGCGACCATATGTTGACGAAGATCGTAATGGTAGGGGCCAGAGGCATCTTTAACACAGATAGAAACGGAGTATTCATCTGTTGCTTGGTCATCTCCCATTGCTCCCATATCAACTGCTAGGTATTCAACGGTTTCTTCTGGTAAGCTGGAGTTGGCACCGTGACCAACTTCTTCGAAGGCTGAGAAGTAAAAATGAGTCGTGTAAGGCAAAGTAATATTATGGATATGATATTCTTTTAACAATTCCATCAGAATAGCTGCAGAAACCTTGTCGTCTAAATGTCGAGATTTAATAAAACCAGAATCTGTGAGCACGACTCTAGGATCAAAGGAAATAAAATCACCAACTTCGATCCCAAGGGCACGGGTTTCATCAGCTGTGCGGACTTTTTCATCAAGTCTAACTTCCATATTAGCTTGGCTGCGCTCAGCAGTGCCAGCGTCTTTATAAACATGGACGGATGTTTGGTGAATGAGAATAGTTCCTGAAATTTCCTTACCATTTTTAGCAAGGTGAACAGTACAGTTTTCACCTTCAATAGCGTTATAAACAAAACCTCCAACTAAGTCCATTTTTAGTCGGCCATCAGGTTTAATGGCACGGACCATTGCTCCTAAAGTATCTAAATGGGCAGTTACAAGACGGTGTTTGTTGTCATCTTGACCTTTAACAGAGACCATAAGACCGCCCTTATTAGTTTTTATGGGTTGATAACCAAAGTTACGTAGTTCATCAGCAACATATTCCATAATTTTCTTGGTAAAGCCTGTTGGTGAGGGGATTTGAGTGAGCTTTGTAATATAATCAACAGTTGTTTTCATGTCAACTTCCTTTATCCTTTTTTCAATATTTCTATTATAGCATGCTAAAGGTATTTATATAAGAAAAACCCAGAAAAGACTGGGTATTCTATGGGTGTTCTTGAAAAAGTTTTTTCTTTTCGATAATTATTTCAGCTAAGCGTTCAATATCAGCACTAGTTCCCCGTAATTCAAAATCACCGAGCATAGGAAAGCCAAAACGTTTTTCATACTGTTTCGCTGTCAAACAATATTGGTTATTAAAATTACGGTTGCCAGAACCAATAATTCCAAAGCAACGTTTGAAGTTATCGTGAGCTTCTATAAAATCACCTAAAGGATTGGTGAGAATTTCTACATCTCCGGAGTCTAGGCCGTTTCCTCCTTCTAAATAGGTGGGTAAAATAGCGACAAAATCATCATCAACAGGAAAAGTGTTATGTTTTAACTCTTTAATGTTAATTGGCTTGGTGTGGATGTTATATTTTTCTTCTAAATATAGGCTCAAGCGTTTGACAAAGCTAAGTGTGTTTCCACTTAAACTAATAAAGACAATGGTTAAATCAGACATCTATGTCTCCTTGTACTATATCTTGTAATATATCTAACAGTTTAGCACAAGATATAGTATTGCACAAGCTTAAAAGAAGCTAGCTGGAACATAAGATTCAGCTAGCTTCTTTGAGATTTCTTATAGGTTTAAGTTAGTATGACGTGAATATGGCTATCTCTTCTTTATTCTTTTTTTTGATTCTTTTTCCTAAAGAGTCCAGCAATTCCCAGAAAACTTAGTCCTAGCAAGAAACTATTTTTTGATTCTTTGACACCTGTGTGCGGTAGTTCTTTATTAGCAATAGTTTCACTTTTGCTAGTTTGGGCTCTGTTTGTTTGCTGATAGAGGTTAGCTGCTAGTTGATAGATGTACTGGCGTTGTGAATCGGTAAGTTTATAATCTGTCTGATGAGGATTGGCTGGATTAGTAGTATCAGCTGTTCCTACGGGGCTTGTCGGAGCCTCAGACTTGACATAGGTAAAGATAAAATCGCCAAAACCTTCAATAGATGAAGGTGCATGATATCTAATATCTTTGACGTCATTAAGTAGTTTTTTCGCTCCATCAGCGGTCAGAAAATGTAAATTCAGGCCTTCGATAGTATTAGCGAAGTACCAGTTGTTGTCAGCAGTTGGATTAATGGTTTTTTCAGAAACAATATAGTTAATAATGGCTTGGCGATTTTCCAAGTTTAAGAGACGATTGAGGCTTGCGTTTTTCACGCCGGGAAAAGTTCCGCTCGAACGATAGTTGTTGGTCACAACCATGAATTCTTGATTGGGATCAATATCTTGTCCTTGGTATTTCAAGTTGCGAACTCGACTAGAATTAGGATTCACTAAGTTGCCTTTTGCATCGTACTTATTAGCTTGGGTAATATCAAATTCATAAGTCACACCATCGATGACATCAAAATTATAGGTACGGTAATCAGTGTTAATAAGGTTTTGAGGGGCAGTATTAGTTGGGTCAATTGTGTTGAATTGCCCAGCAGCCATTTCTAACCATTCTTTGAGATCTGCACCTGTTACTTTAACGATGGCGGTAACGTTATCATAAAGATAGAGGTCTGCAACATTTTTGATTGCAATTGGACCGGCAGAAATATCAGTATAAGCCGTTGGGTCATTTCGTGTACCAGCTTTAAATGGTGCAGCTGCAGAAAGGAGTGGAAGGTTTGCTTCAGGAGTACCTGCTAATTGTTGTTTAGCATACCATAGCTGAGCTTTGTTCACAATCTGAACAGAAGGGTCATCTTTCACTAAGGCAAAATAGCTATTGATTGGTGCTGTTGTTTCTCCAACGGTTTGACGAACATAATCAATTGTTCCTTGATGAGCTTTAGCGGCTATTGCAAGAATTTTAGGATCAGCGTCTGTTGATTTAGTGTTGATTTTCCGTATTTCGGCATGGTTTTTATCCTTGTTAACAAGCCATTTACCACCAGTATAAGTAAGGTCTAAATCAATTACCCCGATATGGTCGCCATATTTTCCAGCCATGGTAACGGGAGTGCCGTTAATGAGACCTGAAACACCATCAACACCTGCGTAGGTTTCGTAAGTTCCAGTGCCTGTTCCAGAAGGAAATTCAGCGTGTGAATGCCCTGTCACAACAGCATCAACGCCTGTTAAACTGGCAATTTGATAACCGACATTTTCCTCGCCAGCTTCGTAAATGTTATCACCGATACCAGTGTGTGCAAGAACTAAGATGATATCAGCACCAGCCTTTTTAATGGTAGGGATAATTTCTGTCACCGCTTGAACAGCATCTTTGACCCTAACTTTACCTTCGAGGTTTGCCTTATCCCAGGCCATAATTTGGGGAGGAACAATTCCTGTAATTCCAACTTTGAGGTTGACTGCCTGGCCATTAGCATCTATAAAGGTTTTGGTAATAATATCGTAAGGCTTAAAAACGAACTGGTCATTATTTGCATCTAAAACGTTAGCGTTGACAATTGGAAGTCCTGCTGAGGCGATGACCTGTTTTAGAAAAGGAAGTCCATAGTTAAATTCGTGGTTGCCAAGAGTGGAGGCATCATAACCAAGAGCATTTAGTGCAGCATACATAGGATGGACTTCTTCTGCTGACACTGGCTTAATTAGGGCAGTGTAAGTGCCAAGTGGAGTGCCTTGTAGAATGTCGCCGTTGTCTACGAGGATAGTGTTAGGATTTTCAGTGCGTGCTTGGTCGATAAGAATGGCAGTTTTTGCTAAGCCGATGGTTTGTGAATCCTTATCTTGATAGTAGTCATAATTAACAAGATTAGAATGGAGGTCTGTTGTCGAAACAATACGCACGTCAATATTTTGCCCTTCAACAGGAGCTGAAGCTTGTTGTTTAGCTACGGGAGCTAGCTGGGCATTGATCTTGGGGTCGAGATTAGTAGTTACACTTGGTATTTCTTGGTTACTAGTATTGTTAGTAATAGTTGTTGAATCAGTTATTGTTGGAGCTGTTGGGGTGCTGTTAGTGGTTGTTGTGGCTAAAGCCTCACTACTTGGAACCCTAGTATTGCTACTCATTGGGGTAGTTATATCAGGGCTACTTTCCGCTTTTACTATCTGAGTTGCTCCTGCAGAAAGTAACATAGCAAGCCAAATCGCACTTTTTGAAATATAGTATTTTCTCATTCCTAAAATCTCCTAATAATTTTATAAAAAATGAACTTAGACTTCTATTATAACCTGAAAAAGGGTTTTCATCAACATAATTCACGAACATTTTCCTGATTTTTAGCGGTTATAATACAATAAATGAAATAACTTTTCTTCTGTTTCAAAATAAAGATGAACTCTTTATTTTGGAATAGGTAGCTGAAAGGATAGATCCTTTTGCTTTTTCAGTGAAAGTGTTAAAATAGGTAAAAGAAATTGACTGAGGAAAAGAATGGCAAAAGAAATAAATTTATCTGGAGAAGAGGTCGTTGCTCTAGCGGCGGCTTATATGAATAAAAATGACGTCGCCTTTGTAAAAAAAGCATTAGATTATGCAACAGCTGCTCATTACTATCAAGCTCGAAAATCTGGTGAACCTTACATTATTCATCCTATTCAAGTGGCAGGAATTTTGGCGGATCTACAATTAGATGCCGTGACGGTTGCTTGTGGTTTTCTACATGATGTCGTTGAAGATACTGATATTACTTTAGATAATATTGAAATGGACTTTGGGTCAGATGTCCGAGATATTGTTGATGGAGTAACGAAATTGGGAAAAGTAGAATACAAATCCCATGAAGAACAATTAGCCGAAAATCACCGGAAAATGTTGATGGCCATGTCGAAAGACATTCGTGTTATCTTAGTTAAACTTGCTGACCGACTTCACAATATGCGAACTTTAAAGCATCTGCGCAAAGATAAGCAAGAACGTATCTCCCGTGAAACGATGGAAATTTATGCACCGCTTGCTCATCGTTTAGGGATTAGCCGTATTAAATGGGAACTAGAAGACTTGGCTTTTCGTTATCTCAATGAGTCGGAATTTTATAAAATTTCCCATATGATGCGTGAAAAACGCAGAGAGCGTGAAGCACTAGTGGATGAGATTGTTGATAAAATTATCACCTATACCAGAGAGCAAGGCTTATATGGCGACGTCTATGGCCGACCTAAGCATATATATTCTATCTACCGTAAAATGCGTGATAAAAAGAAACGTTTTGATCAGATTTTTGATTTGATTGCTATTCGTTGTGTCATGGAAACTCAAAGTGATGTTTATGCCATGGTTGGCTACATTCACGAATTATGGCGTCCAATGCCTGGTCGCTTTAAGGATTATATTGCTGCACCTAAGGCTAACGGTTACCAATCCATTCACACAACCGTTTATGGGCCAAAAGGACCAATTGAAATTCAGATTAGAACCAAAGATATGCACCAAGTTGCTGAGTATGGTGTAGCTGCACATTGGGCCTATAAAAAAGGTGTCAAAGGCAAAGTTAGTCAGTCTGATCAGAAAGTTGGTATGAACTGGATTAACGAGTTGGTGGAATTACAAGATGCGTCCAACGGCGATGCTAAAGATTTTGTTGATTCGGTCAAAGAAGATATATTTTCTGAACGCATTTATGTCTTCACCCCAAACGGTGCTGTTCAAGAACTACCAAAGGAGTCTGGGCCGATCGATTTTGCTTATGCTATCCATACCCAAGTTGGTGAAAAAGCAACGGGTGCTAGGGTTAATGGCAAAATGGTTCCCCTTACGGCCAAGTTAAAAACTGGCGATGTGGTTGAAATTGTCACCAATCCAAATTCATTTGGGCCAAGCCGAGACTGGATTAAGATTGTTAAAACCAATAAAGCGCGGAATAAAATTCGCCAATTCTTTAAAAACCAAGATAAGGAATTATCGGTTAATAAAGGACGTGAACTTTTGGTCAACTATTTCCAAGAACAAGGTTATGTTGCAAACAAGTATTTGGAAAAGCGACGCATGGAGGAAATTCTTCCTCGCCTCAGTGTTAAAAGCGTAGAATCTCTCTATGCGGCAGTCGGTTTTGGTGATTTGAGCCCAGTCTCTATTTTTAACAAGTTAACAGAAAAAGAACGACGTGAAGAAGAGAGAGCTAAAGCAAAAGCTGAAGCAGAAGAGTTAGTCAAGGGCGGAGAGGTCAAACACGAAAATAAAGAGGTTCTTAAAGTTCGTAGTGAGAATGGTGTTATCATTCAAGGAGCAAGCGGCCTTTTGATGAGAATTGCTAAATGTTGTAATCCAGTTCCGGGGGATCCTATTGAAGGATACATTACCAAAGGCCGAGGTATTGCTATTCACAGAGCTGATTGTAATAATATTAAGAGTCAAGAAGGTTATGAGCAACGTTTGATTGAAGTTGAGTGGGATATGGAGAATTTCAGTAAAGATTATCAAGCTGAAATTGATATCTATGGCTTAAATCGTAGTGGTTTATTAAATGATGTCTTACAAATATTGTCAAATTCAACCAAAAGTATTTCGGCTGTCAATGCACAACCAACTAAAGATATGAAATTTGCCAATATCCATGTTAGTTTTGGTATTCCGAACCTCACCCAATTAACGACAGTAGTGGAAAAAATTAAGACTGTTCCTGATATATATAATGTTAAACGAACAAATGGTTAAAGGGGTATTGCGATGCGTGTTATTATTCAACGAGTGACCCAAGCTTCAGTCTCTATTGATGGGGAAGTAGCTGGCGCTATTAAGAAAGGATTACTGTTGTTAGTAGGTTTTGGCCCAGATGATAACCAAGATGATTTAGACTATGCTGTGCGTAAAATTACACAAATGCGTATTTTTTCAGATAAAGAAGAAAAAATGAACTTATCACTTCTTGATGTCGAAGGATCTATTCTATCTATTTCACAATTTACCTTGTTTGCCAATACCAAAAAGGGAAATCGACCTGCATTTATCGGTGCTGCTAATCCTGACTTGGCTAAAAATTTATATAAACGCTTCAATCAGATGCTAGCGGAGTATTGTTCAGTGGAAAAGGGAGTTTTCGGTGCAGATATGCAAGTGTCCTTGAACAACGATGGACCTGTGACCATTATCTTGGATACCAAACAGAGATAAAAGGAAAACGAGAAGGAAACAATGGAACTAAAAGAGTATTTCCCAAAGAGTCAAGTGAATCATTTGCCCTTTATGGGTGAAGACTGGGTAACAATTGCTGAAGAAGACCACTATATCCATCTAGCAAAAGAAGCCTTAACAGCTAGAGAATTGTTTTTGTTGGAAAAGTTTGACCTCCTTGATTACATGGCTAAGCCTTCCACGTCGCCATGGCAAGATTATTTACTTCTCAAAAAAGGACCGTTACCAGAACCCTTGAGCCATTTTCAGTTTATCTTTTTAGAACATAAAGTAACCTTGGCGGAGGATCTATTGGATCTCTTTAAGTCACTCATTCCTTCTTTAGTAGCTATAGTACATATTAATAAATCAAGAACAGCTTTATTGATTGATCAGTCTCAAGAGAGTGACTTATTAAGCCTGTTTGCTGATATATTACCGACTATTGAAAGTGACTTTGGCATTGCCTTATCAGTATTTATAGGGAATAACTGGTTAGATAATAAGGGTCAAGGGTTGAGTGGTTACTTTGACGAAGAAAATCTTTTATTAACATCTTACCAAACACAAAAAGGCGAGAAGCAACTCTTTTCATTTTCTGAATTACTTCTGTGGGGAATGATGACACAATTAGAACTTCCAATGCTAGAGAAGCATTTTTACCATCATTTAGTCCAAAATAAAGAGGTCTCAGATTTAGTACTTAGCCTTTGGCAATGCCAAGGAAATCTTGTGCAGACAGCTCAAAAACTTTATATTCATCGGAATTCACTCCAATATAAACTGGAAAAAACCAAACGGCAAACAGGGCTCAATCTCAAAAATCTTGATGATTTGACCTTTGCTTATCTTTTCATCCAGAAACAATAGTATTGTGCAAAGTGCCCAAAGAAATTTGGGTGCTTTGTCTCTTTTGTGAAAGCCTTTTCTTTGTTAGAATAGAAACATCAAAAAGGCCGTGCTTCCCCTATTTTTAAAAAGAAAGCTAAGTCTAAACAAGGAGTAAGATATGGTAGAATTAAACTTAAATCACATTTACAAGAAGTATCCTAATACAACACATTACGCAGTTGAAGATTTTGACTTGGATATCAAGGATAAAGAATTTATCGTTTTTGTAGGCCCATCAGGTTGTGGAAAATCAACAACTCTTCGCATGATTGCAGGACTTGAAGATATTTCTGAAGGGGAATTGAAAATTGATGGGGAAGTGGTTAATGACAAGTCACCAAAAGATCGTGATATTGCTATGGTTTTCCAAAACTATGCCCTTTACCCACACATGACTGTTTATGATAATATGGCTTTTGGCCTTAAGTTGCGTAAATATAAGAAAGCTGACATTGACCAACGTGTTAAAGAAGCTGCACAAATCCTAGGATTAACAGAATTCTTGGATCGTAAACCTGCTGATTTGTCTGGTGGACAACGTCAACGTGTCGCTATGGGGCGTGCTATTGTCCGTGATGCCAAGGTTTTCCTTATGGATGAGCCATTATCAAACTTAGATGCTAAATTACGTGTATCCATGCGTGCTGAAATTGCTAAAATTCATCGCCGCATTGGCTCTACAACAATTTATGTTACTCATGACCAGACAGAAGCTATGACCTTGGCTGATCGGATTGTCATTATGAGTGCAACTAAAAACCCTGAAGGTAACGGGACAATTGGTAAAATTGAACAGGTAGGTTCACCACAAGAACTCTATAATTTACCAGCAAATAAATTTGTTGCGGGCTTTATCGGTAGCCCAGCCATGAATTTCTTTGATGTAACCTTTGATGGTGAGCGTATCATCAGTCCAGATGGTCTTAATATCGCTATTGCTGAAGGACAAGCAAAAATGCTCAAAGAAGCAGGCTATGAAGGTAAACAAGTTACATTTGGTATCCGCCCAGAAGATATCTCAGCTAACTTACTTGTCGAAGAAACATTCCCAAATGCTAATGTTGAAGCAGAGGTTTTAGTTTCTGAGTTATTGGGTTCTGAAACAATGCTTTACGTTAAACTTGGTAATACAGAATTTGCATCTCGCGTTGATGCGCGTGATTTCCATAACCCAGGTGAAAAAGTAAGCTTAACCTTTAATGTTTCTAAGGGACACTTCTTTGACATTGATACTGAAAAAGCCATTCGTTAATTTGGTACCTCCTAGAATATGATAAAGTCCTCGAAATCTCTATTTTGAGGACTTTATGTCACTAATTTAAAATATAGAAAAGAGAGAAAAATGGAAAAACACTGGTGGCATAAGGCTACAATCTATCAAATTTATCCCAAATCCTTTATGGATGCTAACGGCGATGGGATAGGGGATCTTGAAGGTATTATTCAAAAATTAGATTATCTGGAAAACCTTGGTATTACAGCTATATGGCTTTCCCCAGTCTATCAATCCCCAATGGATGATAATGGCTATGATATTTCAGATTATGAAGCTATAGCTGACATTTTTGGTGATATGGCCCAGATGGATCTCCTCTTAGAAGAAGCAAAGAAACGTGGCATTAGAATCATCATGGATCTAGTTGTCAATCATACATCCGATGAACACGCCTGGTTTGTTGAAGCAAGAGAAAACCCAGAAAGTCCAGAAAGAGATTTTTATATCTGGCGTGACCAGCCTAACGGGCTTATGTCAACTTTCTCCGGCTCTGCTTGGCAATTGGATGAAAAATCTGGTCAATATTACCTTCATCTTTTTAGTAAGAAACAACCAGATCTGAATTGGGAAAATGCAGATCTCCGTCAAAAAATTTATGATATGATGAATTTTTGGATTGCTAAAGGAATTGGTGGTTTCCGAATGGATGTTATTGATTTGATTGGTAAAATTCCAGATGCGGAAATTACTGGTAATGGTCCTAAGCTCCATGATTATTTAAAAGAAATGAATCAAGCGACATTTGGGGAACATGATTTATTAACTGTTGGTGAGACTTGGGGAGCAACTCCGGAAATTGCCAAACAGTATTCCCGTCCAGAAAATAAAGAACTGTCCATGGTTTTCCAATTTGAACATGTTGGCTTGCAACATAAACCCAATCGTCCAAAATGGGATTTTGCAGAGGAATTGGATGTGCCAGCACTAAAAGCTATTTTTGCGAAGTGGCAAACAGAACTAAAGCTGGGTGAAGGTTGGAATTCCTTGTTCTGGAATAACCATGACCTACCTCGGGTTCTTTCAATTTGGGGAAATGACCAAGAATACCGTCAGAAATCTGGGAAAGCGTTAGCTATTTTACTTCATTTGATGCGCGGAACGCCTTATATTTACCAAGGCGAAGAAATCGGGATGACTAATTATCCCTTTGAAAGTTTAGAGCAGGTAGATGATATCGAATCAATCAACTATGCTAAAGAGGCCGTAGCTAATGGTGTTGCAACAGAAGAAGTCCTAGCAAGTATTCGACAGGTCGGACGTGATAATGCGAGAACACCAATGCAGTGGGATACCTCAAAAAATGCAGGTTTTTCTAAAGCCGATAAGACTTGGTTGGCACTTAATCCTAATTATGAAACGATTAATGTTCAAGCTGCTTTGGACGATAAAAACTCGCTCTTTTATACTTATAAAGCTCTTGTTGCTTTGCGCAAAAGTGAAGCTTGGTTAGTAGAAGCAGATTTCCGATTGTTAGAATCGTCAGAGAAAGTCTTTGCTTATGAAAGATGTCTAGGCGCAGATACTTATCTGATTGTGGTTAATCTGTCAGATCAAAACCAAACTTTCAGCTTGTCATGTGAAACTTATCAAACCATCATTGCTAATACAGACCCACAAAAAGTTATTAACCAAGGTTACTTAGAAGCTTGGGATGCTTTTTGTATTAAAAAATAAGTAGTTAAAAAGTCCTCTGTCAAGAGGGCTTTTTAGCTTATAAATTTAAAAACTAGCCAGTAAGTACCTTATCATATGTGTTTGCCTTATTCAGAATTAGAGACTTAAAAAAAACAAACGATTGCGTTAGTTTTTAACTGCTAACATAGCTTTTAAAAAATATAAATAATAAATACAAGAAAACGATTGCATAAATAAAATTTCCTCGGTATACTAGTTATGAAAAGGATAAAAAGGAGAATTAGATGTTGCAGTCTATGATTAAACACAATAAGGCTATCAATCTTGAAAAACGGCAAAAATTTGGTATTCGTCGTTTAAAAGTAGGTATTGCCTCGACAACAATTGCTACTGGCCTATTTTTTACAGGTGTAAATGTTGTTCAAGCTCAGGCTGTTGATACTACAACAAGTGAATTGCTTGAAACAGCTACTTCTGATTCTAGTCAAAGCACCAGCTTAGTGCCTAGCTTTGCAGAAACAAATCAGGCTTTAATAACTGAGACAAAAAGTAATCATGACAAGTCTCTACCAACGAGTATCGAACAGCCAAATCATCCTTCGTCTGACCAAAAGGACTTAATTAGTGGGGCTTCTGCAAGTATCTCGGACGCCAGCATAGATCTTTCCAAAACTGTATCTGATTTGGAAATAACAACTCCAAGTACAACTGTCGCATCGCCAGTAGCAGAGATACCTATTGCTGCTACTGATATTAGAATGCATTTCAAAACTCTTCCGTCTAAGGATCTGGCTAGTTTGGGACTTTGGACTTGGGAAGATGTTGCTAAACCTTCTGAACAAAATGGTGCTTGGCCAACGGGAGCCACCAGTTTCTCAACAGCAAAGCAAGATGACTATGGCTACTATATTGATATAAAGATGGCCGAAGGCCCTCGTGATTTAATAAAGTGGCTCATTAATGATACCAGTGGACAGAATATTACTGGTGATCAGGGCTTTGACATCTTGAGTCAAAACATGAATGAAGTTTGGTTTGATGATAAGTATAAAGCTAGCTATTATGAACCTCAAGCTGCAGGGACTCTCCGCATTAATTACTTGCGGACAGATGGTAATTATAAGGATAAATCACTCTGGTTATGGGGAAGTGTCGACCCTGCTCAGTTAAGTCAACAAGGTACTTGGCCAGATGGTATTAATTTTACACATTTTGGTAAATATGGCGCTTATATTGATATTAAGTTGTCAGAATTACCAAGTGATATAGGTTTCTTACTCCTTGATGAAAGTAAATCAGGAGAGTCTGTCAAAATTAATCCGTCTGACTATAAATTTACCGATTTTAAAAATAATACCCAAATTTTCGTGAAAGATGAGGATCCAACCATTTATACAAACCCTTACTATGTCAATAACGTCCGCATTCTAGGTGCCCAACAAACGAGTCCTACAACAATTGAAGTGAGTATGACTAGTTTAGAAGGTACAGATCAATCTACGATACTTAAAAATCTTACGGTGACCAACGCAGCTAACGAGGGCATGGCTATCGCAGGTCTTGTTTTAAACACAACTCAAAAATCAGTTCTCATTAAGGGTGACTTTTCTGCAGATAAGGGACCTTATACTGTGACCTATGCCTCTGATCATTTTTTAGCGAGAGGTAACTGGCAATATAAAGATGCTCTCTACGCCTATGATGGTTTTCTTGGCTCCCAAGTAACGAAAAATGGTCTGTCTGTTGATATGGCTATTTGGTCCCCAAGTGCTGACCAGGTTTCAGTTGTCCTTTATGATAAAGAGGATCAAAACCTTGTTATAGGTAAGGTTGGTATGGTAAGGGGCGACAAAGGTCAGTGGACAGTTAAGTTAGATAAGACTATGGGTCTCGGAATTAACGACTATAGAGGTTATTATTACCATTATGAAATTAAACGTGGTGATAAATCAGTTCTAGTTTTAGACCCCTATGCGAAATCTCTAGCAGAATGGAATTCTGATTTAGCTACCAAAGGTCCAGCCTATGCAGTTGCTAAAGCGGCCCTCGTTGATCCAGGTCAATATGGTCCGAAAGAATTGACATATGCTAAAATTCCTGGCTTCAATAAGCGGGAAGATGCCATTATCTATGAGGCACATGTGCGTGATTTTACATCTGATAAAGCTATCTCAGCTGACTTACAACACCAATTTGGCACTTTTGCAGCTTTTGCAGAACGCTTGCAATACTTAAAAGAGCTAGGAGTAACCCATATTCAGCTACTACCAGTCATGTCTTATTATTTCATTAATGAAATGAATAAGGAAAGAATGGACAACTATGCCTCAAGTGCTACCAATTATAATTGGGGCTATGACCCTCAGAGCTATTTTGCACTGACTGGTAATTATTCTTCAGATCCGAAAGATCCTACTAAGCGTATTGAAGAATTTAAAAATCTTGTTAATGAAATTCATAAATTGGGAATGGGGGTGCTGTTGGATGTGGTATATAATCATACAGCTAAAACCGCTATTTTGGAGGATTTGGAACCTCATTACTACCACTTTATGGATGCTGATGGAACGCCACGAACTGCTTTTGGTGGCGGCAGGGTCGGAACAACTCATTATATGACACGTCGATTACTGCTTGATTCTATTAAGTACATGGTATCAGAGTATAAAGTCGATGGCTTTAGATTTGACATGATGGGAGAACATGACGCAGAAACAATTCAAGCTGCTTATGATGCTGCGAAAGCTCTTAATCCACAAATTTTGATGTTAGGAGAAGGTTGGATTACCTATGCAGGCGATGAGAATAAACCTGTTCAGCCTGCAGATCAAACTTGGATGAATCAAACAGATTCAGTTGCTTCCTTCTCAGATGATATCCGTAATCTTTTGAAATCAGGCTACCCAAATGAAGGACAACCTGCTTTCTTGACAAATGGTAGTCGAAGCATTCATGGTATCTTTAGCAATATTAAGGGACAACCAACTAATTTCAAAGCTGATGATCCAGGTGATGTGATTCAATATATTGAAGCACACGACAATCTTACTCTTTTTGATATTATTGCTCAGTCTATCAAAAAAGATCCAAGTATTGCTAAAAATAATAGTGAGATTCATCGTCGACTACGTTTAGGAAATCTTATTGTTATGACGTCTCAAGGAACTGCCTTTATCCATGCTGGACAAGAATATGGACGCACAAAGCAGTTCCGAGATGAGGCTTACAAATATCCGGTTTCGAGTGACTTAGTGCCTAATAAATCCCATTTATTGGTTAATGAGGACGGAAGTCCATTTGACTATCCTTATTTTATCCATGATTCATACGACTCCACGGATGCTATTAACCATTTTGATTGGACTAAAGCTACAAATAGTAGCCTATATCCAGAAAATACTAAGAGTCATGATTATATGCAAGGGTTGATTGCTATTAGGAAATCAACAGATGCTTTCAGACTAGGTGATAAAGATTTGATTGACCAAAAGGTATCTTTAATTACTATTCCAGGTCAAGATGGAGTTTCTGAATCAGACCTTATCATTGGTTATATGGTCACGGCAACTAATGGAGATCGCTACGCAGTCTTAGTGAATGCTGACAGTAAGGCACGTCATTTTACTCTTCCTTTAGAATGGCAGAGCGCCAGCGTACTTGTGGATGCTGATCGTGCGGGCTTGGCCGATATAAGTCATCCAAAAGGGTTGCACTTCGACCAAAATGGTCTTTCCCTAGATGCTTTGACAGCAACTATCTTGAAATTAGCAAAAGCAGTAGAAGGTGATTCTAGTTCTAAAACTAGTGAAGAAGTTGACAATCGACACGCTCTAATGACGCCGCAGCCAACTGTTAGGATGGGGGATTCGACAATCGCTACATCAGAGGATCTGTCAGCTTCCTTGGTTACGGCTGCCTCTTCATCTCAGTTAGTAAGAGATAGTAATACAGATAACCTTGAAAAAGGGTCAGAAGAGACAGTGAATCCTAGCACAAATAAGAAAGATCGGGTAAGAACTGAGACTTCAGACACTACCGATAAAATCGTAGACAAAGCTGCTGTTAAAATTAAAAATAACCAAGGACAAAAGACTATTTTTGTATTGGTTGCTAGTGTTTTCGTCATAGCTTGTGCCTACTTCATTAAAAAGTACAAACGTCGTCCCTAAATAGTTCATTAGCATGAGTGAAAATGACCTTAAAAGTCTAGGAAAATTTTCCTAGACTTTTACTTATCTTCTTTTAAGCTTTTAATAACTCTAGCTGGGCTACCTAAAGCTAGGCTGTTAGCGGGGATATCTTTTGTGACTAAACTATTAGCACCAATAACGGAATTATCGCCGATACTGATACCAGGTAAAACGGTTGTATTTGCACCAATCCAACAATTTTTCCCAATCTGAACGGGTAAATTGTATTGAAGTCCTTGTTCCCGTAATGATGGCTGGAGAGGGTGAGTTCCCGAAATTATGGTGACATTTGGTGCTATCATTGTGTTGTCACCAATTGTGATAAAGGTATCATCTACTAGAGTCAAATTAAAATTGATGTAGACATTTTTTCCAATGGTAGTAAAGTGTCCTCCCCAATTAGCTCTAAGTGGTGGCTCGATAAAGACGTTTGAACCAACCGACTTAAACATTTCTTTCATCAATTGATTTCGTTTCTCAATTTCTGAGGGTTTTGTTTGATTAAAGCAATAGAGGAGTTCTTGACATGCTAATTGCTTTTTGATGAGTTGAGGGTCGTTAGGAAAATAGAGTTGTCCAGAGTGTATTGATGTCATCGTTGTCATATCTAACTCCTTTTTATAAAGTGGATTCTCGGATAGTTAACTGAGTAGCAATTTTGGTCAAAGTTAGGCCACGTGACGGTTGGACTAATTGTTTATTGAGGATATCTACAGCAATAGTTCCCATCTCTTCTGTATAGACGGTGATGCTAGAAAGGGCTGGGAAAACTTGTCTTGTAATAGGGGTATCATTGAATGAGATTAAACTAACACGATTTGGAACTGAGATATTAGCTTCCTGTAAAGCTTTAAGGGCTCCAACTGCAAGAGTGTCATTAGCGATAAAGAAAGCCTTTGGTAAGTTTTCTTTTAAAGAACTGATGGCTTCTTTCATCAACAAATAGCCTGATTGTGTGGAAAACTGTCCGACAAACATGTATTCTGGATGATAAATTCCGAGTTCACTAGTGTAATTTTTAAAAGTTCTAAAACGTTGATCAATTAGTAGTTGGCTATGATCGCTTGTACTTTCTTCTCCAGCTATCATTCCAATATGTTGAAAACCTTTATCAATAAAATAATCCACTGCCATCATGACAGAGTGTTCAAAATCAGTCGTTATACAATGATGTCCGGTTGTTAAAGTGTCGGAATCAACAAAAACTATAGGAAGCTGATGCTTTTCGAGGTCCGTAATTTGTTGGTTGCTAAATTTACCAATAGCGATGATGCCGACAGCAGTTTCATCCAAAATAATCTTATCTGCATTAAAAAAGCGGACAAGGTCATAACCTAGCAAACGTGCTCTATTTTCGATACCAATTCTAATTGAGTAGTAGTACAAATCATTAAGTTCTTCTTGTTGGCTGTACCACTGGTAAACTGCTATTTTTTGTTTTAGTTTAGGGAGATTTGTTTTAGATTTGTGCTTTGAATAACCAAGCTGATCTGTAATTGTGAGGATACGATGTCTTGTATCTTCGCTCACAGACAAGCTGGGATCTTCATTTAAAACTCGGGATACGGTGGCTTGTGAAACGTGAGCAAGAGTAGCTATATCTTTTAAAGTTGCCATTTTTTCTCCTTAAATCATTGATATCTATATTAATTAGTATAGCGAAAGTATAATAATTTTTCTATATTTTAGTAAAATTTTAGTAAACTAATTGACGCTGCTATAGAGTTCTTCTAAAATAAGAATAAAAGTAGATATAAGGAGAATAAGAATGACTGAAGTGGACTTAAAAGAGCAGTTTCAACACATTTTTGGATTAGAAGCAGAGGCGGTATTTTTTTCACCGGGCAGGATTAATTTGATTGGTGAGCATACGGATTATAATGGAGGTCATGTTTTTCCAGCAGCGATTACTCTAGGTACCTATGGGGCAGCAAAAAAGCGGACAGATCAGACTTGCTTATTTTACTCTGAAAATTTTTCTGAATTAGGTGTGATTGCAGTTGATTTAAATGATTTAGTCTTTGATAAAGAAGATAATTGGACAAATTATGCCAAGGGTGTTATAAAATACCTAAAAGCAGCTGGTCATCGTATAGACACGGGCTTTGATCTCTATGTTAAGGGAACGATACCTAATGGATCTGGTTTATCATCATCGGCTTCTTTAGAGTTGCTTGTTGGTATTGTATGTGAAAAACTCTACGATTTAGATTTAGAGAGAATCGATTTAGTAAAAATTGGTAAAAAAACTGAAAATGATTTTATTGGTGTCAATTCTGGTATAATGGATCAATTTGCTATTGGTATGGGGGCTGATCAAAAAGCAATCTATTTGGACACCAATACTTTGGATTATGAGTTGGTCCCTCTTGAATTAGGCGATTATCAAATTGTTATTATGAATACAAATAAGCGACGTGAGTTAGCTGATTCCAAATATAACCAAAGACGTTCAGAATGCGAGAAAGCCTTGGAGGAATTACAACAGGTTTTATCAATCACTTCACTTGGAGACTTAGACGATGCTCTCTTTGATCAATATGCTTATTTAATTAAAGATGGTGTGAGAATAAAGCGCGCAAGACATGCTGTCTCAGAAAATCAAAGAACACTTAGGGCCTTAGAAGCTTTGCAAGCTGGGGAACTTGAAGTTTTTGGTCGTTTGATGAACGCATCTCATGTTTCCTTAGAGCATGATTATGATGTAACTGGTATTGAGCTCGATACTTTAGTGCATACAGCTTGGGAGCAAGAGGGTGTTTTAGGGGCAAGAATGACAGGGGCAGGTTTTGGAGGTTGTGCTATTGCAATTGTTGATAAAGATCACGTCGAATCCTTTAAAAAGGTAGTTGAAGACAGATATCAGGATGTTATTGGCTACAAACCGGAGTTTTATATTGCTGAAGTAGCTCAAGGTGCTCATACATTATAAGGCGAGACTATTATGAAACTTATTGACGAATTTGTTAAAACAATCATTGCACAATCAGATTTTACGGAGGAAGATAGCTATTATCTGAGAAACAGAATTCTTGCACTTGTTGGTGAAGAAAACACTGAGATAGAAACCAAAGAGAAGAATATTGTCTTTTTGAAAGAAGAGCTTTTGGATTTAGCTCAGAAAAATGGGAAAATTGGAGAATTTGTTGAAGAGAGAGATTGCCTTGGGGCTGAATTGATGAATTTCATAACTCCGAGACCGAGTCATCTCAATCAAAGGTTTTGGACTACCTATCATAGTTCTCCAGAAAAAGCTATTTCTGATTTTTATCAACTAAGCCAATTGAACGATTATATTAAAGTGTCAGCTATCGCTAAAAATATTGCGTTTAAAACACCATCACCCTATGGAGATTTGGAAATTACTATTAACTTGTCAAAACCAGAAAAAGATCCCAAGGCAATAGCTGCTGCAAAATTGGTGAAATCATCAAGTTACCCTTTATGCCAATTATGCATGGAAAATGAAGGGTATCAAGGCCGACTTGACTATCCTGCACGAGCAAACCACCGTATTATTAGAGTGAAACTTGGAAAGGATCCTTGGGGCTTCCAGTATTCGCCATATGCTTATTTTAATGAACATTGTATTTTTTTAGATCAAAAGCATGTTCCAATGGTTATTTCACAAAAGACATTTGAGCAGTTGCTAGAAATTGTTGATATTTTTCCAGGCTATTTTGCAGGTTCTAATTCAGATTTACCAATTGTAGGCGGGTCTATTTTAAGCCATAATCATTATCAAGGAGGACGTCATGATTTCCCTATGGCTCTAGCGCAAGCGGAGATGCATTTTCGTTTTAGAGATTTTTTGGACATCGAGGCAGAGCTTCTTAAGTGGCCAATGTCTGTCATTCGGTTGAGGGGGGGAAACCGAGAAAAAATGAGTCAACTAGCAGAATTAATTCGGAAAAGTTGGAGAAATTATAGTGATGAATCTGTTGATATTGTTGCTTATACCGGAGAGATGCCACACCATACGGTAACACCTATAGCAAGGAAGCGTCATGGGAAATTTGAATTAGATATTGTCTTAAGAGATAACCATACAACGACTGAGTTCCCAGATGGGGTTTATCATCCTCATAAAGAATTACATCATATCAAAAAGGAAAATATTGGTCTAATAGAGGTTATGGGCTTAGCTATTCTTCCACCGAGATTGAAAAATGAGCTTTTAGAAGTTGAAAAATACCTCTTGGATGAGTATAATAGCATAGCAGACTATCATAAGGTTTGGGCAGATCAAATTAAAAGGCATCAGGATATTAAAAGAGATACTGTCCATCGAATTGTTCAAGAAGAAGTTGGAAAAGTATTTGTTCGTGTTCTTGAAGATGCGGGAGTTTACAAACAAAATCGTGAGGGGAAATTAGCTTTCAAACGTTTTGTTGAAAGTATTGGAATAGAAGGAGATTTATAATGGCAATTCTTGTGCTCGGAGGGGCTGGCTATATTGGTTCTCACATGGTTGACTGGTTGGTTGAACGTAGTGAAGAAAAAGTTGTCGTTGTTGATAATTTGGCAACTGGTCACCGTCAAGCTATTCATCCCAAAGCCTCCTTTTATCAAGGGGATTTAGCTGATCAAACCTTTATGCGTCAGGTTTTTCGAGAAAATCCAGACATTGATGCAGTTATCCATTTTGCAGCATATTCTTTAGTTGGAGAGTCTATGACTGACCCTTTGAAATATTTTGACAACAATACAGTTGGTATGGTCAAACTTTTAGAAGTAATGGCTGAATGTGGTGTTAAGAAAATTGTTTTCTCGTCCACGGCTGCAACTTACGGAATTCCAGAAGAAATACCAATTAAAGAAACTAGCCTTCAAAACCCCATTAATCCATACGGCGAAAGTAAATTAATGATGGAAAAAATAATGGACTGGTGTGATCAAGCTTATGGGATTCATTTTGTAGCTTTGCGTTATTTTAATGTTGCTGGAGATAAACCAGATGGTTCTATTGGTGAGGATCACTATCCAGAAACACATCTAATCCCACTTGTTTTACAGGTTGCTAATGGACAACGTGAGAAAATAATGATTTTTGGTGATGACTATGCAACAGAAGATGGCACCAATATTCGAGATTATGTCCACCCGTTGGATTTAGCTCAGGCTCACTGTTTAGCAGTTGATTATTTACGGGCTGGTAGCCCTTCTACGGCATTTAATTTAGGATCATCAACTGGTTTTTCCAACTTACAGATTTTAGAAGTAGCTCGAAAAGTAACAGGCAAAGATATTCCTGCTGAAATCGGAGCACGTCGACAAGGTGATCCAGATGTTTTAGTTGCAGATTCAGCAAAAGCACGTGAAATTCTCGGTTGGAAACCAGCCTATGATGATATCGAAAAAATTATTGAAACCGCATGGGCATGGCATTCTAGTCATCCAAATGGTTATGAAGATAAGTAAAGAGACTGACTGTTGAGACAGTCTCTTTAATAATTAGAAATAAAAAGTATATATGAGGAGAGTGAATGGATTATCAAGAAGCTGTCAGTCACTTTACTGAGGTCACTATTGATCAAATCACTGATAGAATTAATCAAAAAGAAAAAATAATTCTTTACATTGGACGAGAGACTTGTCCCTATTGTCGCCTTTTTGTGCCTAAATTAGCACAGGTTAGTCAAGATGGTGGATACGAGGTATCTTACTTGCCTAGTGATAACTTAGTTGACTTTTCTGCTATTCAAGATTTTCGTGCCAGAAATCACATTACTACTGTCCCTGCGCTCCTAGTAGCTAGCGCTGAAAGAATTGAAGTAGTGTGTGATTCTAGCTTATCACTAGATGCTATTCAGTCTTTTATTGAAAAAGGTAGTAGTAAATAATAGTTCATTCCTTGCTATATAGGTCTATTTTTGATATAGTTAATCATGACTTTATATATAAAGAAGGAGTAAATATGGGATTTTCAACAATAATCATGTTTGTAGTCTTTATTGGTTTGATTTTTTTCATGCAACGCCAACAAAAGAAACAAGCTCAAGAACGCCAAAATCAAATGAATGCCTTACAAAAAGGAGATGAAGTGGTTACAATTGGAGGCATGTATGCAGTAGTTGACGAGGTCGACCAAGTAGCCAATAAAATCACTTTAGACGTAGATGGGGTTTATCTACCATTTGAGTTGACAGCAGTTAAGCGTGTTGTTACAAAAGCGGATGCAGAAGTGGAGCCAGCTATCACTGCTGAAGAAGTTGTCACACCAGAAGTGCCAGAAACTGACTTACCGGTTACTGAAGAGACAGTTATTCAAAAGCAAGATGAGCCGGCTATTAAAGAGTAAGATAAAATCACAGGTTTTATGGTGTCGTCGCTAATTCTTGTTTTAGTATTGTAAAAGAGCATCTAAACTTAGCTAATTTTTAGCTGTTAGAGCTCTTTTTTTGTGGAATTAGTCGTTAAATGCTAAGTCAATTACGTTTATTTATGGTAGAATAAAGTAAGTACGCTTAAATAAGGAAATGACATGTTACGCTTAAAATTAAAATCAAAAGAAGTTAAACTCGAAAAAATTCCTAAGCATATTGGGATTATCATGGATGGCAATGGTCGTTGGGCAAAAAAACGCTTAAAGCCACGTGTGTTTGGTCATAAGGCTGGTATGGATGCTCTACAAGAAGTAACTCTGACAGCATCAAAATATGGAGTGAAAGTCCTAACTGTTTATGCCTTTTCGACTGAGAATTGGACACGCCCGCAAGATGAAGTCAAATTTATTATGAATTTACCCGTTGAATTCTTTGACAAATATGTACCAGAACTCAATAAAAACAATGTGCGTATCCAAATGATTGGAGAAACACATCGTTTGCCAGCAGAGACTTTAAATGCTCTTAAGAGAGCTATCGAGACAACTCGAAAGAACTCGGGCTTGGTTCTTAATTTTGCCTTGAATTATGGCGGTCGTGCAGAAATTACAAGTGCTGTTCGAATGATTGCTCAAGATGTCCTTGATGCAAACTTAAACCCAGGTGATATCACTGAAGAATTGATAGCCAACTACCTTATGACAGATCATCTTCCTTACCTATACAGAAACCCTGATTTGATTATTAGAACAAGTGGTGAGTTGCGATTAAGTAATTTTTTACCTTGGCAATCAGCTTATAGTGAGTTTTATTTTACGCCTGTTTTATGGCCTGATTTTAAGAGCGCTGAGTTTATCAAAGCTTTAGAAGAGTACAATCGTCGTCACCGTCGTTTTGGTGGGGTTTAGAGGAGAAGGAATTTATGAAACAACGTATTATCTGGGGCGGGATTGCTGCAGCCGTTTTTTTACCGTTTTTAATTGTTGGAAGGCTACCTTTTCAGCTGTTTGTTGCTACTTTAGCGATGATTGCAGTATCAGAAATGCTTCGCATGAAACAATTGGAGATCTTCTCGTTTGAAGGAATCTTGGCAATGTTGGCGGCATTTGTTTTGACTGTTCCAATGGATCATTATTTAACCTTTTTACCAATTGATGCTAGTTTTGCTTGCTTTGGGCTAATTGTTTTCTTCTTTTTAGCGGGAACGGTTATCAATAGCAATCATTATTCATTTGAAGATGCAGCTTTTCCCATTGCAGCTAGTTTGTATATTGGAATAGGCTTTCAAAATTTAGTGAATGCAAGAATATCGGGTATTGATAAGGTGCTACTTGCCTTGTTTATCGTCTGGGCAACAGACATGGGTGCTTATTTTATCGGTCGTAAATTTGGTCGTCGCAAATTGCTAGCTAAAGTATCACCAAATAAAACAATTGAAGGGAGCCTAGGTGGGATTGCTTCGGCTCTTGCTGTTTCTTTTGTCTTTATGCTCGTTGATCGTACTGTCTATGCACCTTTTCATTTCTTAACGATGTTAGTTTTTGTCATTTTCTTTTCTATTTTTGCACAATTTGGCGACCTTGTTGAAAGCTCAATTAAAAGACATTTTGGTGTCAAAGATTCTGGAAAATTAATCCCAGGTCATGGTGGTATTTTGGATCGTTTTGATTCAATAATCTTTGTCTTCCCAATCATGCACCTTTTTGGCCTCTTTTAAAAAAGCAAAACTTTTAAAGTGAAAGGAAAACTATGCTAGGCTTATTAACCTTCATTATCATTTTTGGCATAATTGTAGTTGTCCATGAATTTGGGCATTTCTATTTTGCAAAGAAATCTGGCATTCTCGTAAGAGAATTTGCTATAGGGATGGGACCAAAACTTTTTTATCATACAGATAAAGAAGGTACCCTATATACCGTTAGATTATTACCTCTAGGAGGCTATGTTCGCATGGCTGGATGGGGTGATGATAAGACTGAAATCAAAACGGGAACACCCGCAAGTTTGACATTAGATTCATCAGGTCAGGTTATCCGTATTAATTTATCGCAGACTAAACTGGATCCTACCAGTTTACCTATGAATGTGACTGGCTATGATTTGGAAAAAGAATTAACAATTACAGGTTTAGTAATTGATGAAACGAAAACCTATTCTGTTCACCATGATGCAACAATTGTTGAAGAAGATGGCACAGAAATTAGAATTGCTCCGCTTGATGTTCAGTATCAAAACGCAAGTGTTTGGGGTCGATTGATCACTAATTTTGCCGGTCCTATGAATAACTTTATCTTAGGAATTTTGGTTTTTATCCTTCTAGCATTTGTTCAGGGGGGATCTTATGATTACAGCAGTAACCATATTAGGGTGGCTAAGGATGGCCCAGCAGCGCAAGCAGGTATCAAAAACAACGATCAAATCCTGAAAGTTGGCTCTTATCAAGTATCGAATTGGCAAGATTTGACAACTGCTATTCATAAAACGACAGAGGACATAAAAAAAGGTCAGTCGATACCGGTGACAGTTAAATCAAAAGGTGCTGAGAAAGTCATTAATGTTAAACCTAAAAAGATAAAAAACACCTATGTTATTGGAACTCGAGTAGGTTTGAAAACGAGTTTAAAAGATAAAATAGTGGGTGGTTTTCAGATGGCTCTAAGAGGGGCAACGATTATTATCATTGCTTTAAAAAATCTTATTCTGAGTTTTAGCTTAGATAAACTCGGTGGCCCAGTTGCTATGTATCAAATGTCTAACGAAGCAGCTCAGAATGGGTTGGAATCAGTACTGTCCTTGATGGGTATGCTATCTATAAACTTGGGAATTTTTAATCTTATTCCGATTCCAGCATTAGATGGTGGTAAAATTCTCATGAATATCATTGAAGCTATTCGTCGTAAACCACTGAAACAAGAAACAGAGACCTATATTACAATTGCAGGAGTAGCTGTTATGTTGGTATTGATGATAGCTGTAACCTGGAATGATATTATGCGCGCTTTTTTCTAAGTTAAGAGGAGAAAAAAAGAATAATGAAACAATCTAAAATGTTAATTCCAACCTTGCGCGAAATGCCAAGCGATGCTCAGGTCATTAGTCATGCCTTGATGTTACGTGCTGGATATGTCCGTCAAGTATCTGCTGGAATATATGCTTACTTACCACTTGCTAATCGTACAATTGAGAAATTAAAAGGGATTATGCGTCAAGAGTTTGATAAGATTGGTGCTGTAGAAATGTTAGCACCAGCCTTATTGACAGCAGATCTATGGCGTGAATCAGGTCGATATGAAACCTATGGTGAAGACCTCTATAAATTAAAAAATCGAGAATCATCCGACTTTATTCTAGGTCCAACTCATGAAGAAACATTCACAACCTTGATTCGTGATGCAGTTAAATCTTACAAGCAACTCCCTCTTAATCTCTATCAAATTCAAGCCAAATACCGCGATGAAAAACGTCCCCGCAATGGCTTGTTAAGAACCCGTGAATTCATCATGAAAGATGGTTATAGTTTCCACCAAAATGATGAAGATTTGGACATTACTTATGAAGATTACCGCAAAGCCTATGAAGCGATTTTCACAAGAGCTGGCCTTGAATTTAAAGGTATTATTGGTGATGGTGGTGCTATGGGTGGCAAAGATTCACAAGAATTTATGGCAATTACACCTGATAGAACTGATTTAAATCGTTGGTTGGTTCTTGATAAATCCATTCCTAACTTAGAGTCTATTCCTGAAGATGTGTTAGAAAAAATAAAGACAGAACTAAGCGCTTGGATGGTCTCTGGAGAAGACACAATAGCTTACTCTAGCGAGTCAAGCTATGCGGCTAATTTAGAAATGGCTAGCAATGCTTATAATCCTAGCACAAAAGTTGAAGCCCAAGATGCTCTAGAAGAAATAGCAACTCCAGATTGTAAAACAATTGATCAAGTTGCAGCCTTTTTAAATCGCGAACCGGAATCAACAATCAAAACTTTACTCTTCATGGCAGACGGTAAACCGTTGGTTACTTTATTAGTTGGTAATGACCAAGTTAATGATGTTAAATTGAAAAATTACCTAGGCGTTGACTTTTTAGAAGTGGCTACTGAAGAAGAAGCGCAATCAGTTTTTGGTGCTTCTTTTGGATCGTTGGGTCCTATCAACTTAGCAAGTGACATTCGTATAGTTGCTGATCGTAAGGTTCAAGATTTAGCTAATGCAGTAACAGGAGCTAATAAAGATGGCTATCATTTAATAGGTGTCAACCCTGAGCGTGACTTCCATGCTGAGTATGTTGATATTCGAGAAGTTAAAGAAGGAGAAATATCACCAGACGGTCATGGGGTACTCCGCTTTGCCCGTGGTATTGAGATTGGTCACATCTTTAAACTTGGGACTCGTTATTCTAAGAGTTTAGGGGCTACAATTCTCGATGAGAATGGCCGAGCGGTTCCAATTGTTATGGGCTGTTACGGTATTGGAGTTAGTCGGATCTTATCGGCAGTTATTGAACAACATGCAAGATTATTTGTGAACAAAACACCAAAAGGGGACTATCGTTTTGCATGGGGAATTAATTTCCCAGAAGAATTAGCACCTTTTGATGTTCACCTTATTACTGTTAATACCAAAGATCAAGATGCTCAAGACCTAACAAGTAAGGTTGAACATGACTTAATGACTAAAGGTTATGAGGTTTTGACAGATGATCGTAATGAGCGGGTCGGGTCAAAATTCTCTGACAGTGACCTTATAGGCTTACCAATTCGTATCACGGTTGGTAAAAAGGCTTCTGAAGGGATTGTCGAAATTAAAATCAAAGCAAGTGGAGATAGCATTGAAGTACATGCTGATAATATTATTGAAACACTTGATATCTTAACCAAAAAATAAAACTAAAAAAGGATAATCTTATAGTGATTATCCTTTTTTAGTGGATTAATTGGAGACCACTCAATACTTAGGAATGTGAATTTCCTTTGGGTTCTAACATCCTTTGCAGTGCGCCGAGGATAATATCAGAAAAGATTGCCATGAGGGCTGTCGGTAGAGAACCCGCAAGAATTATTGCCCCACCATTTGTCGCATTTGTACCGCGGACGATAATATCACCTAATCCGCCTCCGCCAACAAAAGCTCCAATAGCCGTAATACCAATAGCGACGACCAAGGCGTTTCGGATTCCTGCCATAATGACAGAAAGTGATAGTGGTAGCTCTACCATGAAAAGACGCTGACTTTTAGTCATACCCATTCCTTTTGCAACATCTACCAGGTCATTACTAACATTCTTGATACCAGTATATGTGTTGCTGATAATGGGCAAAAGTGAGTAAAGAAAAACGGTAGCAATAACGGTTTTGGTGCCTAAACCTAAACCAAGCATTAATATTGAAATCATAGCCAGCGAGGGAATAGTTTGTAAGACATTAGCAATGCCCATGACAAACTGCCGTAAGTGTGTTTTACGAGCGATGATAATTCCAAGAGGGATGCCTAGTAAAGCTGCTAAGAAAACACCATAGGCAGAAATCAAAAAATGTCTGAGAAATTGTGTCAGAATGTAGGAGCCATTATGGTTATAATAATAGACAAGTTGATTCCAAGTATTCATGTCACTCATTCTTATCACCTCCTTTGAAATAATGATGGCTTTTTAGAAAATCTTTTGCAACAACTGCGGGTTCTAGAAGTCGATCATCAACTTTATAGTTCAGGGTTTGCATAGTTTCTAAGCTAATTTGTCCGTCAAGTCGATGGAGCACCTTTTTTAATTTAGGATATTTTTTTAAAAGGGAATTGCTGACCACCATTGAACATTCATAAGGAGGGAAAAATTGTTTATCATCTTTGAGAATTTTTAAATCATAACTTTGAATCCGACCATCAGTTGAATAACCTAAAACGGCCTGCATTTTATCGCTTGAAACAGCATCGTATACTAGTCCGATTTGCATGGGATACAGGTTATCGAAAGTAAAACCATAAGTTTTTGAAAAGTCGGGATAACCATCACCTTTACGGTTCATCCAAGTACTATCGATGCCCACTTTGGCACTTGATTTAATGGCTTTCATGTCAGAAATGGTTTCGAGATGATTCTGTTTAGCGTAATCATTGGTGACCATAAAGGCATAGGTATCTGAAAAGCCATAGGATGGAAACCAAGTTTGATTAAAGCGTTTTTTAAATTCTTTTTTGACGATTTTAGCCGCCTTTTGAGGCTCTTTGACTGTAGCCATCCTTAAAGAGCCTGTAATATCTGTTCCGGTATAGCGAGTTGCAGATATATCAGCATCGCCACGTAATTGTGCTTGGTGGGTGACGTTTGAAGAGCCTAAATTGGGAACAATTACGGTTTGATAGCCTAGTTCATGATTGACTAATTCAGCAATGATATTGGCCATGATACTAGATTCAGTTGTGCTCTGTGCAGCAATTTTAATAGTTTCACCTTGTTTTTTAAAGAAGTGATGATAAGCAAAAAAACAAGCAATAAGTGTGAGAAGAATAGAAAGGCTGATGTAAAGTTTCTTTTTCATGCTTTTACCTCTCTTCTTTGTTTGGGGATTAATTTCTTTTCAAGGATACCTAGGAGAAAATCTGCTAATAATGATAAAAGGATAACTGGAATAGTCCCACCGATTATTAATTCTGGCTGGAAGAGATTTAAGCCACTGAAAATGAGATCTCCAAGGCCACCTGCCCCAATATAAGAAGCTAAGGTCGCCCAAGCAATTACATAGATAGCAGATAACCTTACGCCCGCCATTATAACAGGCATAGCTAAAGGCAACTCAACCAAGAAAATGGACTGAACAGGGAACATCCCCATTCCTTCAGCACTATCTTTTAAGTTGGGGTCGACACTGTTTAAACCAACGTAGGTATTTCTGAGAATCGGTAAGAGTGAGTAAATGAAGAGTGCGACGATGGCAGGAGTTTTGCCTACTCCAAAAAGTGGAATCATCATAGCTAAGAGGGCTAAACTTGGGATTGTTTGGAGCATGCTGGTTAGGGCAATAATGATCTTAGCCAACCTTGGAAAGCGCGTAAGTGCAGTGCCCAGAGGAACTGCTAAAAGGATGCCAAAGAGTAAAGCAAGGGCAGAAATATAGGTTTGTTCCCAAGTTTTAAATAGTAAGCGTCCACCATACTGTGTCAAAAAATCAGCCATTTACTTCCTCCTTTTCCTCTGAGCCCCAAATAAAGTTATAGAGGATGTCAACTAAGGAGGAGCGAGTAATAACTCCTTTTAGTTTATTATCTTTATCAACAACTGGTGCGTACTTAAGTCCACGTTTAAAAATACGTTGTGCGGTGTCGCGAAGGAGTGCATCTTCTTGGACGCTAAAAGTAATTGGTGTCATTAAATCAGAGACTAGGAGGTTTTTTTGGTAACGATTGCTGAGAGATTCTAAATCAATAACCCCAATCAGGCTATCATTTTCTGTCACTAAGAGTGAGTCAACCCTTTTCTGACGCATTAAAGAAATTGCTTCAGATAAATTTTTTTCTGCTGTGATAGAAACAGGATTAGGCAACATGATGGATTTAACTGGTGTAATATTGGACTGAGCTCGCATCAGCCGTTCTTCACCAATCATTTTTTCAACAAATTCGGTAGCTGGTTTTTGAAGTAAAGCGGTCGGCGAAGCTTCTTGAACCATTTTCCCATTATCCATAACAATGATTTTTGTTGCTAATTTGAGAGCTTCATCCATATCATGAGTGACAAGGATAATGGTTTTTCCCATTTTTTCTTGCAGAGATTTGACAAGGTCTTGAATGCCTTCACGTGTAATTGGGTCGAGGGCTCCAAAAGGTTCATCCATTAAAATAATATCCTGATCAGCAGCCAAGGCACGGATTACCCCAATCCGTTGTTGTTGACCACCAGATAATTCAGAAGGATAGCGATCTAAAAAATCTTCTGGAAGTTCAACAATTTTAAGTAATTCTTTGGCTTTAGCCATTTTGTCTTCCTCTGACCATTTAAGAAGTTTTGGCACAAGAGTGATATTTTCGTAAATAGTCATATGTGGCATAAGTCCGATACTCTGGATAACATAACCAATCTTTCGTCGTAACTGGACTGGATTGAATTCTGAGATATCTTTCCCTTTAAAAAGAATTTTACCGTTGCTAGGTTTTAGCATTCGATTGATCATCCGCATTAGAGTTGTTTTACCAGAACCACTAGTTCCGATAAAGCAGATAAAATCTCCCGGCATGATTTTCAAATTAATCTTATCAACAGCCACTTTATCGCCATATATCTTATTAACATTTTGGTATTCAATGATCGGTGTTTCCATTCTTATCTCCATTTTTATATTATAAATTTATGAAATAGCATGAACAATTATATTATACTATTATTTTTAGATAAAATCAGAGTTTAAGCAATGAGGGAGGTTACTCCTCGTTAATTATTAAAGGAATCTCCATTTTATTTTGATGTAGATAGATAAAATAGAGCAACAAACTAATTCTGCAAGGAAACAAATTCAAACTTTTTGACAGCCAATTGGGAGTCGAAATTTTCTCTGATTTGTGTTAGAATAGAGCCTAAGAAATTCAGGAGAAAACTATGTCAGATTTATTCGTTAAATTAATGGAACAAATAGAAATGCCACTTGAAATGCGTACTTCAAGTGCTTTTTCGACTGCTGACATTATTGAAGTTAATGTTCATTCAGTTTCTAGACTTTGGGAGTTTCACTTTGCATTTGAAAATATTTTGCCCATTGACGTTTATCGAGAGTTGGACTATCGCCTAACCAATACCTTCAAAGAAGCTGATATTAAAGTTAGGTTTGATATTCAGGTAAAGCAGATTGATTATTCAGAACAAGTCTTGCAAGCCTACTATCAGGAGGCGTTTGAACATGCACCTTGTAATGGAGCTTCCTTCAAGTCTAGCTTTGCAAAACTACAGGTCTCCTATCAGGAGGATAAGTTAGTTATCCATGCTCCTCGCTTTGTTAATAATGATCATTTTAGACAAAATCATATCCCAAATCTGGCTAAGCAATTAGCTGCCTTTGGCTTTGGTCAATTGGCTATTGAAATGGTCACTAACCAAGAGATGACCCAAGAGATGACTCATTCTTTTGTCTCCAATCGCCAAGCATTACTGGAAAAAGCAGTTCAGGAAAATCTAGAGGCGCAAAAATCATTAGAAGCCCTGCAGCCACCTGCTGATGAAGTTAACAGTAGTAAGCCAAGTTTTGACTACAAAGAAAGAGTTGCTCAAAGACAAGCAGGTTTTGAAAAAGCTGAGATCACACCAATGATTGAAGTCGAAACAGAAGAAAATCGTATTGTCTTTGAGGGTATGGTTTTTGATGTGGAACGCAAAACAACCCGTACTGGACGTCACATCATCAATTTTAAAATGACAGATTATACTTCTAGTTTTGCTATGCAAAAATGGGCTAAAGATGATGACGAGCTTCGTAAATTTGATATGATTGCTAAGGGATCTTGGTTACGGGTTCAGGGGAATATTGAAAATAATCAATTTACCAAAAGTTTGACCATGAACGTACAACAAATTAAAGAAATTGTACATCATAGTCGTAAGGACTTAATGCCCGATGATCAAAAACGTGTGGAATTACATGCTCACACTAACATGTCTACAATGGATGCCCTACCTACTGTTGAAAGCCTCATTGATACGGCTGCCAAATGGGGGCACAAAGCTATTGCAATCACAGATCACGCCAATGTCCAGTCTTTTCCTCATGGTTATCATCGTGCTCGAAAAGCGGGCATCAAGGCAATCTTCGGACTAGAAGCTAATATTGTTGAAGATAAAGTTCCCATTTCTTATGATCCTGTTGATATGGATTTGCATGAAGCAACCTATGTTGTTTTTGACGTCGAGACGACAGGTTTATCAGCAATAAATAATGACTTGATTCAGATTGCGGCTTCAAAGATGTATAAAGGCAATATTATTGAGCAATTTGATGAGTTCATTAATCCTGGCCATCCCTTATCTAGCTTCACAACTGAGTTAACAGGAATTACAGATAATCATCTGATTGGAGCAAAAACCCTCCTACAAGTTCTTGAAGCTTTTCAAGCTTTTTGTCAGGATGCCATTCTGGTTGCTCATAATGCTAGTTTTGATGTCGGTTTTATGAATGCTAATTATGAACGTCATCATCTTCCCTTAATAAAGCAACCTGTGATTGACACTTTAGAATTTGCTCGTAATTTATATCCTGAATATAAACGACATGGTTTGGGGCCTCTGACTAAGAGATTCCAAGTTTCATTGGATCATCACCATATGGCTAATTACGATGCGGAAGCCACTGGACGTCTGTTGTTTATTTTCTTAAAAGAAGCTCGCGAAAAACATGGGCTTACCAACTTATTGGATCTTAATACTAAGCTTGTAGCGGAAGATTCTTATAAAAAAGCTCGAGTCAAACATGCGACCATCTATGTCCAAAACCAAATAGGTTTGAAAAATATTTTCAAATTAGTTAGTCTATCAAATGTTAAGTACTTCGAAGGAGTTCCTAGAATTCCTCGGACTGTTTTAGATCAGCATCGAGAAGGTCTTCTCCTGGGGACAGCTTGTTCTGAAGGGGAAGTTTTTGATGCAGTACTTACTAAAGGTGTGGAAGCCGCTACCGAGTTAGCAAACTATTATGACTTCATCGAAATTATGCCCCCAGCTCTTTACCAACCTTTAATTGCGCGTGAATTAATTAAGGATCAAGAGGGTGTTCAGAAGGCGATATTAGATTTAATTGAAGTCGGAAAAAGGCTAAATAAACCAGTCCTTGCAACAGGTAATGTTCATTACATTGAGCCGGAAGAAGCTATTTATCGGGAAATCATTGTTCGCTCACTTGGTCAAGGTGCTATGATTAATAGACCAATTGGTCGTGGAGAGGGAGCACAACCTGCACCACTGCCTGAGGCTCATTTCAGGACAACCAATGAAATGCTTGATGACTTTGCTTTTTTAGGTAAAGAACTAGCTTATCAGGTTGTTGTTCAAAATACCCAAGACTTTGCTGATCGCATTGAAGAAGTTGAAGTTGTTAAAGGAGACCTTTACACACCTTTTATTGATAAAGCCGAAGAAACAGTTGCTGAGTTGACTTATCAAAAAGCTTTCGAAATTTATGGGAATCCTTTGCCGGATATTATTGATTTACGGATTGAAAAAGAGTTGACTTCCATATTAGGTAATGGTTTTGCAGTGATTTACTTGGCCTCACAAATGTTGGTAAATCGATCTAATGAACGAGGATATTTGGTAGGTTCACGTGGTTCTGTCGGATCAAGTTTTGTTGCTACTATGATTGGGATAACAGAAGTTAATCCAATGCCTCCTCATTATGTTTGTCCTAGTTGCCAACACTCAGAGTTCATTACAGATGGCTCTGTTGGGTCTGGTTATGATTTACCTGATAAGAATTGTCCAAAATGTGGGGCAAATTATCAAAAAGACGGACAAGATATTCCCTTTGAAACTTTCCTTGGCTTCGATGGAGACAAAGTACCAGATATTGACTTGAATTTTTCTGGAGATGATCAACCCAACGCCCATCTAGATGTTCGTGATATTTTTGGAGCTGAGTATGCTTTTAGGGCGGGAACTGTTGGTACCGTTGCAGAGAAAACAGCTTATGGTTTTGTTAAAGGCTATGAACGAGATTTTGGGAAAATGTACAGGGATGCTGAAGTTGATCGTCTTGCAGCCGGTGCAGCTGGTGTGAAACGAACAACTGGGCAACATCCAGGCGGTATTGTTGTTATTCCTAACTACATGGATGTCTATGATTTTACTCCGGTTCAATTTCCAGCAGAAGATATCACTGCTTCATGGCAGACGACCCACTTTAACTTCCACGATATTGATGAAAATGTTTTAAAACTTGATATTTTAGGGCATGATGATCCAACAATGATTCGGAAGTTACAAGATTTGTCAGGGATTGATCCTAAATCGATTCCGGCAGACGATCCTGGTGTTATGGCCCTCTTCTCTGGTACAGAAATTTTAGGAGTTACACCTGAACAAATCGGTACTCCTACGGGGATGCTTGGTATACCCGAATTTGGAACCAATTTTGTTCGGGGGATGGTTAATGAAACTCACCCAACTACTTTTGCGGAACTTTTACAACTATCTGGTCTATCACATGGAACAGACGTTTGGCTAGGTAACGCACAGGATCTCATTAAAGAAGGTATCGCAACCCTAAAAACAGTTATTGGATGTCGAGATGATATCATGGTTTACCTTATGCATGCTGGTTTAGAACCTAAAATGGCCTTTACCATTATGGAAAGGGTTCGAAAAGGGCTTTGGTTAAAAATCTCAGAAGATGAGCGTAATTCATATATTGAAGCTATGCGCAAGAATCATGTTCCGGATTGGTATATTGAATCCTGTGGAAAGATTAAATACATGTTCCCTAAAGCGCATGCTGCTGCCTATGTTTTGATGGCTCTAAGGGTTGCTTATTTTAAGGTGCATCACCCAATCATGTACTATTGTGCATATTTCTCCATTCGAGCAAAAGCTTTTGAATTAAAAACGATGAGTGGTGGTCTAGAGGCTGTTAAAGCAAGAATGGAAGATATAGCCCTTAAAAAGAAAAATAACGAAGCATCCAATGTTGAAAATGATTTATATACAACACTTGAGATTGTTAATGAGATGTTGGAACGTGGTTTTAAATTTGGGAAATTAGACCTCTACAAGAGTGATGCCATAGAGTTTCAAATTGAAGGTGATACTTTAATACCTCCTTTTGTAGCCTTAGAAGGCTTAGGTGAGAATGTTGCTAGACAAATAGTACGTGCCAGAAAAGAAGGCGAATTTCTTTCAAAAATGGAACTTAGAAAACGCGGCGGAGCGTCACAAACTTTGGTTGAAAAAATGGATGACATGGGGATATTAGGAAATCTTCCTGAAGATAATCAATTAAGTCTCTTTGATGATTTTTTCTAAAGCCAGAGCTACTAGCTAGTTGGACAATCTAAAACGACTTGATTGCTTTTATTACTAACTAGTTATAAAATAAAACTAATAAGGAAAGGAGGCAAAATGGGAACATTTAAAAATTCAGCAGTTAAATCAATGGTAGTTATGCGTAAGGCTTTTCGAACGATTGATGCTAAGGTATCTGAAAGCTATAAAGATCATGAATTGACCCCAACTCAATTTGCTGTTCTTGATGTTTTGTATGCTAAAGGTGACTTGAAAATTGGGGAACTAATCAACAGTATGTTAGCAACTTCCGGTAATATGACTGTTGTTATTAATAATATGGAAAAAAAAGGCTGGGTTCAACGAATCATGTGTCCTCATGATAAACGGTCTTTCATTGTTAGTTTAACGGATGATGGCAAAGCAGTAATTGAAAAAGCACTACCAGAGCATATTGGTAAAGTTGAAGATATTTTTTCTGTTTTGACAGAGGCAGAGCAAAAAGAATTAATTAAGCTTCTGAAAAAATTTAAAAATGCATAGTAACTATTATTGAATGCAAGTCGTTCTAGAGAAATCATTGAAAAGCAGTGATTTCTTTTTTTTAAATTTTTGAGTTAAGTTTCTTGACTTTACTAATTAGTAATAATATAATTACTATATAGTATTAATAAATCACTATTTAGTGAAAACAAGGAGACGATATGTCTGTTATTGCTAAACTTAAAAGTATATTCAAAGGAGAAAAGGAAATGAAAAATATTCTATTTATCGACGGCTCACTACGCAAAGGTTCATTTAATCATCAGTTAGCTCTTGAAGCAGAAAAAACTTTAGCTGGAAAAGCTAATGTTTCTTATTTGGATTGGGCTCAAGTTCCCGTTTTTAGTCAAGATCTTGAAGCTAATGCGCCAGAAGCAGTGGTTAAAGTTCGTGAAGCTATTCAAGCAGCAGATGCTATTTGGATTTTCTCTCCAGTTTATAATTTCTCAATTCCAGGCTCAGTGAAAAATTTACTAGATTGGGCATCACGTGCACTTGACTTGTCAGATCCAACTGGCCCATCAGCAATTGGTGGTAAAGTTATTACCGTCTCATCAGTAGCTAACGGTGGACATGATCAATTATTTGCTATCTACAATGATTTGATTCCTTTTATTCGTACAACAGTAGCAGGTGAATTCACTAAAACAACTGTAAATCCAGAAGCTTGGGGAACTGGTGTCCTTGAGATTTCAGAGGAAACAAAAGCTAGCCTCGCAAGTCAAGCAGAAGCTTTATTAGCAGCAGTCTCTAACGATTAACCTGTAAAATTATTAAATAAAAAAGAAATCACAGTATAAAGCTGTGATTTCTTTTTTATTTAATAATTAACATGCCTTCATTGATAGCGAAAGGATCAGCCTGATTGATACGGTCATAGAACATGATACCATTGATATGATCAATTTCATGTTGAACAACGATAGCATTATAACCTTTCAATTTGATACGTTGTTTTTCACCATCTTTGTTATAGTAATCAACAGTAACACGGGAATGACGAACAACATAGCCCTCAATTGGACGATCAACGGATAGGCAACCCTCACCTTCTGCTAGAGCAGCGTCTTGAACTGAATGTGCCACAACCTTAGGATTATACATAACTTCTTGAAGACTGTAGGCTTCTTTTGGAGGGTTCCCTTCGCTATCTTCCATGTTAGGAACTAGAACAGCGATGATACGTTTTGAAATATCTAACTGTGGTGCGGCTAAGCCAACGCCACCACGTAAATCTAATTTTTCAGCCATCACAGGATCTTGAGAATGTTTTAAAAATTGCATCATTTTTTCGCCTAGAATGATATCTTTATCACTTAAGGGAAGAGAAACCTCTTGAGCCTTTTGTCTTAGGGTTGGGTTTCCTTCACGGATGATATCGTTCATGGTAATCATGTGGCTAGCTTTTATTATTTTATCTTGTGCAGACATTATTACTCCTTTATTTATTCATGGAATAACTATATCACAAAATGAGTTATTTATAAAGCTGAGCTGATGACTTCTTCTGCGAAAGGAAAGTTTATTTTTGATTGCTATCTATTTCGTTGGGATTATTTCTTAAAGTAAAAGTTTTAAGTGAAAAATAGGAGGTCATGGCTAAGCTTAGTGAGGCGAAGATGTCGGTTGGATAGTGATCTCTGAGATAGATGCGAGAAAATAACAGCAAGAGAGTCCAGATAGTGGCTATATATTTGACCAAAGTTGAGAAGATATCTTTGCGTTGAGTTAGAAAACTAAATAGAACTAAAAGTAGAAGAATCATGCAAATACTATGGCCACTAGGAAAGCTCAGGCCTGTATCAGAAAAGAGTTGAAAGCTTGGCCGTTGTCGGTGGATAATAAATTTTAATAAGAGTGCTAAGCCAGTTGTGACAAAGTAAAAACAGAAGAGAATAAGTGTTTTTTTACCTTTATGCCGATTTAAAATAAAAAGAACCATAGCAAGAATGGTAACAATTAGTGGACTACCGATGCTAGTAATGTAGATCATGACTGTTGTTAGCCAGGGCCGATATGTTAATGCTACAAGATTAAAGAGGGCATTATCTAAATAATGAATAATTGAAGCATTGGTCATAACTCCAATAGTTAGTAGTAAAAAAATTATCAAAAATAGGATAGTAGCAAAAAATGAGCGTTTCTTGAACATACAAGTCTCCTTTAATAAGGTTAAGCATACGCTAGAAAACTTAAATAATTCAAAAACATATTAATACGAGTGCTAATAAGTATGTAAAGAGAGATTATTAGGGATAAGTGCAATTCTTCAGTTGTTGACAAGGCTTTCAAAGAAGGTTATAATGTGCTTGTTATTTTGAGACCCTATCAAGATTGAGTATCTTTCTATAGAAAGTGTGAATCGGATGAAAACTATTTTAATAATATTATTCTGGTCTTGTTTGGCCTATGTTCTTTACTCTGCTATTGATGCCAAGCTGTGGGTTACAAAGACACTTGGCTATAACTATCTTATTAGATTTGTTGGTACAAGTAAGGGAATTGATTTGGAAGAAAGTTCTAAAGTTATGAAAAAAATTAGTATTGTTAGTGTTTCAAAGAATCAGATGACCTATTCTGTGCAATCTAGAATTAATGATCACGCTTTGAAGGAACTGATTATGGCCGAATTTAATTTAAGAAAAGATCAAGTCATTATCCAATCTGAGCAACTTTCAGGTGTATTAGGAGTAGCTTAGGACCCACTGAGATACTTGTCTGCTTTTTAACAAACAAGTTAATGAAACAATCAGACTAATCTTTGTTTTTTACAAAAAGGTATTGTTTCTAGAAAGCAGATTAGCTATAATAAACTATCTCCAAACAATATCATCCTTGACTGAGAGAGAGGATAATAAGACAAAGTAAAAGAGCCTCATTATAGGCTCTTTTTTTGCGTTATCAATAATATATTTCCAGTTGATTAGTGAAAAGGTCTAAGATCTATTCCAAATGTTTAATCCAAATCTGCTAGATCCTCTAAGGTTTCTTTGAAAAGGATATGATAGTATTTAAAGGAAACTTTTTCTATAATTTTGGCCTCTAAAAGTTGAGCAATGACACGATGTAAGTGACGATAGCTAGTGCCAAAAGAATCAGCTAATAGGGTCAAGTCAAGCTGGAAGTAACCATTTTCCTCGTTTTCTAAAATATGTTTGGCAAGCCTTTCCTTTACGGTATAGCTTAGGTTTTGAGTACTTTTAATATTTTGCTTGTAAAAGTTTTTAGCTAGTTCCTGACTGATTTGATATAAGAATTCAGGATTGGCTAATAACTTTTTTTGTTAATATGCTTTAGTTGAATCAGGTAGGTTTCTTCAAGAGCGATGACAGAAGTAACAGCATTTTGGTTGGTCAATAATTCTATATCACCTATTAAACAAGGTCTAGCATGGGTTTCTAGGATATGCTCTTTACCATTAGATAGACGTCTGACAATCTTAATGTTGCCAGCCAAAGCATAGCCAATGAAAGTCAAAGTCTGATCTTGTTGACAAATCATTTCATTTTTATGAAAAAGGACTAACTGTAGTTCAGGCCAAAAAACCTTGGGAAAAAACTCTTCTAAGTGATATTTTTTAAGTAGTTCTTTTAATAATTTTTCGTTTGTAATCGTCTTCATTTTGGATTTATGACCTAGGTCCTATTTTTATTTCTTGCTATTGATTATACTGAAGATAAGATAAATTAACAAGAAAAAGGACGGTTTTCCTATTTGAAATCTTTTTTAGAAAAAATGAGTTTATTAAGTCTCTCTTTAATGATGATCTCGCCATTTTCTGTTGCGCCAGCCTTGCCCCAAATGCTCTCATTCTATGAAAGGCAAGGCTATACAGAATCAAATGTAAGTATCCTATTTTCGCTTTCTTCTTTTTCGATTTTGGCTGTCTTGTTAGCTAATCCACTTTTGAGGAAAGTGTTAAATGAAAGACAGACAGTTATTTTAGGACTTTTGCTGATTGCTTTAGGTGGAGGCAGTCCTATGCTGACACAATCGTATGCTATTGTTTTTATCTCACGTCTGTTGCTTGGTCTTGGGATAGGCTTAATCAATGCTAAGGCTATTAATATTATTAGTGAACGTTATACAGGTAAAGAGAAAATTAAACTATTGGGTTTTAGAAGCTCGGTAGAAGTTTTAGGGGCAGCTCTATTCACCTTTTTTTCTGGTTTTTTAATCAGTTTTGGCTGGTATAAGGCTTTTGCTATTTACTTTTTTGCCCTTATTAGCTTAGGTTTATACCTCTTTTTTGTCCCTAAAATTCCAGAGGTTAGCAAGGTAGAAAAACATACAGATAATCAAAGTTTAAGTTCTAAACAATTATTGATGATTATAGGGCTGGCTATCTATGCTGGCTTTGTTATTGTTGTTAATACTTCTATAACCCTACGGATACCACTTGTTATTGCCCAAAATAACCTGGGCTCAGCTGGCTTAGCTAGTTTAATACTTAGTTTGATGATGCTCATGGGTATCTTTTCAGGTCTTAGTTTCAGTGGTCTACTTGCTCGATTCAAGGAGTCTTTGATGGCAATTGTAGCCATCACATTAGGTGTTGGAACGTTGATTCTGTGGGTAGCTAATAGTATATTTTTAGTTGCCCTTGGAGCTTTGTTGACAGGTTTTGTTTATAGTGTCGGTGTGACCTATGTTTTTCATCATATTTCAGAGAAGATGCCCTCACATCAGCTCACAAATGCGACTACCTTAGTATTATTGGGCTGTAATATAGGTGGTGGTGGTGCAGCCATAGTATTACAAATGTTTTCTTACTTATCCAGCTCACTTGTTTTTCCTTATTTAGTGTATGCTTTGCTGAGTTTGACATTAGGTTTTTTGTTACTTTTAAAAGGTAAAAGAAAAGTAAGCAACCTTGACCTAAAAAACTGAATCTGTTAGAATAGAGAAGTCGAAAGACGAAACCAACTTTTTCTTGGTTTTAGGAGTGCCAATCCTAAGACTCGGATTAAGCAAAAAAAGGAGAAAATATTATGGCAATCTCAAAAGAGAAAAAAAATGAAATCATCGCTCAATATGCACGTCATGAAGGCGATACTGGTTCAGTTGAAGTTCAAGTAGCAGTTCTTACTTGGGAAATCAACCACCTTAACGGACACATCAAAGAACACAAAAAAGACCATGCTACATACCGTGGTTTGATGAAAAAAATTGGGCACCGTCGTAACTTATTAGCTTATTTACGTCGTACAGACGTTAACCGTTACCGCGAGCTTATCCAATCTCTTGGTTTACGTCGTTAATTCAAGTTTAAAATCTCTCCAGATGGCCTTAGTTGGTCTAAAGATGATTTTACTTGTGAAAAAACATCTCAGAAATGGGATGTTTTTTTATATTCTTGCTAACTTTTTAATTTATTTTGTTTCTAGTGTAGCTTTGATAAGATTCAAAATTAAGCTGGTATATTTAATAGTAAAGTACCCTCGTTTCTTATTCTCCTTGACACTTTAAGAGGGAAGTTGGTCAGTCAAAGGTTTTTTAGAGAGACTCATTTTTTATTATTATAATTTTAATACCCCTTTGCTAAGATAATAGAAGATGGCATTTGCTTTTATTTTAATCTCGGTGGAGAGAATTGGTCATTTTTTAGGCCTATTATACCCTTTGCTAAGTTATATAGAGATGAGTCCAATTGCAGTCAAAAGTGGCGAGAGATAATTGGACTCAATTATACTTGAACATGGAAGCGTTTTAAAATATAATTCGAATTAGGAGGAGATGACATGTTATCTCATGAGCTCGTCAGAAAATTTCAAATCTTTTTGAAATATCCCAATCGTAGTCTAGAGGATTTTGAATCTCTTTTAGGAATGCAGAAAAGAAATATTCTTACTGATATAGACAAAATTAATGATAGTCTCGTCCTTAATAATTTTCCCCCGATCACTTTTAAAGAGGGTAAGTTGAGTCCTTTGACAACAAGTGAAGATGAACTTTTGCAAGCTTCCCTGCCCCGCTTAGAGGATTATTATTTTCAAGATGAGCGACCAGATCTTATTATACTTTATATCCTGTTGTCTTCTGATTATGTTTCAATCAGTCATTTAGAGAGTTTTCTTCATATCAGTAGGAATTCAGTTTTAAGTGATTTAAAGGAAGTTCGTACAAAACTCCTTCCCTTTAGTGTTGAGCTGCTCTATACGCGGCAAAACGGTTATTTTTTAGCTGGGGAGACCTTGGCGCTAAGGCGTTTGTTAGAAAGAGCGCTTAATCAGACATTAGCTTTTGCGTCTGGGAAATGGCTTTTAACCTATGTTTTGAAAGAGTTGACATTTGATGATGCGAGTCAGAACATCGCAGATATCCTTCATGCTTTAGCAAGTCAATATCGCTTATCATTTATTTCGGAAAAAAGCCGTGAACTAACCTATTTGTTAACATTTTTAAATGCCAAACCCTTCTCGCCTTCTAGAAGGTCCCAGAAAATTTATAATGAATTGGAAGATTTTTATCCCTTCACTAGTTTATTAGAGGAATTCTACTGCTATTATCCCCACTTAGAAAGGGAAAATGATTTTATCATAACGCGACTCATTGGATGTATTCAAGGGGATCTGAACCACTTTTATCAAGAAGAAGTGTATCTCATTATGGAAGAAATTATCAATTCAGTCTTGGTTAATACAGGTTTAACATTAAAGGATAGCCTAGATTTACGTAAAAATTTATATAGTCATCTTCTGCCTGCCTATTATCGCATACGCTATGATGTGGAAATGGTAAATCCACTGAAAGACCAGATTAAAGAAGATTATGCATCACTATTTTATTTGGTTAAACGAAGTCTTCTCCCTCTGGCACGAAGACTGAAAAAAGCAATTAGTGATGATGAGGTTGCTTATTTTACTATTCATTTTGGAAGTAAGTTAGAACGGCCGGATAAGTCAGAAAAAACCCAATTGGTAGCTTTGTCGGTTTGTCCCAATGGTGTGAGTTCGTCTTTGATCTTACAATCTGAATTAAAAGGCTTATTTCCACAGATTCAATTTATTGAAATTCATCAATTGGGAGATTTAGCTTTTCTTGATGCTTCTACTTATGATCTGGTTTTTTCAACGGTAGATTTTCAAAGCGAAAAACCTGTTTATATCACACAACCATTAATGGGTGCTGTTGAAAAGATGTTATTGAAAAAGACCGTTTGTGAGGACTTTAATCTTCCCATTTCAAATCCAGTTACAGTTAATGAACTGTTAGATATTATTAGTAAACATACCACAATTACAGATAAAGAAGGTTTGACGCGTGATCTATCACAATATATTATTGGTAACCATCTCAAAAAAGAATTAGGAGGAAAAGGATTATTGGACTTATTAAAAAAAGAATTTATTCAACAATGTCAAGAAGTAGCTAACTGGCAAGAAGCCATTCGCTTAGCAGCTCAGCCATTGTTAAAAGAAAACATTATTGAAGAAAGATATATTGATGGGATGATTGCTTCGGTTAATGAATTAGGATCCTATATTGTGTTAGCTCCTAAAGTCGCTGTCCCGCATGCTTCTCCTGATAAAGGCGCTAATGCATTAGGGATTTCTCTTCTGAAATTAGAAAAGCCAGTTAGTTTTGACATTGAGGAAGAAGGAGATAAAGAAAAGGATGTACAACTCATTTTTGCCTTAGCTGCGATTGATTCTAGCTCCCACCTAAAAGCCTTGCAAGAATTGTCCTTGATTCTCGACGATGATCAGAACATTGAGGCTATTATTGCAGCCAAAGATAAAAATGAAATCATAAACATTATGGCAAATATTATTGAAGAAGGAGATTTATAAGATGTTGAAAATTGTAACAGTATGTGGAAATGGAATCGGCTCAAGTCTATTGCTTCGTATGAAAGTGGAAGCTATTGCCAAAGATTTAGGAATTGCTGTTGATGCTGAATCATGCGACTCTAATGCTGCTGTTGGTAAAGGTGCAGATCTCTTTGTAACGGTAAAAGAGTTTAAAGATATTTTCCCTGAAGGAACAAAACTCTGTATCGTTAAAAGTTATACAAATCGGAAAAAAATTGAAGAAGATTTGGTACCAGTTCTAAAAGAAATGTCTGGCCAAGATTAAGAAAGAGAGAGAATTTAATGGAAGCGATATTATCATTTTTTAGAGACATTTTAAAAGAACCTGCTTTTTTAATGGGGCTCATTGCCTGTGTTGGTTTACTAGCCTTGAAAACTCCATGGCATAAGGTTTTGACTGGGACTATGGGGCCTATTCTTGGTTATTTGATGTTAGCAGCAGGTGCTGGAGTTATTGTGTCAAATTTGGATCCCCTGTCCCAATTGATTGAACATGGTTTTAACATTACAGGTGTTGTTCCAAATAATGAGGCGGTCACATCAGTGGCTCAAAAAATTCTCGGAGTAGAAACCATGTCTATCTTGGTAGTCGGACTCTTATTGAACTTGGCCTTTGCGCGCTTCACACGTTTCAAATATATTTTCCTGACAGGACATCATAGTTTCTTTATGGCTTGTCTATTATCGGCAGTACTGGGAGCAGTAGGTTTCAAGGGAGCTGTACTCATTCTTTTAGGTGGTTTTTTACTTGGAGCTTGGTCTGCCATTTCACCAGCTATTGGCCAAAAATACACCCTCAAAGTTACTGATGGTGATGAAATAGCTATGGGACATTTTGGTAGTTTAGGCTATTACTTATCTGCTTGGGTAGGCAGCAAAGTTGGAAAGGGTAGCCAAGATACCGAAGATCTTGAAATTTCTGAAAAATGGAGCTTCTTACGAAATACAACTATCTCTACTGGTTTAATAATGGTTATTTTCTATCTAATTGCAACAGTGGCGTCTGTTCTGAGAGATCCGGCTGTCGCTAATAAATTAGCTACTGGCCAAAATCCCTTCATTTTTGCTATTAAGAGTGGATTGACCTTCGCAGTAGGTGTTGCCATTGTATATGCTGGTGTTCGAATGATTTTAGCAGACTTAATTCCAGCCTTCCAAGGTATCGCTGATAAATTGATTCCAAATGCTATTCCAGCTGTAGACTGCGCCGTTTTCTTCCCTTATGCACCAACAGCTGTTATCTTAGGTTTTGCCTCTAGTTTTATCGGCGGGCTTATTGGTATGCTTATTTTAGGTGCAGCCGGCGGTGTGCTCATCATTCCAGGGATGGTTCCACACTTCTTCTGCGGTGCAACTGCGGGTATCTATGGAAACTCAACTGGTGGGCGTCGAGGAGCTATTGTTGGAGCTTTTGTCAATGGTTTATTCCTAGCTTTCTTACCTGCTATGCTGTTACCAGTATTAGGAAAATTAGGATTCTCAAATACAACATTTGGTGATTTTGATTTTGGTGTTCTCGGTATTCTTCTTGGACGACTCGGTACTTCAATAGGTCAAGTTGGAATTTATATAGTGCTTGCAGTAATGGCCTTAGTGTTGATTATTCCAAGTTTTATGTCGAAATCAAATCAAGCTATTAATAATATTACTGAAGAAAACTAAGGGAGGTTTTCATGGAAAAACAATTAAAGGTTAAGGTCTTCTCAGACGGTGCTGTGCTAGAAAACATGATAACAGATTTAAACTCTGGCCTAGTCACAGGTTTTACAACCAACCCAAGTTTAATGAAAAAAGCTGGTATTACTTCTTATATTGGATTTGCTAAAGAGGTTTTAGGCAAAATCACAGAATACCCCGTATCATTTGAAGTTTTTGGGGATGATATTGTGACAATGCGTAAGGAAGCAGAAAGGATTGCTGAACTTGGTGACAATGTTTACGTTAAAATTCCGGTAACAACTTCAAAAGGGGAGTCAACAGCTGAGTTAATAAAGGAACTTTCTGAGAAAGGGATTAAGTTAAATGTGACGGCTATTTTTACTATTGAGCAAACACGTTTAGTTATTGATCATTTGACACCGGGGGTTCCCGCAATTGTTTCTGTCTTTGCTGGCCGCATTGCTGATACAGGTCTTGATCCCGTACCAATTATGAAAGAAGCTTTGACAATTTGTCGTGAGAAAGAAGGTGTAGAGCTGCTTTGGGCCAGTCCTCGTGAAACTTTTAATATTTATCAAGCAGATGCACTTGGAGTTGATATTATTACTTGTACCAGTGATTTGATTGCTAAATTACCACTTGCAGGCAAAGATTTAAATCAATATTCACTTGAAACGGTACAAATGTTCCTGAAAGATAGTACAAGTTTAGGATTTAAAATTTTAGAGGACTAGCCTTGAATCATTGCTTAGCTGTCCCAAGAAGCTCAGAAATTGAGCTTCTTTTTTGGTTTTTTATAAGTGGTAAAGGCGGAGAAACAGTGCTATTTTCAAGAATTTGTGGTAAAATTGTGTAGATACGACCGTTTGATACAAAGAGGAGATTGACAAGTTAGATTTGTCAGGTTGCTCTTTGTAGCAAAATCAGGAACGTATCCAAAAGATATTTTGAAAGGAAGAATTCTTGCTTGTCAGAACAATCAATGAATGGCATTTAGTAAGAATTCTGGTAGACATTTTATGGTTAAACAAACATTTACAAGGACTTTTGCAGGCAAACCACTCGTGGTTGAAGTTGGCCAAGTGGCGAAACAAGCAAATGGTGCAACGGTCGTACGCTATGGTGAATCAACAGTCCTAACGGCAGCAGTTATGTCTAAGAAAATGGCGACAGGTGATTTCTTCCCACTTCAAGTTAATTACGAAGAAAAGATGTATGCGGCAGGAAAATTTCCAGGTGGCTTTATGAAGCGTGAAGGGCGCCCGTCTACTGACGCGACATTAACTGCTCGTCTCATAGACCGTCCGATTCGTCCTATGTTCGCAGAAGGATTTCGTAACGAGATTCAAGTAATTAACACAGTTCTTTCATATGATGAGAATGCTAGTGCTCCAATGGCAGCTATGTTTGGCTCATCACTTGCTTTATCAATCTCTGATATTCCCTTTAATGGGCCAATCGCAGGAGTACAAGTGGGATACATTGATGGTCAATTTATCATCAACCCTGACAAAGCACAAATGGAGGCTTCGCTATTAGAATTAACAGTAGCTGGTTCCAAGGAAGCCATTAATATGGTTGAATCTGGCGCAAAAGAATTGTCAGAGGACATTATGTTGGAGGCTCTCTTAAAAGGCCACCAAGCTATTCAGGAATTGATTACTTTCCAAGAAGAAATTGTTGCTGCGGTTGGTAAAGAGAAAACAGAAGTTGAATTGCTTCAAGTTGATACTGACCTACAGGCTGAAATTGTGACGAAATATAATGCTCAATTGCAAACAGCTGTGCAAGTTGAAGAGAAAAAAGCCCGTGAAGCTGCAACGGAAGAAGTTAAAGAAACTGTTAAAGCTGAATATATGGAACGCTTTGCTGAAGATGAAAATCTAGCAACAATTATGCGTGATGTAGTAGAAATTTTAGAACAAATGGAGCATGCCGAAGTTCGTCGTTTAATTACAGAAGATAAGATTCGTCCCGATGGTCGTAAGATTGATGAGATTAGACCACTAGATGCTCAAATTGACTTCTTACCAAAAGTTCATGGTTCAGGACTCTTCACGCGTGGTCAAACACAAGCACTTTCAGTCTTAACTTTGGCACCTATGGGCGAAACCCAAATTATTGATGGTTTAGATGAAGAATACAAAAAACGTTTTATGCATCATTATAATTTCCCACAATATTCAGTTGGGGAAACAGGACGTTATGGAGCAGCTGGACGTCGTGAAATAGGTCATGGTGCTTTAGGAGAACGTGCCTTAGCTCAAGTTTTACCAAGTTTGGAAGAATTCCCATATGCTATTCGTTTGGTTGCTGAAGTTTTAGAATCAAATGGTTCTTCTTCTCAAGCATCCATTTGTGCGGGCACTTTGGCTTTAATGGCAGGGGGAGTTCCTATTAAAGCTCCAGTTGCTGGTATCGCTATGGGTCTTATCTCGGATGGAACAAACTACACGGTGCTTACAGATATTCAAGGTCTTGAAGATCATTTTGGCGATATGGACTTTAAAGTTGCTGGTACACGAGAAGGTATTACAGCACTTCAAATGGACATTAAGATTGAAGGTATTACCCCGCAAATTCTTGAAGAAGCGCTAGCTCAAGCTAAAAAAGCTCGTTTTGAAATTTTAGACGTGATTGAAGCTACTATTGCAACACCGCGTCTCGAATTGGCACCAACAGCTCCAAAAATTGATACCATTAAAATTGATGTGGACAAAATCAAAGTGGTTATCGGTAAGGGTGGGGAAACCATTGATAAAATCATCGCAGAAACTGGTGTTAAAATTGATATTGACGATGAAGGAATGGTTCAAATTTTCTCTAGTGACCAAGCAGCAATCAATAGAACCAAAGAAATTATTGCTGGTTTAGTGCGTGAAGCTAAAGTTGGTGAAGTTTACCATGCTAAAGTAGTTCGTATTGAAAAATTTGGTGCTTTTGTTAACCTCTTTGACAAGACAGATGCCTTAGTTCATATTTCAGAAATTGCATGGACACGAACAGCCAATGTTTCGGACGTACTTGAAATAGGCGAAGAAGTTGATGTTAAAGTTATCAAGGTAGATGAAAAAGGACGCGTTGATGCATCAATGAAAGCTTTGATTCCACGTCCCCCAAAAGCCGATAAAAAAGAAACAGATATCGCTAAGGATAAGGTAGCTAAGAAACCTGCGGTTTCATCAAAACAAGCTGAAACAAATATAGAAAAATAGGATTAATGGGATATGAATGAAATAGATGCACGCTTGCGAGCTTTTATCAATGCCCCGGATAACTTTTTAGATGGTGTGGGTTTAGTTAATGCTTTTCATACTATTCCAGTTTGGGCAGCTAAAGAACCCTATGCTATTGAAATTGAGGGTATCCAAGTGACGCCAGTATTCACTGATAAGGAAGATATGGCTCTTTTTAAAGAAGAGCAAAAAAGTGCACAGAGCCACTATTGGCTTGAACGCTCTGCTATCGCTGTTTTAGAAGAAGTTATAAAATCAGGTGTAGCGGGATTAGTCTTCAATTTGAAGAAAAAAGGTGATTTCGGTAATTCCACTATCTTTAAAAGCAGTGACATGATTCAATTCATTAATAATTACACGGCTATTTTGAATACCGTGATGAGTGATAGTAATCAAGAAGCTGATGTTATGGAAAAAATCTATTTAGTTCCAGCTTTTGTGACTGTTAAGAGTGAAAATACTTATGATCGCTTTTTTCCAACGATGTCAACACCAGAAGGAAAATCTTATATTCCAGCTTTTACAAATTTAGAAAGTTTTGCGAAGTGGTATAATCAAGAGGAATTTGGCGGAGCTTTCAGAAAAGCTCAAGGCGTTATTTTGACATGGAAGATTGCAGATATTTATCAGCCAAGGAATGGCGAAAATGAAATTGAAGAAAGTGTCGGAGTGGCCATTAATCCTTTTGATGACCAGCAAATATTAATGGACTGGACTGATATTGATATTTAAGAGGAGGCAGAATGGGCTGGTGGAAAAAAAGTATTGATATTGTGAAAGAGTTAGACCCAGCTGCACGTAGCTCACTAGAAGTTATCCTAACTTATCCGGGATTAAAAGCTTTAGCGGCACACCGCGTTTCACATTTCTTATGGAGGCATGGCTTTAAATTATTGGCTCGAATGCACAGTCAGTTTTGGCGTTTTCTAACTCATATTGAAATTCATCCAGGAGCTACTATAGCGGCGGGTGTTTTTATTGACCATGGTGCTGGCTTAGTCATAGGTGAAACAGCAGAGATTGAAGAAGGTGTTATGCTTTATCATGGCGTTACTCTAGGTGGTACAGGCAAAGATTGGGGTAAACGCCATCCAACTGTCCGTAAAGGTGCCTTGATTTCTGCTCATGCTCAGGTTATAGGCCCTATTGAAATCGGAGCGGGTGCTAAAGTAGGAGCTGCAGCTGTAGTTCTATCTGATGTTCCAGAAGATGTGACAGTGGTTGGAGTACCGGCTAAGGTGGTTCGTGTTCATGGCCAAAAAGATGTGCTTAAAATTCAGTCAATTGAGCATCGACGTGAGGAATCTTATTACTCTTCAAAATTATAAAAAGAAATAAGCAAAGGAAAGAATGCATGATCAAAATATATGATACAATGACCCGCAGTTTACGTGATTTTGTTCCCTTAAAGGAAAATCAAATCAGTATGTATGTCTGTGGACCAACTGTTTATAATTACATTCATATTGGGAATGCACGATCTGCTGTGGCCTTTGATACTATTCGTCGCTATTTTGAATATAGTGGCTATAATGTTAATTATATTTCCAACTTTACAGATGTAGATGATAAAATTATTAAAGCCGCTGCTGAATCGGGAATATCCCCTAAAGCTTTAGCTGATAAATTTATTGAAGCTTTTATGGCTGACACGAAACAATTAGGTATCAAACCTGCAAGTCAAAATCCAAGGGTTATGGATTATATGGGGGAAATTATTGCTTTTGTGCAAGAGCTTATTCAAAAAGGTTTTGCCTATGAATCAGCTGGAGATGTTTACTTCCGTGTTACCAAATCGGAGAATTATGCTCGGCTTGCCAATAAAACGCTAGCAGACCTTGAAGTAGGAGCTAGTGGCCGGATTGATGCTGAAGCGACTTTAAAGGAAGATCCGCTTGATTTTGCTCTTTGGAAATCGGCTAAGCCGGGGGAAATTTTCTGGGACAGCCCTTGGAGTAAAGGACGTCCAGGCTGGCATATTGAGTGCTCTGTTATGGCGACTGAGATTCTTGGTGATACTATTGATATTCACGGTGGCGGTGCAGATTTAGAGTTTCCTCACCATACTAATGAAATTGCCCAGTCAGAAGCTAAAACAGGCCAAAGATTTGCCAATTATTGGATGCACAATGGTTTTGTCAATGTGGATAATGAAAAGATGTCCAAGTCGCTTGGCAATTTTGTAACCGTGCATGATATGCTAGAATCAGTAGATGGTCAGGTGCTCCGCTTTTTCTTAGCAACACAACAATATCGAAAACCCATTAACTTTACTGAGAAAGCCATTCGTGATGCTGAAGTCAACCTTAAGTACTTAAAGAATACTTATCTACTTCCTCTTAAAACAGTGTCTGACACTAATCGCTTGTTTGATTTCAAAAAGTCTTTCAAAGAGGCTATGGACGATGATTTCAATGCTGCTAATGGTATAACGGTAATCTTTGATTTTGCTAAATGGATTAATTCTGGCCATTATGATCAAACCATTAAAACTGCTTTTGGAGAAATGTTAGAGGTTTTTGGTATTGTTTTTCAAGAAGAAGTTATAGACAGCGAAGTTGAAGCTTTGATTGCACAACGGCAAACAGCGCGTGCGGCACGTGATTTTGCTAAAGCTGATAGCATTCGTGATCAACTTGCTGCACAAGGGATAAAACTCTTGGATACAAAAGATGGTGTGAGGTGGACACGTGACTGATATTGATGTCAATCTCATTAACGGTATTGCATTAGCCTTTGAAGGGGATGCAGTTTATTCTTATTATATCCGTAAGCACTTGATTTTTACAGGTCAAACCAAACCTAATCAGTTACATCACTTAGCAACGCGTTATGTATCTGCAAAGGCACAGGCGAGTCTTGCTCAGAAAATGTTAGAAGCTCAGCTATTAACAGAAAAAGAAGAGGACATTTACCGACGTGGTCGCAATACTAATAGTCATACCAAGGCTAAAAATGCTGATGTGGTCACTTACCGCATGTCAACAGGGTTTGAAGCTCTTATGGGATATTTGGATATGACTGATCAAAAGGAACGTTTGGAAGCCCTGATTACTTGGTGCATTGACGAGGTCGAAAAGACGACGGAAAAAGAGAGTTAATGCCTCTCTTTTTTTTGTGCTCTGTGTAGAGGGAAGTGACCACATCGAAAAATTATCATCGAGTTTTTCCTTGTAAATTGTTCCTTTTTTATATACAATGACAGTAGTAGGAGAATCAGGAGGACAAATGATGAAAAAAATGAGAGATTTAAAAGTTATTTGCTGTTTTGCCGCATTTATTTTGGGACTCGCTACATTTATAACAGTGCCACAAGTGTCTGCGGAAGAACTTATTGCACCGGTAAAAACAGAAACCGCTTCAGAACAAACTAGTGGACTAATGGTTAATGCTCAACTGCGTGAAGGACAACCTATTATCGATTGTAAATTAGTAATTAGCCCAGAATTGGCAAAAGGAGGAGAAGCTATTGTTCAGTTATTGGATAGCCAAGACAATGTTTTAGCGACTATTCCTTACCAGATGCAGGCTGGTTGGCAAAGTATGACAGCTTGGTTTGATATGACGGGCTATAAAGCTGGTGATTACAGTATTAAAACGAGTTACAATGGACAAAGTGCACAGACGGACCTAATACACTATCAGCTAAAATAAGCTCTTTTCAGACAATACTCCTGCCAGTAACTGGTAGGAGTTTTAAATTGAGCGAAAAAAGATTCAGGTAGGTCTCTCTTTGTCTGCTTTCGTGATATAATAGGACTTATGAAAGAAAATGATATGATTGAAACTAATGACATGGTCTACGGGGTACATGCAGTAACCGAGAGCCTAAATGCTAATACTGGAAATAAACTTTACATTCAAGAAGATTTACGAGGGAAAAATGTAGATACTATCAAGAATCTAGCAAGAGACAAAAAAGTTTCCATCTCTTGGGCTCCTAAAAAAACCTTATCTGATATGACAGAAGGAGCTGTACACCAAGGGTTTGTACTTCGTGTCTCTGCCTTTGCCTACAGTGAATTGGAAACTCTTATTGCAAAAGCAGAGAAGGAAGAAAATCCATTAATATTAGTTCTAGATGGCTTAACAGACCCACATAACTTTGGTTCTATTTTGAGAACAGCAGATGCTACAAAAGTGTGTGGTGTAGTTATTCCCAAGCACCGTGCTGTCGGAGTAACACCAGTCGTTGCAAAAACATCAACAGGTGCGGTAGAACATGTTCCTATCGCTAGGGTCACTAATCTTAGCCAAACCTTGGACAAACTGAAGGAAGCCGGTTTTTGGATTTTTGGGACCGATATGGATGGGACGCCAGTTCAGAAATGGAATACATCAGGAAAGCTAGTTCTTATCATAGGTAGTGAGGGAAAAGGCATTTCAACTAATATCAAAAAACAAGTAGATGAAATGATTACGATTCCCATGGATGGTCATGTGCAGAGCTTGAATGCAGGTGTCGCAGCGGCTGTGCTGATGTATGAAGTTTTCCGCCATAAACTCTAGGATAGTTATGAAGAAAAAAATACTCTTAGTTGACGGCTATAACATGATTGCTTTTTGGGAAGAAACGCGTCAACTCTTTAAAACTAATCAGTTAGATCAGGCCAGAACAGTTCTTTTAAATAAGCTCAACAACTACGCGCATTTTGAAAAAATTGATATTATCTGCGTTTTTGATGCACAATTTGTACCAGGGGTACGTCAACGCTATGATCAGTATATGATTTCTGTCATTTTTACTGAAGAAGAAGAAACAGCCGATTCTTATATTGAGCGGACAGCAGCAGAGCTCAATACTGTTCTTAACCTCGTTGAAGTAGCCACCAGTGATCTTAATGAACAGTGGACAATATTTTCAAAGGGAGCTCTACGAGTTCCAGCACGAGAGCTGGAAAGACGGGTTAATACCGTCAAATCAGATTTGGATCAAATGTCTAAAACGATCGAAATGAAAAAGCCAAAGCTTCGTCCTTTTGAACAGGGGAAGATGCAAGAGCTCAAAGACCTAATGGATGATTTAGATTCGGGAAGCTTCGAAAAATAGCATATCTCTGGATATCAGAAAGGCTCTCTTTTGCAAAGAAGAGTCTTTTTGAGATTGATAGTTGATAAAAAATAGGTGCTAGTACGGATAAAACCTTAAAAAGCTTGCGTCTTAGCTTAGTTTCTGCTAGAATAACAAAATAATACTTTGACAATCGAATAAAAAACATTATCAATAAGGAGCTGCCATGTCATTTTTTTTATTAACAGATTCAACAGCTGATTTGGATCCTCAATGGGCTGAAGAGCATCAAGTTGAGGTTGTGGGACTAAGCATTGAATGTGAAGGGAAGATTTATTCAACTGTAGGATCGGAGGCTTTGACGAGCCAAGATCTGTTAGCTATGATGAAAGCCGGTAGCAAACCAACAACGAGTCAGATCAACGTCGGTACTTTTGAAGAAATTTTTCGTCGTCATGCTAAAAACCAAGATGACCTTCTCTATATTGCCTTTTCATCGGTACTTTCAGGAACTTATCAAAGTGCTCTTATAGCTCGTGAGATGGTCTTGGAAGAATATCCTGATGCGGTAATCGAGATTGTGGATACACTAGCGGCAGCTGGCGGGGAAGGGTATCTGTCAATTCTTGCAGCGGAAGCCAGAGATAAGGGGCGGAGTCTACAAGAAACCAAGGTTATGATTGAGGATATTCTACCTCGCCTTCGGACCTACTTTTTAGTGGATGACCTTTACCACCTCATGCGTGGTGGCCGCTTGTCAAAAAGCTCTGCTATTATAGGAAGCTTAGCAAGTATTAAACCAATTCTTTGGATTAATCGAGCAGGAAGCTTGGTGCCCATTGCAAAAGTCCGAGGGCGTAAAAAGGCTATTAATGAAATCATGAATCAAGTAGTTGGAGATATTGCTCATTCAACTGTTATCATTGGTTATTCTGATGATTTGGAATCTGCTCAGAAATTACGGGATGCTTTGCTAGAGAACCCTCAAATTAGCGATGTCTTAATTATGCCAATAGGCCCTGTTATTGCAGCTCACGTGGGCCCTAATACGCTAGCAGCATTTGCAATTGGTAAAGAAGTTCGATAAGTTATTAATAAGTCAAAATGAAGTGCATAACAGTCTTTTTGTCAGATAAAATCAAAAAAATAAAAATGATAAAGTACTTGCTAGTGGCAAGTATTTTTGATATTATAGTAAGCGGTATTGTTTACCCCATTTGAAAGGCCCCGGAACCTTCCAAATACCTTTGCGTGGGACGGAACACCCACCAACACTTGTAAACAAATATTACGAATTCGTATAGGAGAAATCATGAACAAAACAACTTTCATGGCTAAAACTGGCCAAGTTGAACGCAAATGGTACGTTGTTGACGCAACAGATGTACCTCTTGGACGTCTTTCTGCAGTAGTTGCTAGCATACTTCGCGGAAAAAACAAACCAACATTTACCCCACATACTGATACAGGTGATTTTGTAATTGTTATCAATGCTGAAAAAGTTAAATTAACTGGTAAAAAAGCAACTGATAAAATTTACTACACTCACTCAATGTACCCAGGTGGATTAAAATCAATCTCAGCAGGTGAACTTCGTTCTAAAAATGCTGTGCGTTTGATTGAAAAATCTGTAAAAGGCATGCTTCCACATAACACTCTTGGACGTGCACAAGGTATGAAATTGAAAGTCTTCGTTGGCGGTGAACACACTCACGCAGCACAACAACCAGAAGTACTTGACATCTCAGGACTTATCTAAGAGGAAAGGAGCATTATATAATGGCACAAGCACAATATGCAGGAACTGGTCGTCGTAAAAACGCTGTTGCACGCGTTCGTTTACTTCCAGGAACTGGTAAAATCACAGTTAACAACAAAGATGTTGAAGAATACATCCCACATGCTGACTTACGTTTAGTTATCAACCAACCTTTCGCAGTAACATCTACTGAAGGTTCATATGATGTATTTGTAAACGTAAATGGTGGTGGTTATGGTGGGCAATCAGGAGCTATCCGTCATGGTATCGCTCGTGCATTGCTACAAGTAGACCCAGACTTCCGCGATTCATTAAAACGCGCTGGACTTCTTACACGTGACGCACGTATGGTAGAACGTAAAAAACCAGGTCTTAAAAAAGCCCGTAAAGCATCACAATTCTCAAAACGTTAATATACACTGGTATATCAATATTTGGAAACACTTCATGGTTCACACCATGGGGTGTTTTTTTGTATTTTTTTATGATTTTTCACACCATCTTTCACCCCTAATTCACACTAGTCATTTTTCAAATTTCTAAAGGCAATTTCACCAACAGTCATTGGAACAATGTTCGAGGTATTAATATATGTTTTAGTAATCAGGGTGTCACTATGTGTTAAAGCTTGAGAAATGTCCTCTAAGGATGTTCCAGCTTGTTTAGCAAGAGTTGCTCCAGTATGTCTTAACTTGTGTGGAGTGGCATGTTTTAGCTTAGGATGTCGTCTCTTGATTGAATTCATGCGATAATTGAGGTAATCAATATGCAAGACAACGTTTATATTGTTTTGTCTATCATTGTAGGTAAATACAAACTGATTGTTTGTTTGCTTGATGCCAAATTGTTTTAGTTCTTCTCGTTGCAAGGCTTTCCATTTTTTCAACAACTCCATCAGTTCAGTAGGAGCATTGAATAATGTGCGTTTGCCTCCCTTTGTTGCTTTTACATTTCCAAAGCGGTCTAAGGCATTTTCGATTAGGATTTCGTTGTTTTTGAAGTTAATATGCTTCCATTTCTTGAATTGAGCTAGAAAAATACCGTGGCTTCATTATATCAAACCACGGTTATAATGCTGCTGATTTTGTAACCAGTGATTGAGTTCGGCTCTATCAAAGCGGACAGTTTTTCCAACTCGAATAACTGGTAATCCCTTTTTTATCCAAGAATCAAGCGTATTATTGGCAATTCCTAGATACTTACAAGCTTGTTGCTTGTTCAAGAATGACTTTCAACATTGTTACTATCCAATTTATTTTTTATTTCATTTTCTATAAGCTGGCTAATTAACAGTTGTAGCTGATGAATTTGTTCATCTGGTAAAATCACTTGCATAGCCTTTTCTGTCCTTTCATGATATAATATTAGTAGTTATTATTTCTAAGGCGATTTGTTTACGGCAAGTCGTCTTTTTGTATGCCCCAAGTGTCGGAACTCTGGTGTTCACGGACATATTGGTCAATCTCCTTTCCATCGCTGTTAGTAAATTTCGATAGTCCCAATTTTAAGAGATCTTGGAGAAATTGGTCAGCTCCCTCAAGTGTGGTTGCCTCGTACTTAGCCACATAGAGTTTGGCTAAGGTCTTTGAGACTTGTTTTTCCGTCCATTGTTCCGATTGTCTAAGTGTTGGCTTGGTGCGTTCAATACTCAAACGAGTTTTGGTTTCCGTCTGGAGGTAAACCAGCCACCATTTGACGGGTTGGCATCTGCGCTTATTTGTGTCCCTGCCATTTGGTCTGACAAAACGGTAGTGTCCGTTGATTGCCTCAAAGTAAATGGCTGTCAGAGGTCTTTTAAGGTGTATTTGGTGAGCAATGATATTGGCTTTTCCTTGTCAACAACGGAGCTCTGCTCTGACCCAAGCGTTTGTCTCATCAAGGACTTTACCTTTACCTTTTTGTTCCATGAGTTTGTTATAGACGCACCATTGTTGGCTCCCTCGTGCCCCTATGGTGACGGTCTCACCAACCCGTTCGCCTGTTTCAAGGATTGACCGTTCGTGATAGTCCATATATTGTGCTCTTGTGATACACAAGCCTCGTTTACAGTAGGCGTAGAGGGTTTGAACAGATAAAGCCTTATCGTAGATGTCATTAGCAATATCTATTCGGGTAAAGTTGACTTGATAGCGGTATAGGCGTGTGACCAGAGCTACCCAGTTATTAGCATTACCAGCCATAAATTCTTCATATTGCCGACAGCCTTGTCCTTTGAGTTCCAGATAGACCCCCATCTTATCTAAGACTTGGTTAAAGTAAACTTTGATATCTGAACAGGCATAGTGGCGTTGATACTTGTTTATTCCCCAAACATTCAGCGTAAACTTATCTTGGGGAATGAGCAGTATCTCTTCTAGCACCTCTTCTGGTGGAACATCTTTAACAGTGACAGTGAAGTAGTCAATCCTCAGGCTGTTGTCCATGTTTAATCACCAATTGCTTTAAGGTCATTAGCAACTAGTTTCACACCACCCCAAGTATTTCGTGCCATATTCCACATGAGGCGAATTTGGGGATTGACCAGTTCGACTGTCTTATCCAGCAAGCCATCATCTTCTGCTAATTTTGTGATTTTGTCGAGATTGTCATGAATTTCAAGGGTGATAGCCTTGAGTTCCTCAACAGAGATATTCAATTCTTTAAGAGCTTTGATTGTGTTAGCGTCTTGCACTGAACAAATCAATTTATCTGGTTCGTCTGTACGCACTTGTTCGCCATTAACTTCACGGTATTTATTGCGGATACGAGCCGAGATAATCACAAGGTGTTTTGGCAGGTCAAATTGTGCTTTATCAAGGTTCAATTCGCCAAGTTTGATTGTTCTATCGGTAACTGTTAAGTTTGACATAATAGTGTTCTCCTTTGTGGTTTCAAAATAGTCATCTTTTCTAAACGTACGCAGAATTAGCTTTGAACCCTACTCCCCCAAGGGATTTCAGCGAAAACTTCAACTGATTGGCTTTAACCCCAGACGTATCAAGGGTTTAGCCCTACTTTTGTGTACGTTCGTATCCCCTATATGTCAACCCTCAGTATCCAGATGGACCATACTCTACAAGTTTTGACCCAGGAGACCAGTATGCCTATGATAAATCACCTTTACAGTTATTATTAGAAAATAAAGAGGAACTAGGAAGGCTGAATGATAAACTATGAATAAAGATAGAAAAAGATTTTAGTCGTTCTGTACTAAAATCTTTTTTGTAGGAAGTTCATATTATCTCATGTATTTTTTTGGAAATTCTAAAAAAAGAGTATAATTAAAGCTGAGGAAGCGTTTTCAAAGAAAGTGAGGTGACGGATATGAAAAATAAAGGATTTAATAAGTTATTGATGATAATAAGTTTTTTAGTTTTTCTTGTTACTTATTACTTAACTAGCAGTCAGTATTCTAGTATCGTAGGGTTGATTTATACTTTATTAATAACTATTCAGGTTTTAGTATTTTTTAATAATAGTATTAAGAATAGTTTACGTTGGCTATTGACACTAGTGTTTGTAGTAATTATGATTTTGAGTATTGTCAATTCCAACATGGTTATAGATACAAAGTTATCGTTATTCCTTTTATGCAGTATCATTATCTTTATTGGGAATTTATGCTCTCTTATTCCTTATAATCCGTTTATTGGGATAAGAATTTTTTCAACAAGAAATGATGAAGGAAACTGGAAAGCAACTCATAATATGTTAGCTGATTTAAGTATACCAGTTAGCTGTTTGATTTTGTTACTTTCTAACTTTTTGAATATGAATACTGTAGTAGCGATTTCATTTACTATATGGCTTATTTTGCCAATCATTTATTCTATATGGATTTATCCTAAAAAAGGAGGAAATTAATATGAGAACAATAAGAAGAAATCCAAATGCAAGAATTTTTAATAAGTCTAACACAACAGACTTTCAATTACCTCTATTAGCCAGTAAAGAAGATATTCAGCAACAATCTGGTATTGTTGATTTAAATGGCTCAACTGATTATGACTATAATAAGTTTTTCTTAGATTTATTAAATAATGAAGAACTTAAACAAATTGCTGATTCACAGGACAAAAGGACATTTATTAAATACATTATTATCAGGATGAATTTTCTGATATTGCAATTCAGCGAGTATGTACAAGAGACTGGTGTGCTTCTACATATGCGCTTTTTGTAGTTGTAGCTGCGGCAGCAGTTACTATTACTGTTGTTGCAGTAGATACGACTTTCCCATTTAGGAATGTAGAGGAAGAAAATGTATTTTTAAGTGGAACAATTACCTTGGCTACTGTGTTAGGTAGTGATAATTTTACAAATAATGTAAGAGACTATATTGGTAATGAATTAAGTCAAGCAGGAATTGAAATATAAGTAGTATTGCCCTGATATAAAAATTATTAGGGCAATAACATTTTTAAGGGAGGAAGATTATGGTAGTTAGTGTTATTGACCCTAAAAGCATTGGAATATTAACAACAATGAAATGTACTGCTGCATGTCAAGAGTGCTGTTTTGAGTGTTCACCAAATAGAAAAGAAAGAATAACTTTTACTGAGATTAAGGAAATTATTGATTCTATAGTTATTGCTTTCCCTACTATTAAGGTGATAGCTTGGACAGGTGGGGAATGTACCTTAAGTTAGAAAGTAACAAAATCAAACAGCTAACTGGTATACTTAAATCAGCTAACATATTTTATACCGTATTTTCAAATAGCATTAGGGTAGTAGGTTGCTTGATATTGGTATTTTATATTAATCCCTTACTAAGCACTATATGCGTGTTTTTCTTGTGTCTTTATATTATATGGATTATTTTTATTGGTGAAAAAATTAAATCACTGACTAATAGGATACAATTATCAAAAGAGAAAATAATACAGACTTCTGATAATATTCTTTATAATATCCTACCTATTCGGATATATAGTTTATTTTCAAATTCGTATTCTAAATATTATAAGTCTATTGAAGACAATGCTAATTTTGTAAAAAAACTAGAAATTATACTAACTATATTTCCATTGTTTCGGCTATTATTATTTCAATTGCAACATTTGTTCCATTATTTGTGGGGGTAGATTTAATTAAATCATCTAATTTAACGGTAGGTGATTTAGTAGCTTTCAATGCTTATACGAATATGCTATGTAGTCCTATTACGCTTTTAATAGGTACTATATCTACAATAAAAACAACTAAAATATATGAAAATAGAATTATTAACTTGTTAGACTATTTAAAGCAATTTTATGTAGAGAAAAAAGGGAAAATAGAAAATGGTTTCACCGATAACTTTTCTCTAAAAGTATGGAGTGGAGAAATATACGGTGGAGAAAAATTACTGATTAAAGATATTAATTTTGCTTGCCATTCAGGAGATGTTGTTCAAATAGTAGGCGATAATGGATGTGGAAAAACTCTTTTTTACAAACGCTTATGAGGATTGTTGATTTTAATGGAGATATCTTTTTAGATGATAAATTAATTTCAAATAAAGAAATAGAGGATATCAATGAAGACATAGTGTACGTGTCAAATGATTTAGAATTTGTAGAAGGCAGTCTCTCAGATAACATTTTTGGGGACATTTCCATTAATGAAATTTTGGATTTAGTTTGCTTGACCGAGCGTCTTTTGAAGGCGGATGATATTAATTCTCTAGATATGGAGACGATTCAAAAAAATTTCAGTTCGGGTGAAATTCAAAAATTGAAAATTGCTAGAGCATTAATGAAAACTCCTAAGGTGCTATTATTAGATGAGATGTTCTCGCATATTAGTCAAGGTGATTCTGATGTTATTTTGAATGGAATTCTGAATAAATTCCCTCACACAATAGTAATAATTGTTGAGCATCATTATCGTTCCGATTATGTTTCAATGGTTTATAAAATAAAGGATTTGCATTTAGTAAAAGAACTAATATAGTTTAAGATTGCTTCTACATGTATATATTTTAAATTAAGAATATCTTACTTTACAAAAGTAAAATTAGTCAATATCAAAATAAAAAGCTCCTTGTCAACTACAGACTGATAGTAAGTGACAAAGAGTTTTTTTATAAAAGGTATCATTAGTAGGAATAATATTAGGGACGTTCAAGTAGAATTAATTAAAGATAACAGTGGGTAAGGTAGTAAACTAAATTACAATTTTTCCAGTATTTTCCCAAGTAGTTCTTCTAATTTTTCTAAGTCTCCATAGACTGTTCCGTCCATATAAAGATTGTAAACCTCATCATCTTGCTCCACGCGTATTTGTGCAGAATACCCTTTTGATAATGCTAAGGAACGAATGACTTCTCGTTGAGTTCGTCCATTACCTTAGATTTCTATTAAATTAGGGAGTAATCAAGTCATTAAAATGATGTCTAGGAATTAGTTTTTATTAAGAAAATTGTGTTATTATATCATAAAGATGGCCACCTGTTGTTAGGTGGTGCAGGCACGAGACTTGTAAAAGAAAGGAAAAGATAGATTAGAATGAGAACTAGAAATAATGTAGAATTAGTTGATAAGAGCTTCAAAATCATGTTGTTTTTCAAGCTAGCTTTTGCTGCTGGTGAGTCAATTGCGGGGATACTTCTTTATTTTTTTAAAAATGAAACAATACACATGTTTATTGCTTTTTTAACTTCAGGAGAAATAGCTAAGAATCCAAATGCTTTTATTGCAAGTCATCTTGTACAACTGGGACAATTAATAACAGTTTCTGGTCAAAGGTTAGCAGCTATTTATCTCTTATTACATGGTGTATTGAAGCTTTTGACCTTGTTTCTCTTACTTCGGAGAAAGCTTTGGGCCTATCCTTTATCTATTTTAGTTTTTGTTGGTTTTATTATTTATCAATTAAGAGAATTTATGGTAACTCATCACTATAGTATGATTGCATTAACTCTTTTTGACCTTATTTTGATTTTATTAACTTACTTAGAATATAAAAATTTAAAAGGTGATTAAATGTTTTGCGAGACATCTCTTAATATGTTTTGTTAGTTAAGAAAAAGAGAGGAATAAAAATGGAGTATGTTATTAATAAGTTATTGCCATCGCATGAAGCACTACGAGAACTTTATTTAAGTGTTGGCTGGGATATTTATGTTGCAAGAAGTAAGAATATGCAACTACTTTTGAAAAACACTTATACATATGTCACAGCTTGGCATGACGAAAAATTGATCGGTTTATGTCGAGTGATTAGTGATGGATGGCTTGACTATTGCGTATATCCAAGATATTTTAGTAAGGCCTGAATTTCAGAACAAAGGGTTAGGCTCTCATCTCATGGAGGATATATATCAACAACTAGAAGGTATACGACAAATTGTATTAATAACAGATGCAACTTCCAACACGATTGCATTTTACAAAGCAAATCAATTAAAAATGCTTGATGAATACGACTGTGTGGGCTTTATGGGTTTAAATGATAATATTTAAATGGTGTAGAATTAATTGTTTAGAAAGTGAAATTAATAATGTACTATAAAACACAAACGGGGAATGAGCTTTATTACGAAATTCATGGGCATGGCTATCCCATTATTTTCTTTCATGGCAATGGTCAATCTCTTGCTTATTTTGAGCCACAATTGCATTTAGCAAGTTGCTATCAGTTGATTATGATTGATACTCTTGGGCATGGCAAGTCGGGAGTGCTCACCCAGAAAATGAGTTTTGCTCAAATAGCAGAGGAAATTCATGACTTATTGAATTTTCTGAAACTGGAGAGCTATATTTTAGTAGGTCACAGTGATGGAGCTAATTTAGCCATTGCATATGAAAATCTCTTTCCTGAGCGAGTAGAGGGATTGCTTCTAAATGCGGGGAATATTAGATTTATAGGATTACATTGTCATTATATTTTTAGTATTAGTTTCAAAGTGATAAAACTAGCTCTAGAGAGCATCTTTGACCCTAAAAAAAAGAATGCTTACTTTGTTGCTCGACTCATGATGGCAAATCAGGCCATTCAGTCGAGTCTTAAGTCTAATACAATCCCTGTCTTTGTTCTTGTTGGTTAAAATGATATGATTCGCTCAAGTCATTCGATGACCATTGCTGAGAGCTATGATAATAGTAGAATGATTACCATACCAAAGTTAGGTCATAATATTAATAGAAAACCTGTTATTCTTGATACGATATTGACAGAGTTGGTGAGAGCAGCAGTGCCGGAGCCAGGAATTTCAAGATAAATAAAAAGAACTTTTTAAAGTTCTTTTTATTTATCTTTGGATTAATGAATAGTCTAGGCTTTTAAGTTAAAAACGATTAATATTGCTAAATTAAAAAGATAATATATTTTATTAAGAAACAGTTTACATTTAGATGTCTATATGGTAACATAAAAATATATTTTGTAACAAAAAAGAAATATTAGTAATAAAAAAGTAATTTAACAATGGAGAATTTATGGCAAATCGTTATGTGATAAAAATAGGTATTAGTGCTGAAGAACATGACACTTTCGTCAAAGCAAGTAAACAAATCAACTTATTACAAAGTAGTTATTGGGCTAAGGTTAAACATCATTGGCAGCATGAACGAATCGGAGTTTATCATGATAGTCAGTTAATAGCTTCCATGTCACTATTGATTAAGTCCTTACCATTAGGATTGTCCATGATTTATATCCCTCGTGGACCAGTCATGGACTATAATAACCGGGACCTAGTCGTTTTTGTTGTTAACATGCTTAAGGATTATGCGAAACAAAAAAACGCCCTCGTGATTAAGTGTGATCCAGCGCTTATTTTTAAACAATATAAATTGAGTGACTCTATCCGGGATATTCGTAAATCTAGCCAAGATGCTATAGATGCTATGATTGATGCTGGGGCCAAATGGTCCGGCTTAACAGTGCAAATGTCTGAAACAATTCAGCCGCGTTTTCAAGCAAATTGTTACCTTGACAAAGATTTAGTAGAAACATTTCCTAAGCACACCAAACGTTTAATGGCAGATGCTAGGAAAAAAGGAGTTGAAGTATATCGAGCTTCTCCCAGTGATTTAACAGCTTTTGCACACGTAGTCTCCTTAACAGAAGATAGAAAACATATTAGTTTACGAGATTTAGATTATTTTAAACAACTAATGACGATCTATGGTGATGACGCTTACTTGCACTTGGCTAAGGTTAATATTCCTACCCAGCTAAATTATCTGCAAACAGAATTATTAGAAGTGGAACATAACTTACGTTTTGTAGAAAGTCATCAAAAAAAGAAGCTTCGCAAATTGAATGATCAGAAAGAGGCTTTACTAAAAAATATTTCCGAATGTGAAAAGTTTTCTAAAATGTATTCTCAAGAAGTGGTGATTGCGGGTATTCTCTCAATTGCTTATGGCCAGTCAATGGAGATGTTATATGCAGGTATGAATAATGATTTTAAAAAATATTATCCTCAATATTTACTTTATCCTAAAGTTTTTGAAGACGCCTATCATCATGGTATTAAATGGGCTAATATGGGAGGGGTTGAAGGAGATCTAAGCGATGGCTTAACGAAGTTCAAAGCAAATTTCGATCCAAGTATTGAGGAATATATTGGAGAGTTTAATATTCCCGTTAGTCCCCTCTATCATCCTTTCAATTTATTTTACAAATGCCACAAACATTTTCGTTTCTTTAGACATCGTTTCCTCTGTAAATAAGTCTAATCCTATAAATTATTAAATCAGATTAATTTTTTTTATTAGTGTGATTACAACTTTATAATACCAAGCCTATGGTGATTGTGCTAAAATAAGCCTATTATTTCAAATAGGGGGCAGTGATAGTGAAAAAACCGATTGTCGGAATAACTGGGAATGTCAGTAAAGAAAAAAGCAAGGATACTTGGGAAAATGGAATCACTCGAACTTATAGTTCAACTGTTTTTTTAGATATCGTCCTGAAAACGGGTGGTTTGCCTATCATTTTACCAATCGGTTCAGAACAGACGGTCAAAGATTATGTGACAATGGTTGATAAATTGATTCTAACTGGAGGTCAACATGTCTCCCCTCACTTTTATGGTGAAAAGCGGAGCATTAAAAGCGATGATTACAATGAAGATAGAGATGTTTTTGAGAGTCAATTAATTATGGAAGCACTCAAACAAAATAAGCCCATACTAGCGATTTGTCGTGGTGCCCAACTAGTCAATGTTGTCTTAGGTGGAACTTTAAATCAGTCTATATCTAACCATTGGCAAGAGCAAGCACCAAATCAGGCTCACCAATCTATCCATGTCTCTAAAGATAGTATTTTGTTTCCTATTTATGGAAATAGTAGTCAGGTTAATTCACTACATATACAGTCTATAAAAAAATTAGCTCCTGAATTGAAAGCAATCGCTTGGGATAATAAAGATCAGACTATTGAGGCTGTATATAGTCGTAAACATCGCCTATTAGGTTTACAATGGCATCCAGAATTACTCTTATCAACAAAACCGGAGAATCAGGCAATTTTTGATTTTTTCGTTAATCAATTGTAAGTTGAATAGAAGGTTTATAACTTTTTAACGATAAATAGAAATTTAATTCGATAATTATCATCTACATCCTCTGTACCTACTAAGTGAAATGGAGAAAGTTTCAAAAAGAGCCTTGGTGTAATAAAAAAGCATCTAGCTAGTTGATAGCTAGATGCTTTTTTATTCTAAGGTGTAGTTAATCCGCCAATATAGAAACTATCCACGGTTTAGGCGTTTACGAAAAGGGATTATAAAATCGTCCATGATTACTAAAAAATAAAAGGATGGTAATTAAGACGATAAATAGCGCAAGTCCAACAGCTAAATAATCTGCTTTAGTAAAAGGCTTGGCACTGTACCAAGTTCGTCTCTTCTCTTTGCCGAAACGACGCAGTTCCATAGCTGTAGAGACGGTGTCAATTCGTTCTAAAGAACTGAAAATAAGTGGAATAATGATTTGCAGGTTACCTTTAATCCGGTCAATTAATTTAGCTTTCTGGGATAATTCAAGACCACGGGCCTCCTGTGATGTTCGAATAGTGTGAAATTCTTCTTGCACATCTGGGATATAGCGTAAAGTCAAGCTAAGGGCGTAGGCAACTTTGTATGGTAAGCCAATTTGATTTAAACTAGAGGCGAATTGGCTGGGGTGAGTAGTAGTTAGAAATAAGATAGCTAGTGGGACGGTTGAGAAGTATTTTAAACCGAGATTGAATAAATAAAATAGTTCTTGGCTAGTCAGATTATAGTTTCCCCAGCCTTTTAGCAAGACTGTTTGTGACTGATAAATTTCTTGTCCGTAGGTCGGTGCAAAAAGGTAAACCATAAGGATATTCATGATAGCAAAGAAAGTCACGAATGAAATGACGAATGATATGTTTTTCCAAGGAATCTTAGCCGTTCTTAATAAGTAAAGGGATAGTAGTCCAATAAAAAGAATGAGACGGGTATCGTAAGTTGTCATGCAGGCAACAGAGACTAATATAAAAAAGATCAGCTTGCTGGCGCCGGATAACTGATGAATAAATGTTCCGGTTTTATGGTAACCGATCAATCTCTGAGGCATGTCGTCCCCTTTCTTTTGCAATATAGTATCTTGTCATATCAATTGGATTGCAAGCTGTTTTTTCTGCTAAATGGAATAAACTAGTCTTTTTTAAATAGGCTTTATTAAGAATATCTTCATCTGAAAGGATGTTCTCAGGCTTATCATCTGCGATGATGCGGCCATGGCTGAGGACAATAGCCCTATCGGCATATTCCATCATTAATTGCATATCATGCGTAATCATAACAATGGTATGGCCATTTTGGTGAAGTTGGTTCAGAAAATTCATTATTTCAGTGTAGTTTTTCTTATCTTGTCCGGCTGTTGGTTCGTCTAAAATAATAATTTCTGCTCCTAGAACAAGAATAGAAGCAATCGTTACCCTTTTTTTCTGTCCAAAAGAAAGGGCAGAGATAGGCCAATTGCGATAGGGATATAAGCCACAGGTTTTCAATGTTTCATTGACTTTGTGTGTTATTTCTTCTTCTGTAAAGCCACGTAAGCGTAACCCTTCAGCTACTTCGTCAAATATGGCAGATTTGCTAATCATCTGATTGGGGTTTTGTAGGACATAGCCTATTCTATCCGCACGTTCCTTAATGGAATCCCTAGAGATATCTTTTCCGCCGTAGGTCATAGTGAAGTTACCTTCAAGGAATTGACACATGATTTTTGCTAAAGTTGATTTTCCGGCACCGTTTTGTCCAACAATAGCTACTCTTTCTCCCCTATTTAGATTTAAATTTACATTGTCAAGGATAGGGTGATCTTTATCATAGCTGAAGGTTACGTTTTGGAGGCTTAGGAGAGGCTCTTTGGGGATGTGGGCTTCTTCTCGTTTTGGACTAGTTAGTGTTGTAACAGGTGGTAAGTTTAGATTATCAAGTTGATCAAGCTGGCCTAAGGTTCTAATATCAAAGCCGAGATCACGTAAACAAGTTAGGTATAGTGGTTCTCTGATGCCATTTTGCTCAAGGATATTGCTAGCGAGCAGTTGATTAGAGGTTCCATCAAAGAGAATAATACCGTCATTAATTAAGATGATTTTATCAACATGGCGATAAAGAACATCTTCCAAACGATGTTCAATGATGATGGTGGTTGCTTGGGTACTCTTATGAATACGATCAATCAAATCGATGGTATCCAGTCCGGACCTTGGATCTAAATTAGCTAATGGCTCATCAAATAAGAGGATGGGGCTCTCGTCGACTAGAACCCCTGCCAAACTCACCCTCTGCTTTTGTCCTCCAGAAAGGTCTTGAGGCCTTTTAGCTAGATGATCACTTATATCAAGTATTTTGCTCCAATAATTGATGTGGTTATTCATCTCTGACTGCGGTACACAATCATTCTCTAAAGCAAAGGCGATATCTTCAGCTACCGAAAGTCCAATAAATTGTCCGTCGGGATCTTGGAGAACAGTTGATACTAATTTTGATTTTTCATAAATAGATAAATCAAAAGCTTCTTTATCGTTGATAAGCAAAGAGCCACTGTGTTCACCTTTAAAATGGTTGGGGATAATCCCATTTAAACAGTTCCCAATTGTTGACTTACCGCTGCCAGAGGGCCCGATAATGAGCACTTTTTGCCCCTTCTCTATAGTTAGATTAAGATTTGAAAGTGTCGGTAGGGATTGAGCGTCATATTTAAAACTGAAATTTTTGAATTGGATAGCATTAGTCATTAGTTTTTTGAATTTTAATCCTTTGTCAAGCTACCTGATTTGGTACGAGTATTGGTGTAAGCAACTAAGAGTAAGGTTCCACCAATACCGATTGTAACAATATTTGCAAGGCCTGCAAAAAGCCCCTGGGTAAAAACTTTATTAGCTGGCTCATGATAAATAAGTACATCACCTAGCGGTGCAACAAGAGCCCAAGAAATAATATTTACAACAATTTGAGTAATATTAAATAGAAAAATGTCCTTTTTGGTAAAAATGCCTTGTGTCAATTTTAATTTTTTTTGTAAGAAACCAATACCTAACCCAACAAGTGCGCTAGGGATAACCCAGGACCACCAAACTGATCCATAAGAAATCATATCTTTAAGCATATGACCAAAGAAACCAATGAAAAAACCAGCTATTGGGCCGAAAACAACAGCAAATAAAGCTTGTACTGCATACTGTAAAGAGATTGTTGTATTGGTAAAAACGGTAATAGGTACAAAAATACCAATGATAATAAACAAAGCAGCACCGATGCCAATAGCAACAACGGTTTTAATGGATAAGTTATTCATAATATAATCCTTTTTCTTCTATAGAATAGTAACAATTGGTTTAGTTAATGAAATTTTCTTAATATTAGCTCATTTTCTTGATATCAAGATGCCAGTTTTGTCCGACACCAATGTTATAAGCTTTTGCAAAAGAGCCTTGATTGATAGCTAAACCGACACGGTAAAGTGAATTAATGTAAAGAATTGGTTGACCAATGCGAACATCAGCAAATGACTTTCCATAGGTTACTTGATTTTGATAAACTAGCATATCATTATTAAATATAGTAACTTCGAAACGATCACCAAATTCAGGACTAAGGTGTTGAAATTCTGCTCTGGTTATTGATGTCCATAAAGAGCCAAATCGAACATCTAAGATGTCGATGACACCACTCACGATCCCCTCATTGATTACAGTATTGACAACAGGAACCTCAACAATAGCATCAACCGATAACTCCGGTCCGACTTCTTCAAAAGAAATATGTCCAGAGGCAAGTTTTGCTCCCGTATAAGCATAAACATCTCTACCGTGGAAAGTATAGGAAAATTCAGTATTTTTACGTCTGTTTTTCACTTCCGAAATTTCTCTAATTGCATCAATACCAATATGTTTTTTTATGTAAGAAAGAGTGCCATTATCAGGTGTAACAATGTATTGATTATTTTTAGTTAAGGCAACAACGCTTTTACGTTTTGAACCGACTCCGGGGTCAACTACGGAAACAAAAGTAGTACCTTCGGGCCAGTAATTAATAGTTTGGAAGAGACGATAAGAGGCTTCAAAAATATTATAAGGTGAAATATCATGGGTTAGATGATGAACTTGAACAGCTTGGTCTTCTTGCAAGGCTACACCAACCATGGCAGAAACTGCTCCATCGACTAAGCCAAAGTCAGATTGTAAAACCAGTAGATTATTAGACATGGTTAATCACTCCTCCGTTATCATAATACCTTTATTTTATCATAAAGACTCACTTAAAAGAATAAGAAATTATGCTAAGGTTCCTATAGTCAAGAACTATAGGAACCAAACCGCAAAAGCTACGGAATGAAACCAATAGACAAGTAGCAACAATATATATGGATATTGTAAATATATGGATATTGTAAAATCTTTATAATATAGAAAAAAATAGAAAAAACTTTTCAAATTAGAAATAATTATCTTGACAAAGAGACAAAAGGTAGGTATACTAATAAAGTTGCTAAAAGAGCAGCACAGTTATCATCAGAGTCAAATAAACTGAAAAAAGTTATTGACAAAGCAGGAGATAGCTGATAGAATAAAATAGTTGTCTCGTAAGAGATGCAAGACCTTTGAGAACTGAATAAGACAAGAAAAACCAAACGTGAGGGTGATATGCAAGACATATTACCCGTCAAGCAAAAGCAATAAATCTGTCAGCGACAGAAAGAACGAGAAAGTTCAAACTAAAATGAGAGTTTGATCCTGGCTCAGGACGAACGCTGGCGGCGTGCCTAATACATGCAAGTAGAACGCAGAGGACAGGTGCTTGCACCAGTCTAATGAGTTGCGAACGGGTGAGTAACGCGTAGGTAACCTACCTTATAGCGGGGGATAACTATTGGAAACGATAGCTAATACCGCATGAAAGTAGAAGACCCATGTCATCTACTTAAAAGGGGCAACTGCTCCACTATGAGATGGACCTGCGTTGTATTAGCTAGTTGGTGAGGTAAAGGCTCACCAAGGCGACGATACATAGCCGACCTGAGAGGGTGATCGGCCACACTGGGACTGAGACACGGCCCAGACTCCTACGGGAGGCAGCAGTAGGGAATCTTCGGCAATGGGGGGAACCCTGACCGAGCAACGCCGCGTGAGTGAAGAAGGTTTTCGGATCGTAAAGCTCTGTTGTTAGAGAAGAACGGTAATGGGAGTGGAAAATCCATTACGTGACGGTAACTAACCAGAAAGGGACGGCTAACTACGTGCCAGCAGCCGCGGTAATACGTAGGTCCCGAGCGTTGTCCGGATTTATTGGGCGTAAAGCGAGCGCAGGCGGTTTGATAAGTCTGAAGTTAAAGGCTGTGGCTTAACCATAGTTCGCTTTGGAAACTGTCAAACTTGAGTGCAGAAGGGGAGAGTGGAATTCCATGTGTAGCGGTGAAATGCGTAGATATATGGAGGAACACCGGTGGCGAAAGCGGCTCTCTGGTCTGTAACTGACGCTGAGGCTCGAAAGCGTGGGGAGCAAACAGGATTAGATACCCTGGTAGTCCACGCCGTAAACGATGAGTGCTAGGTGTTAGGCCCTTTCCGGGGCTTAGTGCCGGAGCTAACGCATTAAGCACTCCGCCTGGGGAGTACGACCGCAAGGTTGAAACTCAAAGGAATTGACGGGGGCCCGCACAAGCGGTGGAGCATGTGGTTTAATTCGAAGCAACGCGAAGAACCTTACCAGGTCTTGACATCCTTCTGACCGGCCTAGAGATAGGCTTTCTCTTCGGAGCAGAAGTGACAGGTGGTGCATGGTTGTCGTCAGCTCGTGTCGTGAGATGTTGGGTTAAGTCCCGCAACGAGCGCAACCCCTATTGTTAGTTGCCATCATTAAGTTGGGCACTCTAGCGAGACTGCCGGTAATAAACCGGAGGAAGGTGGGGATGACGTCAAATCATCATGCCCCTTATGACCTGGGCTACACACGTGCTACAATGGTTGGTACAACGAGTCGCAAGCCGGTGACGGCAAGCTAATCTCTTAAAGCCAATCTCAGTTCGGATTGTAGGCTGCAACTCGCCTACATGAAGTCGGAATCGCTAGTAATCGCGGATCAGCACGCCGCGGTGAATACGTTCCCGGGCCTTGTACACACCGCCCGTCACACCACGAGAGTTTGTAACACCCGAAGTCGGTGAGGTAACCATTTAGGAGCCAGCCGCCTAAGGTGGGATAGATGATTGGGGTGAAGTCGTAACAAGGTAGCCGTATCGGAAGGTGCGGCTGGATCACCTCCTTTCTAAGGAAATGGAAGACGTTTGGTCTTGTCTTATTTAGTTTTGAGAGGTCTTATTTAAGTTATGAGAACGTTAAGAAATCTGTATGAAAAAGATTTTAGTTTGAATACAATTAAGCTTCACGTAATAGAATAGTACCACCACTAATAATGTAACAACCAGTTTATTAGTCGGGGCCTTAGCTCAGCTGGGAGAGCGCCTGCTTTGCACGCAGGAGGTCAGCGGTTCGATCCCGCTAGGCTCCATAGGATATAAGTCCACCTAAACTTAATAATAAGTGAAGTTGAACACGCAACTAACTTCCTAGGAAAATAGATAATCTTCCTTGTGTGCAAGCACACTGTGTCAGAATCCTAATTTTCTACAGAAGTTTCGCTAAAGCGAGCGTTGCTTTGTATCCTAAACATAGTCCATTGAAAATTGAATAACTATATCAAATTCCACGATCATTAAAATGATTGTAGAAAAGTAACAAGAAATAAACCGAAAAAAAGATAAACGCGAACATATTAAAAAAAATAAGAAGGTCGAAAGACTGGAATAAGGTTAAGTTAATAAGGGCGCACGGTGGATGCCTTGGCACTAGAAGCCGAAGAAGGACGTGACTAACGACGAAATGCTTTGGGGAGCTGTAAGTAAGCGCTGATCCAGAGATGTCCGAATGGGGGAACCCACTAACTAATGGTTAGTATCCATGACTATAAAGGTCATGAGAAGGAAGACGCAGTGAACTGAAACATCTAAGTAGCTGCAGGAAGAGAAAGCAAACGCGATTGCCTTAGTAGCGGCGAGCGAAACGGCAGGAGGGCAAACCGAGGAGTTTACTCCTCGGGGTTGTAGGACTGCGACGTGGGACTTTAATTTAATAGAAGAATTACCTGGGAAGGTAAGCCAAAGAGAGTAATAGCCTCGTATTTAAAATTGAATTGAGCCCTAGCAGTATCCTGAGTACGGCGAGACACGCGAAATCTCGTCGGAATCTGGGAGGACCATCTCCCAACCCTAAATACTCTCTAGTGACCGATAGTGAACCAGTACCGTGAGGGAAAGGTGAAAAGCACCCCGGGAGGGGAGTGAAATAGAACCTGAAACCGTGTGCCTACAACAAGTTCGAGCCCGTTAATGGGTGAGAGCGTGCCTTTTGTAGAATGAACCGGCGAGTTACGTTATGATGCGAGGTTAAGTTGAAGAGACGGAGCCGTAGGGAAACCGAGTCTTAAGAGGGCGAAATAGTATCATGATGTAGACCCGAAACCATGTGACCTACCCATGAGCAGGTTGAAGGTGCGGTAAAACGCACTGGAGGACCGAACCAGGGCACGTTGAAAAGTGCTTGGATGACTTGTGGGTAGCGGAGAAATTCCAAACGAACTTGGAGATAGCTGGTTCTCTCCGAAATAGCTTTAGGGCTAGCGTCGATGTTAAGTCTCTTGGAGGTAGAGCACTGTTTGGGTGAGGGGTCCATCCCGGATTACCAATCTCAGATAAACTCCGAATGCCAAGTAGATATAATCGGCAGTCAGACTGCGAGTGCTAAGATCCGTAGTCGAAAGGGAAACAGCCCAGACCACCAGCTAAGGTCCCAAAATAATTGTTAAGTGGAAAAGGATGTGGGGTTGCACAGACAACTAGGATGTTAGCTTAGAAGCAGCTATTCATTCAAAGAGTGCGTAATAGCTCACTAGTCGAGTGACCCTGCGCCGAAAATGTACCGGGGCTAAAACAATTTACCGAAGCTGTGGATTACTAGTAATAGTAATGGTAGGAGAGCGTTCTATGTGTGAAGAAGGTATACCGTGAGGAGTGCTGGAACGCATAGAAGTGAGAATGCCGGTATGAGTAGCGCAAGACAGGTGAGAATCCTGTCCACCGTAAGACTAAGGTTTCCAGGGGAAGGCTCGTCCGCCCTGGGTTAGTCGGGACCTAAGGAGAGACCGAAAGGTGTATTCGATGGGCAACAGGTTGATATTCCTGTACTAGTATGTATAGTGATGGAGGGACGCAGAAGGCTAACTAAAGCGTGCGAATGGAAGAGCACGTCTAAGCAGTGAGGTGTGGTATGAGTCAAATGCTTATACCTAATACATTGAGCTGTGATGGGGAGCGAAGTTTAGTAGCGAAGTTAGTGATGTCACACTGCCAAGAAAAGCTTCTAGCGTTTAAATACATACTACCCGTACCGCAAACCGACACAGGTAGTCGAGGCGAGTAGCCTCAGGTGATCGAGAGAACTCTCGTTAAGGAACTCGGCAAAATGACCCCGTAACTTCGGGAGAAGGGGTGCTGTCAGCGATGACAGCCGCAGTGAATAGGCCCAAGCAACTGTTTATCAAAAACACAGCTCTCTGCTAAATCGTAAGATGATGTATAGGGGGTGACGCCTGCCCGGTGCTGGAAGGTTAAGAGGAGGGTTTAGCGCAAGCGAAGATCTGAATTGAAGCCCCAGTAAACGGCGGCCGTAACTATAACGGTCCTAAGGTAGCGAAATTCCTTGTCGGGTAAGTTCCGACCCGCACGAAAGGCGTAATGATTTGGGCACTGTCTCAACGAGAGACTCGGTGAAATTTTAGTACCTGTGAAGATGCAGGTTACCCGCGACAGGACGGAAAGACCCCATGGAGCTTTACTGCAGTTTGATATTGAGTATCTGTACCACATGTACAGGATAGGTAGGAGCCATTGAGAACGGGACGCCAGTTTCGTTAGAGGCGATGTTGGGATACTACCCTTGTGTTATGGCTACTCTAACCCAGATAGGCAATCCCTATCGGAGACAGTGTCTGACGGGCAGTTTGACTGGGGCGGTCGCCTCCTAAAAGGTAACGGAGGCGCCCAAAGGTTCCCTCAGATTGGTTGGAAATCAATCGCAGAGTGTAAAGGTATAAGGGAGCTTGACTGCGAGAGCAACAACTCGAGCAGGGACGAAAGTCGGGCTTAGTGATCCGGTGGTTCCGCATGGAAGGGCCATCGCTCAACGGATAAAAGCTACCCTGGGGATAACAGGCTTATCTCCCCCAAGAGTTCACATCGACGGGGAGGTTTGGCACCTCGATGTCGGCTCGTCGCATCCTGGGGCTGTAGTCGGTCCCAAGGGTTGGGCTGTTCGCCCATTAAAGCGGCACGCGAGCTGGGTTCAGAACGTCGTGAGACAGTTCGGTCCCTATCCGTCGCGGGCGTAGGAAATTTGAGAGGATCTGCTCCTAGTACGAGAGGACCAGAGTGGACTTACCGCTGGTGTACCAGTTGTCTTGCCAAAGGCATCGCTGGGTAGCTATGTAGGGAAGGGATAAGCGCTGAAAGCATCTAAGTGCGAAGCCCCCCTCAAGATGAGATTTCCCATGATTTTATATCAGTAAGAGCCCTGAGAGATGATCAGGTAGATAGGTTAGAAGTGGAAGTGTAGTGATACATGTAGCGGACTAATACTAATAGCTCGAGGACTTATCCAAAGATAAGAAATAATAGACAGACGTTTATTGACAAAGAGGTAGAGTTCTTGATAAGATATAGTTATTCAATTTTGAGTGGACTAAGATTAGAGTTCAATCATAAGTTAAGTGACGATAGCCTAGGAGATACACCTGTACCCATGCCGAACACAGCAGTTAAGCCCTAGAACGCCTGAAGTAGTTGGGGGTTGCCCCCTGTTAGATACGGAAGTCGCTTAGCTTTAATCCGCCATAGCTCAGTTGGTAGTAGCGCATGACTGTTAATCATGATGTCGTAGGTTCGAGTCCTACTGGCGGAGTCTTTAGAGGTAGGAATTTTCCTATCTTTTTTGATTTATGGTTAACAAAGGAAGCACCCTTAGCTCAACTGGATAGAGTACCTGACTACGAATCAGGCGGTTAGAGGTTCGACTCCTCTAGGGTGCATTGTGATAGAAAAAGAACATGGTAGGCACTGTACCCATGTTCTTTTTCTTTATAATCGTATTAGTTAAAAAAAGCTTGATAGAGAGCCTTAATGGCTTTTTTCTCATCCTTAGAGTCAACGACAAACATGACAGAAACTTCACTTGAGCCCTGAGAAATCATGGTGATATTGATTTTGTTTTCTGACAGTGCTTTAGTTGCAGTGGCAGTTACACCGACATGACTCTTCATGTTTTCACCTACAATCATGATGATGGAAAGGTTTTTTGTCACAGATACCTCATCAACTTCTAAATTATGAGTTAAATAGGTTAAAATTTCTTTTTCTTTGATTGGGGTTATTTCCCTTTCTCGAATGACGATAGAGAGGTCATCGATACCAGTAGGCATGTGTTCCCACCGAATATGTAAATCTTCTAGAATCTGTAAAACTTTACGACCAAATCCGACTTCTCTATTCATGAGATATTTGGACATGTTAATACTAATGAATTGATCATCACCTGAAATTCCGACTACTGGATTTTTGTCGGTGCTGCGATCAAGGACAATTTTTGTTCCGGGATGGTCAGGATTGTTGGTGTTTTTAATAACAAGAGGAACTTGTCCTCTGTAAGCCGGTATTAGAGCTTCATCGTGGAGGACGGTAAAGCCTGCATAGGCGAGTTCTCGCATTTCCTTATAAGTTAATTCTTTGATGGAGTGAGGTTTTTTAACAACGCCTGGATGTGCGGCAAACATACCGTCGACATCTGTGAAGTTCTCATAGAGATCTGCGCTAATTGCTGCAGCTATTAACGAACCGGTGATATCTGAACCGCCTCGTGAAAAGGTACAAATTTGTCCTTCTTTGGTAATCCCGAAGAAACCAGGAATGACTAAGATACCATCGTACTCTCTGAGCTTTTCCATTTTATCATAGCTTGCTGGGAGTATACGGGCGTTTTGTGGTTCATTAGAAACTATTAAGCCAGCAGCTCCAGGGTTAAGATACCTTGCTTTTAAGTCATTATTACGGAAATATTCGGCGATTAGTTTAGCGTTATTGTTTTCCCCGCTAGCTAAAAATGTATCATATAAGAAGGGATTGTTCTCGATGGGTAATTGTGCTAATCCTTTAATGTCACTTGTGATAGCATCTAATAGCTTTTGACTAAGTTCCAGTGCTTCAATAATCTTTTTAAATCGATTGATGATATTCTCTTGGATATTCTGTAGTGAACCCCCAGTAACGTAAGCATCATGATAAGCAATTAAGGCATCAGTTATTTTTTGATCGTTTGGACTCTCTTTACCGGGTGCAGAAACTACAATAAATTTTCGATCAGGATCAGTTTTTACAATGTTTAGTACTTTTCTTAATTGTTCTGCGTTGGCTAGAGAACTTCCGCCAAATTTTGTGACCTTCATTAACATTTCCCCTTTGGTACTTGAATATTAGCACTAATTATATCAGAATTAGTGATGTTTGTCAGTAAGGTTTTTTGTTTGAAGTTCTGATAATAAAAGACAAAGATTGTATGGGTACAGATGGTGGATAAAATTATCTGATTGGTGAAAAAAATGCTAGAATAGTATCATGATTAGATATAAAGCTGTTATTTCTTATGATGGAAGCCAGTTCTCTGGGTTTCAACGCCAAACAAAAGCTAGAACCATTCAAGAAGAAATTGAAAAAACTTTAATGCGTCTAAATAAAGGAAAATTTATTGCCATACAGGGTGCAGGCCGAACTGATGCTGGAGTACATGCCTATGGACAAGTTATCCATTTTGATTTAGCCGAAAGGCGTGATCTTGAGAAACTAAGATTTGCTTTAGACACACAGACTCCTGAAGATATAGACGTCATAAGTGTGGAAGAGGTTTCTAATAATTTTCATGCCAGATACTCGAAACACCTCAAAACCTATGAATTTATCGTTGATGTCGGACGACCTAAAAATCCTATGATGCGTAAATATGCCACGCACTACCCTTATCCATTGGATTTTTCATTGATTGAGCTAGCTATTAAAGATTTAGTTGGAACTCATGACTTTACTGGCTTTACTGCAGCTGGAACAAGTGTTGAAAATAAGGTCCGCACACTTTATCAAGCAGATTGTAGTTTCGATTCTCATAGGCAATGCCTCATTTTTACCTTTACTGGAAATGGCTTCCTTTATAAGCAAGTCCGTAATATGGTTGGCACCCTATTGAAGATTGGGAACCAGAGAATGCCAGTTGAGCAGGTCAGAATTATTCTTGAGCAAAAAAATAGGCAGTTAGCCGGCCCCACAATAGCTGGGAACGGCCTCTATTTAAAGGAGATTATCTATGAAGACTAACTATATTTTAGCTATTTCCGGAAATGATATTTTTAGCGGGGGTGGTCTTTATGCTGACTTAGCGACGTTTAACTATCATCAGCTTCATGGCTTTTTAGCAGTTACCTGCCTCACTGCCATGACGGAATCTGGTTTTGAAGTTTATGGAACAGAGCGAGATATATTTGAAAACCAGTTAAAGAGTCTCGATGCTGTTCCTTTTTCAGCTATTAAACTAGGACTTCTACCAAATACTACAATTGCTGAGCTGGCTTTTAGCTTTGTCAAAGCCCATTCTGACATCCCAATCATTCTTGATCCTGTCTTAGTTTGTAAGGAAAATCACGATGTAGAGGTCTCTGCCTTGAGAGAAGAAATGCTAAAATTTTTCCCCTATGCCACGATTATTACTCCAAACTTGGTAGAAGCTGAGCTATTGGCACAAAAATCTATAAGTACTCTAGACGATATGAAAGATGTAGCTAAGGTTCTTCATCAATTAGGAGCTAAAAACCTAGTGATTAAAGGTGGAAACCGTTTTAGTCAAGAACGGGCTTTAGATCTCTTTTATGATGGGAAGGATTTTCAAATTCTAGAATTTCCTATTTTGACTCGGAATAATGTTGGTGCTGGATGTACTTTTGCCTCTAGTATTGCTAGCTATTTGGTAAAAGGAGAAAGCCCTCTTGAAGCAGTTCAAAAGGCTAAAAACTTTGTTTATCAGGCTATCCAACACGCAGATGACTATGGAGTGAAACAAAATTATGACTAATAGGAAACTTAAAATGATGGTTCTATTATCCATCCTAACGGCCCTCACAACGATGCTTGGGAAATTCGTCAGCATTGGTACTCCAACGGGCTTTTTGACCTTGCTTGATGCGGGCATTTATTTTACGGCTTTTTACCTAGGAAAACGTGAAGGAATGATTGTTGGTGCTCTCTCGGGTTTCTTAATTGATTTGGTTTCAGGTTATCCAAACTGGATGTTTTTTAGCCTAATAGCCCATGGCTCTCAAGGTTATTTCGCAGGTCTGACAGGTAGAAGTCGCATTTTAGGTCTTGTCTTGTCATCGCTAGCGATGGTCAGTATTTATTTCATGGCGACTATTCCTATGTATGGATTGGGAGCTGCTGTCGCAGGAATAATTGGCAATGTCGGCCAGAATTTTTTGGGAATGTTGGTTGGTTATTTGGTTTATCTGAGTTTTTCTAGAGTTAAGAAAGTAGCTTAGGAGGTGATTTACTGATGATTGATTATAAGGAATTGGCTAAGGAAACCCTAGAAATTTTGAACGACGTTTTAGATAAAAGTAATATTAAGGCGGGACAGGTTTTTGTTTTAGGTTTATCGTCAAGTGAAGTTAAAGGTGGCTTGATTGGTAAGGAGTCAAGCCTTGAAATTGGTGAGGTTATCGTCAAAACGCTATTGGACGAACTATCTAATCGAGGGATTTATCTAGCTGTTCAAGGATGCGAACATTTAAATCGTGCTTTGGTTGTGGAGGAAAGCCTTGCAGAAGCTAAAGATTATGAAATTGTAAATGTTTTGCCTACTCTTCATGCTGGTGGTAGTGGTCAGTTAGCTGCTTTTAAATATATGTCCAGTCCTGTTGAAGTTGAGGAAATCGTAGCTCATGCTGGACTTGATATAGGCGATACCTCGATTGGAATGCATGTGAAAAAAGTCCAAGTTCCAATTGTCCCAATCAGAAGAGAGTTAGGAGGAGCTCATGTAACAGCCCTAGCTAGCCGACCTAAATTAATTGGAGGGGCACGAGCAATCTATAAAACAGATGCCATTCGAAAAAATTAAAAACCTAATGAACAGAGATGGTTAAAGTTGATATAATAATCAATCTATCCTAGCTGTTCATTAGGTTTTTTATTTAGCAGGTATTTGGAGGGTGTTAGAAGTCGGTAAAACAATTCCCTCTTTCAGAAGAGCTTCTTGATACTTTTGATAAAAGGTATGATAAATAAGGTATTGTTGCCCATTTTCTGTGAATATTGCCACCTTAAACGAAAATTGCCCATTAGCCGTAATCTGAGGACCTAAAATGGTTGGTTTCTCAACAATTTGAGGATAGTTCACGAGTTCAGTTTGATTCACGGCTTCAATAATTTTTGTTACTTCATTTAAGTCTGTTGTTGAATATAATGGAATTTCAATTAATGCTCGCATATTGCCACGAGATTTGTTACTAACGACTGTTATATTACGGTTAGGGATAAAGTGGAGTGTACCATCAAACCCCCGTACTTGTGTTGTCCGAATACCGACACTTGAAATATTGCCGTCAATACCAGCAATTGAAACGGTATCTCCTACTTCAAATTGATTTTCAAATAGGATAAAAAAACCATTGACAACATCTGAGAGAAAGCCTTGTGCACCTAAACCAATTGCTACCCCAGCAATTCCAGCTCCTGCAAGTAAACTGGAGACAGGAATATTTAAGAGGCTTAGACACCAATATAGTAGCAGAAAATAGAGAAGGTAATTGATTAAGTTATGAATTAGTTTGGTTAAGGTTCTTTTGCGAGCTTGACTTTGGCGGGATAGACTTAAAGATTTGAAAATAGCTTTTTCTAAAGAAGAGTTGGCTAATTGCTTAGCAATGGCAAAAAATATCAGTAGTAGTCCTAATGATATAAATTTTGAAATTAAAGAAAAGAGGAGATCTTCAAGGTTAAGATGATTGATATAATTGATTAAAAAAGTCATAGGTAGTCCTTTCTCATGTTGTTAGTTTATCAAAAATAAGATTAAATGGGAATGTCTAGCTTTAAAAAGTAGAAGGAAGAGGGATTAGCTCTACTTTCATATATAAAAAAACTTTAAAACAGCGCTGATTTATGATAAAATGAAGAGTATCTAAATTATTTTAAGGAGAAATGACTTAATGTCTACATCATTTGAAAACAAAGCTACTAACCGTGGCGTTATTACTTTTACAATTAATCAAGAAAAAATCAAACCAGCTCTTGATCAAGCTTTTAATAAAATAAAAAAAGACTTAAATGTACCAGGTTTCCGTAAAGGTCATATACCTCGTCCAATTTTTAATAAAAAATTTGGTGAGGAAGTTCTTTACGAAGATGCTCTAAATATTATCTTACCAAGTGCCTACGAAGAAGCTGTTTCAGAACTTGCTTTAGAAGTTGTTGCACAACCTAAGATTGATATTGTTTCAATGGAAAAAGGCAAAGATTGGGAAATCTCTGCTGAAGTTGTGACAAAACCTGAAGTAAAACTTGGTGACTATAAAGATTTAACTGTTGAAGTTGACCTTTCAAAAGAAGTTACAGATGAAGAAGTAGACGAAAAAATCGAACGTGAACGCAAAAACCTAGCAGAACTTGTTGTTAAAGAAGATGCTGCTGTAGAAGGTGACACTGTTGTTATTGATTTTGTTGGTTCTGTTGATGGTGTTGAGTTTGATGGTGGAAAAGGTGATAACTTCTCACTTGAACTTGGCTCAGGTCAATTTATTCCTGGTTTTGAAGAACAATTGGTTGGTGCTAAAGCTGGCGAAACAAAAGATGTAAATGTTACTTTCCCTGAAAATTACCAAGCAGAAGATCTTGCAGGTAAAGATGCAAAATTCGTGACAACTATTCATGAAGTTAAAGCTAAAGAAGTACCTGAACTTGATGATGAATTAGCTAAAGATATTGATGAAGAAGTTGAAACACTTGATGAATTAAAAGCTAAATACCGTAAAGAACTTGAAGCGGCTAAAGAAATCGCATATGATGACGCTGTTGAAGGCGCAGCAATTGAATTAGCTGTTGATAACGCTGAAATTGTTGAATTACCAGAAGAAATGGTTCACGACGAAGTTCATCGTTCAATGAACGAATTCATGGGCAATATGCAACGTCAAGGAATCTCTCCAGAAATGTACTTCCAATTAACAGGTACATCTGAAGAAGATTTACACAAGCAATATGAAGCAGAAGCAGATAAACGTGTTAAAACAAATCTTGTTATTGAAGCTATTGCTAAAGCAGAAGGTTTTGAAGCTACAGACGAAGAAATTGAAAAAGAAATCAATGATCTTGCAACAGAATACAATATGCCAGTTGAACAAGTTCGTTCTCTTCTTTCTGCTGATATGCTGAAACATGATATCGCAATGAAAAAAGCAGTTGAAGTTATTACTGAATCTGCTAAAGTAAAATAAAAGAAACCTAAGCGGGTAATTGACAAAAGAGTCTGAAATATCTATTTCAGGCTTTTTATTATCAAAAGGAGAGATATGTTAGAAGCTATCATTTTTGATATGGATGGGGTAATTGTTGATACTGAATATTTGGATTTTCAGTTACAAAGTGATTATATTAGATCAATTGCAGTTGATCCTCATTGCCTAGAACATGAGGCATTTTCCGGACTAGTGGGTCGCTCTGGTCAAGATCTCTTAAAACGTATTCGTCGTTTGAGTCAAACTCAAGTTCCAGATCAAGACATAGCACTTGCTTTAGAGAAGATTTCAGAAAAGAAATATAGAGCAGACACTATTAAACGTTTATTCCGACAGGATATTCTTAAAATTAACTTATTTGCAAAAGAAAATCAAATGAAGTTAGCAGTAGCTTCTTCAAGTTCTAAGAAGCACATTATACAGGTACTTGAAGCTTGTGGTATTCTGAAAGACTTTGATCTCATAGTCTCCGGAGAAGATTTTCAGGAAAGTAAGCCCAATCCTGCCATTTATCGTCATGTTCTGAAAGAATTACAGTTAGAAGCAGAAAATACTATTGTCATTGAAGATTCCCCATCTGGGATAGCAGCTGCAAAAGCCGCCGGTATACAGGTTATAGCTTTCGAAGAGAAACGTCTACAGGTTGATCAAACTGCAGCAGACTATGTGCTTAAAGATATGAATGCTATTTTCGAAAGAATAGTCAATATAACTAAATCTAGTCAGTAAATAACTGATAAAAGCTTTGACGAATTAATAAAATTAGCGTAGAATAGTAAGGAATGATAAAATAAGGAGAATTGCCTTGAAATTAGACGTATTTGCGGGACAAGAAAAAAGTGAATTATCAATGATTGAAGTAGCCCGTGCTATTTTAGAAGAGCGTGGCCGTGACAATGAAGTGTATTTTAGCGACTTAGTCAATGATATTCAAACTTTCTTAGGAAAATCTGATGCTGATATTCGTCATGCTTTACCATTTTTCTATACAGATTTAAACACTGATGGATCATTTATTCCACTTGGTGATAACAAATGGGGTCTACGCTCATGGTATGCTATTGATGAGATTGATGAAGAAATTATCACACTAGAAGATGAAGAAGATGGTTCACCAAAACGTAAGAAAAAACGTGTTAATGCCTTTATGGATGGTGATGAAGATGCCATTGACTATAGCGATGATGATCCAGAAGACGAAGACTTTACAGAAGAAACTGAAGATGTTGAATACGATGAAGAAGATCCAGATGATGAAAAATCAGAAGTAGAATCTTATGATTCAGAATTAAATGAAATCATCCCAGAAGATGATATCGAAGAAGTTGAAATCAATGAAGAAGATGATGAAGAAGAGGAAGAAGAAGAATAGAATTTGATTCTTTTATAAGGCAACTAACCTTATTACTCTCATTAAATCGATATTTTATTTGACAAATGTGATGATATAGTTTATATTATTATTCGGGCACCTCTTTAAGAGGTCGATTAAGGCTCCCTATTACTAGGGGGCTATTTTTGTTTTTTCATCATGGAAAATTTTGTACTGTTGACCATTCTCAATTAAGAGTGTTATTCCCCTTGTCAAGGGTATTGGAAATGAACATGATTCAAAAAAATTTATAAGGAGTATTAATGACAAAGTATATTTTTGTAACTGGTGGTGTAGTTTCATCAATTGGTAAAGGGATTGTTGCAGCAAGTTTAGGACGTTTATTAAAGAACCGCGGGTTAAAAGTAACTATTCAGAAATTCGATCCCTACATCAATATTGATCCAGGGACAATGAGTCCATATCAGCATGGAGAAGTATATGTAACGGATGATGGTGCTGAGACTGACCTTGATTTAGGGCACTATGAACGTTTTATCGATATTAATTTAAATAAATATTCGAACGTTACAACGGGCAAAATATACAGTGAAGTATTGCGTAAAGAGCGTAAAGGCGAGTATTTAGGCGCAACGGTTCAAGTTATTCCACATATCACAGATGCCTTAAAAGAAAAGATTAAAAGAGCAGCTACAACAACCGATTCGGATGTTATTATCACAGAAGTTGGTGGAACAGTTGGGGATATTGAAAGTTTGCCATTCTTAGAAGCTCTCCGTCAAATGAAAGCTGATGTGGGTTCTGATAACGTTATGTATATCCATACGACCTTGTTACCTTATCTTAAAGCTGCTGGCGAAATGAAAACGAAACCGACACAACATTCAGTGAAAGAGTTGCGCGGCTTAGGTATCCAGCCTAATATGCTTGTTATTCGTACAGAAGAAGAAGTTGAAGATGGTATTAAAAACAAGTTAGCACAGTTTTGTGATGTTGAACCAGAAGCTGTTATTGAATCACGTGACGTTGAACATCTCTATCAAATTCCATTGAATTTACAAGCTCAAGGTATGGATCAAATTGTTTGTGATCATTTGAAATTGGATGTTCCAAAAGCAGATATGACTGAGTGGACCGCTATGGTTAATAAGGTTATGAATCTTGAAAAAACAACTAAAATTGCACTTGTTGGAAAATATGTTGAATTACCAGATGCCTACTTATCCGTTGTTGAAGCTTTGAAACATTCAGGTTATGAAAATAACACAGCAATCGATTTAAAATGGGTAAATGCCAATGATTTGACGTCTAAAAATGTAGCAACTTTACTGGGAGATGCTGATGGTATAATTGTTCCTGGAGGCTTTGGTCAACGTGGCACGGAAGGTAAAATTCAAGCTATTCGTTATGCTCGTGAACAGGATATTCCAATGTTGGGTATTTGTTTAGGCATGCAACTAACTTGTGTTGAATATGCTCGAAATGTTTTAAATTTAGAAAATGCTAACTCTGCAGAGCTTGATCCAGAAACTCCTTACCCAATCATTGACATTATGCGTGATCAAATTGATATCGAAGATATGGGTGGTACCTTGCGTTTAGGTTTATACCCATGCAAGTTAAAATCTGGTTCAAAAGCAGCAACTGCTTATAATAATCAAGAAGTTGTTCAAAGACGTCATCGTCATCGTTACGAGTTTAACACTAAATTCCGTTCAGAGTTTGAAGCTGCAGGTTTTGTTTTCTCAGGCGTTTCACCGGATAACCGCTTGATGGAAATTGTTGAGCTACCAGAGAAAAAATTCTTTGTAGCAGCCCAGTATCATCCAGAACTTCATAGTCGTCCGAACCATGCTGAGGAGCTCTACACAGCATTTATTACCGCAGCCGTTGAAAACAGCAAGTAATATTATTATAAACTTGAAAGTGATTTCAAAACAGTGTTATAATAACCCAAAGAGGTTATGCTATGATTACACTATTTTTACCCCTGCTTGAAAGAGTTGGGTTGATCATTCTATTGGCTAATCTATTAATGATTAGCCCTTTTTATAAGCGGATGATGTATCACCGCGATTCTTTACGGGTACGTTGGCTTCTGATTTTGACCTTTAGTGTTTTTGCCATAATTAGTAATTTCACTGGGGTTCTTGTCAATGCCCCTTATGATATCGGAAATGGAGGCTTAGTCAATCTGTCATCTCACACCTCCATTGCTAATACAAGAACCTTAACCATTGGGATGTCGGGATTAATAGGCGGCCCCTTTGTCGGCTTTTTTGTCGGCGTGATTTCAGGAAGTGTGCGATGGTTCCAAGGAGGAAATGCGCCTCATACATACTTTATTTCCTCAGTTTTAATTGGGATTTTTTCTGGTTTACTAGGACGTATGAGCTTACGCAGAAAAAGCTATCCAGCTGTTTGGCAAGGGAGTTTATGTGGAGCATTAATGGAAATTATCCAGATGCTTTGTATCTATCTTTTCTCACCCGACAAGACACAAGCGGTAGAATTAATTAAAATTATAGCTATTCCTATGGTTTTTGTTAATGCTTTAGGAACAGGACTTTTCTTGTCAATCATTCTTGGAACGTTGAGGCAAGAAGAGAGCATGAAAGCTATCCAGACACACGATGTTTTAGCTTTGACGAATACAACTTTGCCTTATTTTCGTCAAGGGCTAACGCCAGAATCAGCCCAAAAAGCTGCTCTGGAGATAAAAAAATTTATGCGGGTTTCTGCTGTAAGTGTCACCAATAAAACCTCTATTTTAGCTCATGTGGGTGCTGCTAGTGACCACCACATCCCAGCTAAGAAAATTATCACTGATTTATCAAAAGAGGTTATTGAAACAGGGCAGATTCATGTGGCTAAGCATAAGTCAGAAATAGGTTGTCATGTGCCAGATTGCCCTTTAGCCGCTGCAATCGTTGTTCCCTTATATGTAAGAGGAAAAGTGGCAGGAACCTTTAAACTCTACTTTACTGATGCAGATCGTCTGACTTATGTTGAAGAAGAATTAGCTGGTGGCTTAGGAAATATCTTTTCGTCGCAACTAGAGCTCGGCCAGATGGCTATAGAGCAAGCTTTACTTAAAGATGCCGAAATTAAGTCCTTGCAGGCTCAAGTTAACCCTCATTTTCTTTTTAATGCTATCAATACCATCTCTGCTTTAATGCGCATTGATGGTGAGAAAGCACGTCACTTGCTTCTTCAGTTAGGGAATTATTTCCGAGCTAATATCACTAGCACACGTCATAATATTATTTCTGTTGCGGAAGAATTAAAACACTTGAATGCCTATCTAGCTATTGAACAGGCTCGCTTTCCAGATCGTTTTGAAATTCAAATGCGAATTCCTGAAAGCTTGCAACAAGCAGCCATACCACCATTTGTTATTCAAATTCTCGTTGAAAATGCCTTAAAGCATGCCTTTGCAGGGCGAAAAAAAGATAATCATGTCCGCGTAACGCTTTCTACTGATGACCAAATATTACACTTACAAGTTAAAGATAATGGGAAGGGTATTGCCTCTGATCTTCTTTCTAAGCTCGGAAAAGAAGTCGTTCCATCATCGCACGGTACAGGATCAGCGCTTGAAAATCTCAATCGCCGACTAATTAATCTATATGGTGATGCTTCACAATTAGTTATTAGTTCAAATGAACAAGGCTCTTGTTTTGACATATATTTACCATTACAATGGATTGAAGGAGATAAAGTATGAAAGTTGCCGTTATTGATGATGAACCATTAGCACGTATGGAACTGTCTTATCTACTGCAACAGACTAAAGAGGTAGAGAATATTTTTGAAGGGGAATCTATTGAAGATGCTTTTCAGATTATACTGACAGACCAACCAGATCTGCTTTTTTTAGATATTCATTTGACGGATGAAAGTGGCTTAGATTTGGCCAAACGCTTAACCAAGGTTCCTCATGCACCCCTTATTATTTTCGCAACTGCTTATGATAATCATGCTGTGGAAGCTTTTGAAGTTAATGCATTGGATTATATTCTAAAGCCTTTTGAAGAAACACGAATCAAGAAAGCTATTGAAAAAGCTAAGCTAGCTTTAGAAGTTCAAAATGCTAATTATTTATCTCAGATTAAAGCTGATAAAACAGTTGAACGTTTAACAATTGAAACGGACGAACGCATTTATTTGCTCCCATTTTCAGATATTATTTATTGTGAAGTTCAAGGAAAAGAAACGACAGTTTATACGAAAAAAGGTTCTTATACGAGTCATACCAGTTTATCAGCCATCGAAAAAAATTTGACATCCGACCGTTTTTTAAAGGTGCATCGTGCTTATATTATTAATCAAGAAGAGATAAAAGAGATTCAGCCTTGGTTTAATCAAACTTATCAGGTTACCATGTCTAATCAAGGAAAGGTTCCAGTTTCACGTTCCTATATTAAATCTTTTAAACAACAGCTAGGTCTCTAGTCTGTAACTTAAGCTAAAGAAAATGCATTTCATACTAGGGTGGAAGCCTTCTATTCTTAAAAGAGCTCACAGGGCTCTTTTTTGTCTATAATAAAGACAATAAAACAAGTTAGTCCGAGGGTGAAAAGGAGTTGCGTTATGAAAAAAACATATTCAGTTATTTATCAAAGTGTATTAATTGGAACAATCGTTTTAATATCTAAATTTATTGAAAGTCTACTTCCAATTACGATGCCTGCTTCTGTTATAGGTTTGGTCCTTATGTTTTTGGCTCTAAACTTTAATGTTATTAAGTTAGAACAAGTGGAGACAGTGGGAGATGCTTTGGTTAACAATATAGGTCTCTTCTTTGTTCCAGCAGGCATCTCAGTCATTAAATCACTTGGTTTATTACAAGCCCATTTCATTTTAGATATGATTTTAATCTTTGCTTCAACCCTAATTCTACTAGTGGCAACAGGTTGGATGACTCAATTAATCTTTCAACTTAATACAGCTTCAATATTCAAAAAGAGCTCTGCTTTTAGTCAAACACAGGAAAGAAATAGTAAGGCTTTTGCAAAATAAGAAAAGGAGTCAAGAAGATGGAAACATTTATTCAATTACTAAAGGTGTCGCCAATCTTTGGTGTTCTATTATCAGTAGGAACATTTTTCATCGGTCAGATATTATTTAAGAAGACCAAGGGCTTCTTCTTATTTGCTCCACTCTTTGTGGCCATGATTTTGGGGATTGCAACCCTGAAAGCCACTGGTATTAGCTTTGATCAATACAATAAAGGTGGTCAAATTATTGCTTTCTTCCTTGAACCTGCTACAATTTGCTTTGCTATTCCCCTCTATCGTAAAAGAGATGTTTTAAAAAAATATTGGGTTCAAATTTTAGGCGGTATCACTTTGGGAAGTATCGTTGCTGTATATGGAATTTATGTTATTTCGACTCTTCTACAATTGGGTAGAGTTGTCACAGCTTCAATGTTACCTCAAGCAGCAACGACAGCTATTGCAATGCCGACTTCGATAGCTATAGGTGGCTCAGCTGAGTTAACGTCATTAGCTTGTATTTTAAATGGTGTTATTATTTATGCACTGGCTAAGCCATTAATTAAGCTGTTTAAAATTAATGATCCAATCGCGCGTGGATTAGCTTTAGGAACAGCAGGGCATGCACTTGGTGTTTCAGCAGCAAAAGATTTTGGACAGGTGGAAGAATCAATGGGATCGATTGCCTTAGTCGTTGTTGGGGTGATTGTGACTGTAGTTGTTCCTACCCTAAGTAGTATACTTCTCTAATTATAAAAAAAGAAAGGTTAGCCCCTTTCTTTTTTGACTAAAATAAGGTAAACTATTTGGTATGAAAATAATTCGATTATCAAAGTATTTAATGGTTATCCTCTTACTACTAACAACGATTAGTGTAGGAGCTAGTTACTATTTTTTCCACGTTGCTCAAATCCGGGAAGAAAAATCCTTTATTAGCAAGGCTAAACGTGATAAAGACAATCCTTTGTATACCAGTGAGCAAGCATTTAATGCTCTAAAAGTTGAAAAATATTCTTTGACTAATAGAGGAAAAAAACAAGTTGCTTGGTATCTACCTGCCGAAAAACCGTCTCAAAAAACGGCTATAGTTGTCCATGGCTTTTTAAATAGTAAAGCAGGGATGAAACCTTATGCTATGCTATTTCATGATTTGGGCTATAATGTCCTAATTCCAGATAACGAAGCACATGGTGAAAGTGAAGGTAATATCATAGGATATGGTTGGAATGACCGCCAGAATTTAATCGCTTGGACCAAGCAGTTGGTTAAGGCAGATCCGAAAAGTCAAATTACTTACTTCGGTTTATCCATGGGAGCTGCTACGGTGATGATGGCTAGTGGTGAGAAACTACCAGAACAAGTTGTCAATATTATTGAAGATTGTGGTTACAATAGTGTTTGGGATGAATTGAAGTTTCAAGCTAAAAAAATGTACAATCTCCCAGCTTTTCCTCTCTTATATGAAGTTTCTGCTATTTCAAAGATCAGAGCCGGTTTTACTTATGGAGAAGCAAGTGCCCAAGAGCAACTGAAAAAAAACCACTTGCCAGTTCTATTTATTCATGGTGATAAAGATGATTTTGTGCCTACAAATATGGTTTATAACAATTATAAGGCGACATCAGGACCAAAAGAAATATATATTGTCAAGGGTGCTAAGCATGCACGAGCCTATGAAACTGACAAAAAACAATATGAAAAGGAAATTACAAACTTTTTGAAAAAATATCAAAAGTAAGGATTGACAGAAATACTCACAGCTGATATAATAAATGATGTTGCTGATGAGTAGCGGGGATGGCGGAATTGGCAGACGCGCAGGACTAAGGATCCTGTGACCGCTTTAGGTCGTGAGGGTTCAAGTCCCTCTCTCCGCATAATATTGAGTGAGTCTTTGACTCACTTTTTTTGTATTTAAAAAAGTTAAAATTGTGAAAAATTGAAAGGAGAAAACGTTTTACCCTTTAGCAAGTACTAGAAATTTGGTGCTAATTATGCTAGAATGGACAATGTAAACGGGATAACCCGAAAAATTAGAGGAGGCCTAACAAATGGCAATCGTTTCAGCAGAAAAATTTGTACAAGCAGCTCGTGAAAACGGATATGCTGTTGGTGGATTCAACACTAACAACTTAGAATGGACACAAGCAATTTTGCGTGCAGCAGAAGCTAAAAAAGCTCCAGTTCTTATCCAAACTTCAATGGGTGCTGCTAAATACATGGGTGGTTATAAAGTATGTCAATCACTTATTTCTAACCTTGTAGAATCAATGGGTATTACAGTTCCTGTAGCTATTCACCTTGACCATGGTCATTATGAGGATGCGTTGGAATGTATCGAAGTTGGTTACTCTTCAATCATGTTTGATGGTTCACATCTTCCAGTTGAAGAAAATCTTGCTAAAACTAAAGAAGTTGTTGAGTTAGCACATGCTAAAGGTGTTTCTGTAGAAGCTGAAGTTGGAACAATCGGTGGTGAAGAAGATGGTATCATCGGTAAAGGTGAACTTGCACCAATCGAAGATGCTAAAGCAATGGTTGAAACTGGAATTGATTTCCTTGCTGCAGGTATCGGTAACATTCATGGTCCATACCCAGCTAACTGGGAAGGTCTTGCTCTTGACCACTTAGAAAAATTAGCGGCAGCTGTACCAGGCTTCCCAATTGTATTACACGGTGGTTCAGGTATCCCTGACGATCAAATTAAAGCTGCTATCAAACTTGGTGTTGCTAAAGTTAATGTTAATACTGAAAGTCAAATTGCATTCTCTAATGCAACTCGCGAATTTGCTCGTAACTACGATGCAAACGAAGCAGAATACGATGGTAAAAAATTATTTGACCCACGTAAATTCTTGGCTCCAGGTATGAAAGCTGTACAAGCAGCAGTTGAAGAACGTATCGACGTTTTCGGTTCAGCAAACAAAGCATAATTTTAACTTAAAAAAAACTTACAAGTCCCTGTGAAACAATCTCTGATTGTGAACAAGCAAAGAATAATTTTGAGTAATAAATTGTTGAAAGTCCTAATTTGGGGCTTTCTTTTATAATCCTGCCTTAAAACTATAGTTTTATCCACTGCGAGAAAACTATGATTGAAAGTAACTGATGATGCTAAAGATCTCCCGCTGGAGATCTTTTTTTATAAAAAAAGTATCTCACTTCAAGTTTTTACCATAGATACGATAAGTTAGTCAAAGGAGGAGACCCCTCTACTAGGATACTTTAAGAGTCACATGACTTAAGTTTGAACTATTACTTATAGCACTATAAGAAATAGGAAGTTTACTCTTAAATAAGAAAGCGCTATCATTATTTTGAAAGGAAGGAAGCAAACATGAAAATTAGTAAACTTAATTTTACGGAACTTGTTTCATCTTATGACGAAAAATTTCCAATTTATCACATTCTAGATGAAGAAGGAAAAGTGGATGATCAAGAAGCGATGGATCAAATTAGTAATGAAGAATTGCTTGCATTGATGGAGGCGATTACTTGGGGACGTGCCATTGATGAGCGTGTTATTCTCTTAAACAGGCAAGGAGCGCTAAGTAATTACGCACCGGGTGGTGGCCAAGAAGCTAGTCAATATGGTGCTGTTTTAGCCTTAGATAAGAAGGATGTTTTTGCACCAACTTATCGTGATGTTTTTGCAGGCGTTAAATTTGGTTTGAAGCTCTCACAAGCTTTCTTGTGGTACAAAGGGCACTATGTTGCTAACCAATATCCTAAAGATTTAAATATGTATTCTCCAAATGTTATCGTTGGTGGAACCACTATTCAGGCATTAGGTAATGGTATTGCAAAACGGATGAAAGGTGAGAAACAAATTGCTTTATCATTATGTGGAGATTCTGCTACATCACAAGGTGATTTCTATGAAGCTCTTAACTTTGCAGGTGTCTTCAAGGCTAATCTTGTTGCAGTGGTTCAAAATAATGGTTATGGTATCTCAGTTCCCACCTCACATCAGACCAAGGCTGCTACTCTTGCTCAAAAAGCGGTCGCAGCTGGAATTCCAGCTGTAAGAATTGATGGCATGGATCCTGTTGCAGTATATTATACCGTAAAGAAAGCGCGGGAATATGCTATTGAAAATGGTCCTGTGCTTATTGAAAATATGACCTACCGTTTTGGTCCCCATACCATGTCTGATGATCCTAAACGTTATCGTGCTGATGAAGAAGTTGAAGAATGGCGACAAAAAGATCCGCTTATTCGACTTGGAAATTACCTGACTGAAAAAGGATTATGGAGTCAGGAAAAAGCTGACGCTATTTATGAAGATGTAAAGGTACAAGCGAAAGATGCTTTAGCAGAGATGGCAAAAACAGAGTCACAACATATTACAGAATTTTTAGAGTTTATGTATAAAGATAAGCCACAAAATATTAGAGAACAAATTGCTTATTATCAAGCAAAGGAGGAAAACTAAGATGCCAGTTTTAACATTAGCACAAGCCGTTACAGAGGGATTGCGTGAAGTGATGAAAAAACATGACAATGCCTTAATTTTTGGTGAAGATGTCGGCAAAAATGGTGGAGTTTTCCGTATAACTGCGGGGATGCAAGAGGAATTTGGTGAAAATCGTGTTTTTGATACACCTCTAGCTGAATCTGGAATTCTTCAAATGTCGGTAGGACTTGCACAAGAAGGTTTCTTACCCATTCCGGAAATGCAGTTTTCAGGTTTCATTGTAGAAGCTATGGATGCTTTAATTGCGCAAATTCCTCGTCAACGCTACCGTTCAGGTGGCACTCGGAGTGCTCAAATCACTATCCGAGCTCCTTATGGTGGTGGTGTTCATACGCCCGAACTGCATTCTGATAGTTTAGAAGGTTTTCTATCTCAAATTCCGGGATTACGTGTAGTTATCCCTTCATCAGCCTATGATGCAAAAGGTTTGATGATTTCTGCAATTGAATCTGAAGATCCAGTCTTTTTTCTCGAACACTTACGTCTTTATCGTACCGTTAAAGATGAAGTTCCAGAAGGTTACTACACTGTTCCTCTTGATAAAGCAAATGTTGTTCGTGAAGGATCAGATGTTACATTGATTGGCTATGGTCTGATGGTTCAATTAGCGCTTCAAGCAGCCGAACAACTAGAAAAAGAAGGGATCAGTGCTGAAGTTGTTGACTTACGTACGGTCTCACCGGTTGACTACGAAACTCTTCAAGCCTCAGTAGCTAAAACACATCGGGCAATTGTTCTTCAAGAAGCACAACGTCAAGCAGGTACTGCTGGGCAAATCATGTCTGAAATCAGTGAACGTAATTTTATGGATTTGGATGCTCCAATTGGGCGTATTACTGCTCCGGATACCATTTTTCCATTTGGTCTTGCCGAGGAAGATTGGATGCCAAGTGTTGAAGATATCGTTGTAAAAGCTAAAGAAACAGTAGAGTTCTAGGGAGGAGACAGGATGTATCAATATATATTACCTGATGCTGGTGAAGGCACTCATGAAAGTGTCATCATGGCATGGACTGCAAATGTAGGTGATAAGGTTACTGAAGATAAGACATTATTAGAAATTGAGAGTGATAAAGCTGTTGTTGAATTACCTAGTCCAATATCTGGTTTCCTCGCAAAAATCTACGTTGAAGCAGGAGATACTGGAATTGTTGGTGAACCAATTGCTGACATCGCTGAGACTGAAGAAGAATTAAAAGAATACTTAGCTAGTGGAAATAGTTCAGCATCAAGCCAAGCTCCAGCTGCAGTATCAAGTTCTAAAACAGAAGCTCCCGTTGAAGGAAAAACAGAAAGTCCAAAACAAACAGCTATCGTTGAAGGAGATTCTTCAGTTGATGTGCGTCTTCTTGCTGTACCACGCGTTCGTAAATATGCACGTTCAAAAGAGGTCGATTTACGCTTAGTAAAGGGCAGTGGAAACAATGGCAAAATCACTATGGAAGATGTTGATGCTTTCTTGGCAAATGGCGGTGCAACACAGGTAGCACAAGTCCAAGAACAAGCATCAAAAGTACATGAAGAAGTTGCTGAAGAAAAAGCAGTAGCCGCACCAAAAGTAACAAGTGAAGAGTTTGCAGAAGTGGTAGAAAAAATGCCAGCAATCCGTCGCACTATTGCTGATGCTTTAGCGAAAAGCTCAAGCGAAGTTGTGCAAGTTACAGTTTTTGATCAAGCAGAAGTTGATGCCCTTGTCGCTCACCGAAATAAGATGAAAGTCATTGCAGCAGAAAAAGGTATTAAATTAACCTTCACACCATACTTGGTGAAAGCATTAGTAGCAATGTTAAAGCGCTTCCCAGACTTAAACGTATCCATCAATATGGATAAAAACGAAATTAGCCACCATCAATATTACAATATTGGTGTTGCAACAGACACACCTCGTGGCTTAATGGTACCAATGATTCGTAACGCTGAACGTAAGAGTCTATTTGATATTGCAGAAGAAATTTCTGAGATTTCACAAAAAGCGCGTGATGGTAAACTTGGAACAGCTGATATGGGTAAAGGCTCAATATCAGTAACAAACGTTGGTGCTGCGGCAACAGCAGGCGTTTGGTCAACACCAATTATTAATTTACCAGAGATTGCTATCTTGAACGTTGGTCGTATTGATAAAATCTTTATGCCTGATGCAGAAGGTAATCCAGTATTGAAGAATGTCATGAAAATTTCTTTCGCATTCGACCATCGCGCAATCGACGGCGTTTATGCACAACAAGCTATTAACTTGCTTAAGTCTTACCTAAGCGATCCAGATTTATTGTTAGCAGAGGGGTAATAGCATGGTAGTAGGTGGATATACAAATGAAGTAGAAACTATTGTAATCGGTTCAGGACCTGGGGGCTATGTAGCAGCTATTCGTGCAGCCCAACTGGGACAAAAAGTTGTTATCATCGAAAAAGGAAATATTGGTGGCGCGTGTTTAAACGTTGGTTGTATTCCTTCTAAAGCCTTAATACAGGTTGGTCATGATTATGCCCATAGTAAAATGGCATCTCCTTATGGCATCAGTTTTGGAGAAACTAGCTTAGATTTTGCCAAAGCACAAGCTTGGAAAGACAGCCAAGTTGTTTCTAAACTAACAATGGGTGTTGAAACTTTATTGAAAAAGAATAAAGTCACTATTGTTAAGGGTGAAGCGCACTTTGTTTCCAAAGATACTGTTTTTGTAACACCAGAAGATGGTCTTGGAGAAGGTTATCGTTTTAAAAACGTGATTCTCGCTTTAGGAAGTCGTCCAATTGAATTGAAAGCTTTCCCATTTGGAGAAGATATTCTTGATTCAACTGGTCTCCTAAATTTGCAAGAGATACCTAAAGAATTAGCCATCATTGGTGGTGGTTATATCGGTATGGAATTAGCTATGGCTTATGCTAATCTTGGCAGCCACGTGACTATTTTAGAAGGCATGGACCGTGTATTAGGTGGGTTTGAGGCTGATTTAGTGAAACCAGTTCTTGATCAAGCAGCACAGCTTGGGATGACCATCATTACGGGTGCTAAAGCTTCTCGTTACGAAAAAACAGATCAAGGGCTTGATCTATTCTATGAAAATGGGGAAAAAGAAGAGAAAATCCAAGCTGATAAAATTGCGGTCCTTGTTGGCCGTCGTCCAAACACCGATAACATTTCTATTGAACTTGCTGGACTTAGCTTAGATGATAAAGGTCTCATTCCCGTTAATGAACAAATGCAAACTCAAGTGAAACATATTTATGCTATTGGTGATATTACAGCTGGTCCAGCTTTAGCACACAAGGCTTCTTTTGAAGCTAAGGTAGCCGCCGAAGCTATTGCCCAAGTTGAAGGTGTGGCGGCTGATTATCTTGTTATTCCGACGGTTGCTTACACGCAACCAGAAATTGCTACTGTTGGTATGACTAAAGCTGCCGCAAAAGAAGCTGGTATCGATGCAAAAGTTGCAACATTTAGATTTACAAGCAACGGTCGTGCTCTTTCAATGGCAAATCCTGAAGGTTTTGTTCGTTTAATTTCAGATAAAAAAGATAATAGAATTATTGGGGCCCAATTAGTAGGTCCTGGCGTGAGTGAGCTAATTGCAGAAATAACTTTAGCTATTGAAAATTTATTAACAGCTGAAGATATTACACTAACTATTCATAATCATCCAAGTTTAGCTGAAACAATTATGGATACAAGTGAAATCCTACTAGGACACGGAATTCATCAATAGAGGAATAGAAAATGGAAAATAAATTAACAGCAAAAGCATTCACAATGAATGTTTTAAATGGAATTGCGCTTGGAGCGGTAGTTGTGCTCATTCCGGGAGCCTTACTTTCCGAATTAGTGAAATCACTAGTACCTTCATTACCCTTTTTAAAACCATTAGTATGGGGACTAGGCATGTCCAACTCAGTAATGGGCTTGGTTTGTGGTGTTATGGTTGGTATGAATTTTAAATTCAATCCTATACAATCAGCATCTCTTGGTTTAGCAACACTTTTTGCCTCAGGTGCTATTTCGGCCAAAAACGGCATGATTATGATGCAGGGTACTGGTGACATCATTAATATGATGATTACTGCTGCTATTGGGGCAGGTTTGATCTTGTTAGTGGGAAATAGTTTGAAAGCCTATACTATTTTAGTTATTCCGCCACTTATGATGCTAGTGGTTGGTTTGATTGGACGCTTTCTCCTTCCTTATGTCTCAATGATTACGAAGCTGATTGGTATAGGAGTTGCCCAATTGCTCACCTTACAACCACTGATTATGTGTATTTTATTAGCGATTGTTTTTGGTTTCTTAATTGTTTCTCCTATTACAACAGTAGGGATTGCCCTTGCTATATCACTAACTGGAATAGGTTCAGGTGCTGCAAATGTAGGTATCTGTGCAACAGGATTTGGCTTTGCTATCCTTGGATGGAGTGTTAATACCCATGGCACAGCAATTGCCCATTTCATTGGCTCTCCAAAGATTTCAATGCCTGTTTGGGTTAAGAATCCTAAAACCTTATTACCTATTATATGCTCAGCAGCTGCTTGTGGAATATTGGCTTACCTCTTTAATATCCAAGGTACACCGATGAGTGCTGGATTTGGTTTTAGTGGTTTAGTAGGTCCAATTAACCATTTAAATCTTGTAAAGGGCGGTTGGTCAGCAATGAATATTTTGAGTGCTTTATTAGTCTTTATAGGTGGTCCAGTAGCATTTGGTTTTTTATTTAAACACCTCTTTATGAATGTTCTACATCTAGTAAAACCAGAAGACTATAAACTTGATATTTAGTAGTAAATTGGGATGTTAGAGTTCACTCCTTGTCAACTAAATGTAAGCATCCCATTTTTTAGATAGGAGAAAAAATGTCGTTATTAATTGATAAATTATTTGAAGCTCGGCCTGAAATAAAAAATGTTGATAAACCTATTAATCTTGTAGCAATAAAGGCAGCAGATGATGAAGTTTTAGCTTGTATTGAACGTGCAGTCAGAGAAAAAAGAGTTTTTGCTTACTTAATTGATGATCAAGTTACCTTAGAAGAAAAATTAAAAGGGTTTACTATTCCAAAAGATGCTTACGAGATTGTTGCGGTCGGTGATGATCAAGAAGCAGCTTTTAAGGGTGTTGAGCTTGTTCGAAAGGGTAAAGGCGATGCTATCTTAAAGGGACATATTTCAACAGGTAAAGTTTTAAAAGAAGTTGTTAACAAGGAAACAGGTATTCGTAAAGCAGATACTCTGTCACACGTTGCTGTTTTATCAATGCCTACTTTAAATAGATTGATTGCGATAACAGATGGGGGACTTGTTTTACAACCTGAAAAAGACACTGCCAAAACAGTTATTGAAAATGCTGTTGAGGTTATGGCTTCACTTAAGCTTTCTCATCATCTAAAAGTTGCCCTCTTATCAGCAGCTGAGAATCTGATTCCCAAATTGCCTTCCTCAGTATTGGAGTCTGAATTGGCTAAGGACTACAGTAGTAAGACAGATATTACAGTTGAAGGGCCGCTCTCGATTGATTTATCACTCTCACCAGAAAGCGTAAAGGAAAAAAACTATACAGGTAAGATTCAAGGGGATGCTGATATCTTGTTTGCTCCAGACATTGTGACAGGGAATATTATGTCTAAATCTCTAACTCTTTTCGGTGGATCCGAGATGGCAGGTTTAATTATAGGAGCTAAGGTTCCAGTAATTATAACTTCTCGTAGTTCTAGCTTTGAGGAGAAATATGCATCACTTTTATTATCACAAATCATGATGACAAAGGATAGAGAGTAGGGGAAGTTTATGATAAAAATAATTGCTATTAACCCAGGGGCAACATCAACCAAAGTGGCTATGTATGAAGATAAAGAGCTAATTTGGAAAGAAGAAATTACATATACTAGTCAGGAATTAGAAGTTTTCAAGAAAGTATTTGATCAGTTTGAGCTACGCTTGAAAGATATTGAAGCGTTATTGGACAAACATGATGTCATTAAGATTGATGTGGCTGTCGGCCGAGGCGGTTTAATTGGTCCTGTCAAACCGGGGGCAATTCTTGTAAATGATGAACTTATTAACCATTTAGAATACCATCCTGTTTTAGAGCACCCATCAAATATGGGAGCAAAATTAGCGAAAGCCTTGATGGAAAAATATGGAGAGAATAAACCTGCCTATATCTATGACCCAGTAACCGTTGATTCGATGCGAGACGTTTCTCGTATAACAGGACTGAAAGGGGTTGAGAGGACATCAACTGGCCATCATTTAAACATGAGAGCTGTGGCTCGAAAAGTAGCAGAGGATTTAGGAAAATCTTATGATGAGCTTAATCTTGTTATTGCTCATGTTGGAGGAGGTGCCAGTGCAAGTGGACATGAACATGGACAGATTGTTGACTTTATTTCGGACGATGAAATCATGTTTTCAGCAGAACGTTCAGGTGGTATACCAATTAAAGAGATGGTTGAAGTGATTAAAAAGATCGGCCTTGATCAATTTACCTATTTAGTCAGAAAAAAAGCTGGATTACAATCATTATGTAATACAGCTGATTTAAGAGAAGTTGAGAAGAGAATTGAGGAAGGCGATAAAGAGGCTTCACTAGTCTTTGATGCTTTAGCATTAGGGATTGCTAAAACCTTAGCTGCCTTAGCGGTAAGTGTTAGTGGCTCTATTGATATGGTCTGTATAACGGGAGGTATGGCTTATTCAGAAGCTTTATGTCAAAAAGTTGCCGAGAAAACAGCATTTATTGGCCCTTTTAAGGCATATCCTGGTGAATTCGAGCTTGAAGCTTTAGCCTTTGGGGGTCTTCGCGTCGTAAATAAGGAAGAAGACTATCATGTCTTAGAATTTACCGCTGAAAGTTAATGCTTAATAGCATCAATAAATTTACTAATAACATCTGTATTAGTTGACATATTTTTACGATATGCTAATCCTTGTTTATATAAACTATTGACATCATGAATTGGAATCCAAATAAGATTTTCCACAGGGCTGAGATCCTCTAGCTCTCTAGGTAATATAGTAATTGCATCTAGTTTATCCAAGCTATGTAAAAGAATTTCAAAATCATCGTGTGTGAGAATTACCTGATTACTAAAGCCAAATTCTCGACAACGTTTTTTGGTAAATTCACCTAATGCAAAATGATCACTTAGACTAGCAATATTATAACCTTTTAAATCTTTAAATGTAATTTTTTCTTTGTTAGCTAAAGGATGCTCTTTTGGCACAACTAATGATGCTGAATAGGAAGAGTGATTAACAGCAACAGGATCAATAATAATATCATGTTCAATTTGTGGGAAAGATAGGATGCCAATGTCAATTTTTTCTTGAACGAGAAGTTCTTGTAATTTCATGGACCCCTCTTGGATAATTCTTAAATCAATATTAGGATTTTTCCTGATGAAACGAGAAATTTGATCCATATATTGTAACATGGTTAAAAAAGTGACACCTACTCTAATTTCTTGACGTTTAGGCTCATTAGCATTTTGTAAATCAAAGATAAGTTCGTTAAAAGCTTTTACAATTGGCTCGCCACGCTCAACTAAAATCCGGCCTGTATCTGTTAAATTCAATCTGTGATTCTTATAAACGAATAATGGTGTATTAAATTCTTCCTCTATTTTAGAGACAGATTGTTTTAAGGCAGGCTGTGATACAAATAAAATTTTTGATGCATGAGAGTAATTTTGCGTTTTGGCAATTGTCAAAAAATAGGAAAGTTGTCTGATGTCCATAAGTTATCCTTTATTGATATATTTTATATAGTGATTAGTTTATTGTTTGTGTTGAGAGGAGTTATCAGTGAATACCAAAAATTTAAAACATCTTTTTCAAAATTTTGTTGTAAGGCATAAATTACCAAGAGCTATTATTTCACTTCAAAAAGGGAATGGTGAAGACATTGCTCAATTCCAACATGGCGAAATAACTAAAGACAGTCTATTTCTATTGGCTAGTGTTACCAAACTTTGGATAACGACGCTAGTTTTACAACTGATTGATTCTAAAAAATTAGATTATGACAATATTGTAACCGATTTCATACCAAAAGAAAAGCTTATTAATCTTCACCACATCCTAGGCAATGATCAGACTGAATTTATTACTATTAAAGATCTCCTCTTCCAACGAAGTGGCCTAGCTAATATATTTTATGAAGAACCAATTTCACTTAGGAAACGTATTGCTAATGAGGATTTTTCTTACGATTTAGAAGACATGATTACGTGGGTGGGAGAATTGGAGGCTCATTTTGTACCCGGTAGCCAACAAGCCTACTATACAGATATTAATTTTATGCTTTTAGGTGTCATTATTGAATCTATTTATAAGCTTTCTTTAGATGACTGTGTGGATCGTTATATTATGGAGCCCTTAGGATTAAAACATAGTTACATTGTCAGTAGTGAATACGGAAAGATTCCTCCTCTTTTTACAGGAAAAGAATATATAGAAAGACCGAAAATTGTAGCTAGTGGACAAGGGGCTGGAGGGGGTATTTCGACTACAGCAGACTTGATGGTTTTTATCAGAGCATTTATAGAAGGAAAATTATTTAGTAAAAAGCATTGGCAAGACATTCAAGACTATTTCCCTCTTCAGGGAGATTATGCACCTGTTGAATATGGTGGTGGTCACATGAAAATATCAATGGGACAATTTAATAAAGAAAATCGCTTGAGTTTCATAGGGCATTCAGGTATCTCAGGAGCTTTCGCATTTTATTGTCCTCAACTAGATATTTATCTAACTGGTACAACGGATAATGTCGGGAAATCAGAGTTATGTATCCAATTAATCTATTTAATGTTGTTTGAACTAGAAAAAACATATAGGAAGTTAAGTTGATGGAGGCGTGGTTTGAGTGAGGAAGAATTAGCAGAATTAGTCGAGAACTTCTTTCAATTAGGTTATTTAGTTGGTAAAGTTAGTCAACGTGATATCATGTTTAAATATACGGTTCCCATTGATGTTGAACGGAAACTATCATTTTCTGTAACACATCCACAAACAGAAAACAAGCGTATTGGTGTCGTTAATCCTAGTGGTGTAGCTTATACTTATGAATTTAGAGATGGGATAGAAGATAGAATAACGGAAGTATTATATGATGGCTCTACCAGAGATCTCTTTAATTCCTTAGTTAAAGCCCTTTCTGACTAAGAAAAGGCTGAAAAGTTGTTAGAGACGAGAGAAAAAAGTCTTGCTAATTGGTTACTCGTATGATAGAATAGTTTGGTATGTGGTGCTAGCACATCGTAAACATATTCTACCTAGGAGGAGACTGATAAAATGGCAAAAGTATGTTATTTCACAGGTCGTAAGACTGTATCTGGTAATAACCGTTCACACGCTATGAATCAAACAAAACGTACAGTTAAACCAAATCTTCAAAAGGTTACTATTATGGTTAATGGTAAACCTAAAAAAGTTTGGGCTTCAGCTCGTGCGCTTAAGTCAGGTCAAGTTGAACGTGTATAGTTGAAATAAGCCTTAGGGCTTTTTTCATTTTCTTCCATTTCATCGTTGAATGTTGTTGTTATACCTAAATTTTTTTACATTAAGGCTAATATGTGATAAAATAAACTGATAAAAACTTTTTGAGGTAGTAAATATGACTGTAAAAATTAATACAAATGATGGTCTAATTGAACTATCTGACGACGTTATTGCAACTGTTGTTGGTGGTTCTGCAACGGAAATTTTTGGCGTTGTAGGTATGGCAAGTAAAAGTGCTATAAAAGACAATTTTCAATCGCTACTTCGCAAGGAAAACTATGCTAAAGGCGTAGTTGTGAAATCTACAGATTTGGGTATTTCTGTTGATGTCTACACTGTGATGAGTTATGGTGTAAAGATTAGTGAAGTTTCTAAGAATATCCAAGAACGCGTTAAATTTAATCTTGAAAGCCAACTTGGTTTAACAGCCGATATGGTTAACGTGTATGTGCAGAATATTAAGGTTGTAGGAGAAAACTAGTGTCAAATATTACAGCAAGCTTGTTCCAAGAAATGGTTCAAGCCGCGGCAACGCGTCTAGGCAAACAAGCAGAATATGTTAATTCTTTAAATGTCTTTCCTGTTCCAGATGGAGATACTGGGACAAATATGGGAATGACCATGGATAATGGAGCAAAGGAAGTTGCTAGCAAGCCCGCAGAAACTGTAGGTGAAGTTGGTCAAATCCTTTCCAAAGGTCTATTGATGGGAGCTCGTGGTAATTCTGGGGTCATCACATCGCAAATTTTCCGTGGTTTTGGTCAGAGTATTAAAGGCAAAGTTGAGTTGGATGGGCAAGATTTAGCACAAGCTTTTCAAGCAGGTGTTGAAGTAGCGTATAAGGCTGTGATGAAGCCAGTTGAAGGGACAATTTTAACCGTTTCACGGGGTGCTGCAAGCGCTGCTTTGAAAAAAGCTGAGTCTACTAATGATGCTATTGAAGTTATGAGCGCTGCTCTTAAAGGAGCTAAAAAAGCATTAGCAAAAACACCTGACCTACTACCAGTTTTAAAAGAAGTTGGTGTTGTTGACTCGGGTGGTCAAGGTTTGGTTTTCATATATGAAGGTTTCTTGTCTGCCTTAAATGGTGATTATATTGCTTCTGAAGACTTCAAAGCGACACCAGCAAATATGTCTGAGATGATTAATGCCGAGCACCATAAGGCAGTTGTTGGACATGTTGCCACAGAAGATATTACATATGGTTATTGTACTGAAATCATGGTTGCTTTACGTCAAGGGCCAACTTATGTTAAAGAATTCAATTATGAAGAGTTTCAAGGCTATTTAAGCAATCTTGGTGATTCTTTGATGGTCGTTAATGATGATGAGATTGTTAAGGTTCACGTCCATACCGAAGATCCTGGACTTGTGATGCAAGAAGGGTTAAAATATGGCTCTTTAATCAAAATTAAAGTCGACAATATGCGTAATCAACATGATGCTCAAGTTGAGAAAACAAATACAGTACGTCCGAAGGCTGAGATGAAAGAGTTTGGTTTGATTGCTGTTGTAGCGGGACAAGGTTTAGCAGACATCTTTACTGCACAAGGAGTTGATTACATTATTTCTGGTGGACAAACTATGAATCCGTCTACTGAAGATATTGTGAAAGCTATTGAAGCTGTTAATGCAAAACAAGTTATTCTTTTACCAAATAACAAGAATATCTTTATGGCTGCTCAATCTGCAGCAGATGTTGTTGACATTCCCGCAGTAGTCATTGAAAGCAAGACAGTTCCACAAGGATTAACGAGCTTATTAGCCTTTGACGCCTCTAAATCATTAGACGAGAATTTTTCAGCAATGTCAGCTAGCTTGAGTGATGTTACAAGCGGAAGCTTAACTTTAGCAGTCAGAGATACAACGATTGATGGCTTAGAGATTCATGAAAACGATTATCTAGGTATGGTTAATGGTAAGATTTTAGTATCTGATGCTAACCTTGAGTCAGCTATGAAGTTAACCTTTGACCAGATGGTCGAAGAAGATAGTGAGATTGTGACTATCTTTATTGGTGAAGAAGGTAATACAGCACTTGCTGAAGATTTGGCAGATTATTTAGAAGAGAAATATGAAGATATTGAAGTTGAAATCCACCAAGGAGACCAGCCAGTTTATCCTTATATAATGAGTGTTGAATAATTATCTAGTAAGGTCTATGACCTTACTTTTTTTATATTATAAGTTCTTATTACTTTTTTATTTGACAAAAATAAGAAAACCATTATAATTATATATTAACAATAAGTCAAGATGCAGCAGACACATTAAAAAGTGTCCATAGCTAGCTCTACTTAAGAAGGAGTATTTATGTTAGTGTTAGGTCCAGTCGTGTTTTTAATTATCTGTATTATTGTCATTATAGCTATTCTTGCGAGTGCTTTGTACGTTGTCAAACAACAGACAGTAGCTATTATTGAGCGTTTTGGGAAATACCAAACAACTTCACAAAGTGGTATTCACCTTAGAATGCCCTTTGGTATTGATAAGATTGCTGCACGTGTCCAGTTAAGATTATTACAAACAGAGATTGTAGTTGAAACCAAAACAAAAGATAATGTTTTCGTTACATTGAACATTGCTACTCAATACCGTGTTAATGAAAATAATGTTACTGATGCTTACTATAAATTGATGAGACCTGAAGCACAAATTAAATCATATATTGAAGATGCTTTGCGTTCATCTGTTCCTAAATTAACTCTCGATGAACTCTTTGAGAAAAAGGATGAAATTGCACTTGAGGTTCAACATCAAGTAGCAGAAGAAATGTCAACTTATGGTTATATTATTGTTAAAACTTTGATAACTAAAGTTGAACCTGATGCTGAAGTGAAACAATCAATGAATGAAATTAATGCTGCTCAACGTAAACGTGTTGCTGCACAAGAATTAGCAGAAGCTGATAAGATTAAGATTGTTACAGCAGCATCTGCAGAAGCTGAGAAAGATCGCTTGCACGGTGTAGGTATTGCACAACAACGAAAAGCAATTGTAGATGGTTTAGCAGAATCTATTCAAGAATTAAAAGAAGCAAATATTAGTTTAAATGAGGAACAAATTATGTCAATTTTATTGACAAATCAATACCTTGATACCCTAAATACATTTGCTTCTAGAGGCAATCAAACTTTATTTTTGCCTAATACCCCAAATGGAGTTGACGATATTCGCACACAAGTCTTATCAGCTCTGAAAGTTAAGTAATATTAAAAAACAACTAAGACGGAGGGATGTGTCTTAGTTGCTTTTTTGTCTGACTTTATTTTAGAGATCCCTGTTATTTTTTGCCAGATCTCTTGTACTCATGAATAATTTTCAAAGCACGTTTTTTTGTTTTAATATTAGGACTTTTTAGTCTGCGGTAAGCTGACGCCAAGTCAGTTTTTTCGGCCATAGTTACCTCCTATTGCAAGATTATTAACGTTAACAAGAATAGTATATCACAAAAAACTTAACCAGTAAAGTATATTTTAAAAATAGTAGTAACTTTGAATGAGTATGAATTGAAAATGCTACTGTAGACAAGTTGTTCAGTATTTACCGTAGATTTTCTCTAAACCTTAAGCGTTGATATCGACAATTAAAGTTGTTGTCCCCTATAGGGGTACCTTTTAAAAAAGTGGAGTTTTAGTTTAGTTGTTATTTTTTTAAAATTTCTTTAAGAGCTATAAGATGACTGTCACTTATTTTACTTTTCTATTATAGATTTATTTTATAAAAAAGACCTCAATTGTTAGCTTGGTATCTAACTTTTGAGATCTTTTTTTTATTTTAGGAAACGTTGTAAGAATTCTTTTGTACGATCTTGTTTAGGATTTTCAAAAATATCTTGAGGGGTTCCTTCTTCGGCGATGACGCCTTTATCCATAAAAATAACGCGATTTGAAACTTCTTGAGCAAAATCCATTTCATGGGTTACGATGATCATTGTAAGTCCTGATTTTGCAAGGTCTTGCATAGTTTTTAGAACTTCACCTACCATCTCAGGATCTAAGGCAGAAGTAGGCTCGTCAAATAGCATAGCTTCAGGATTTACTGAAAGAGCGCGAGCGATAGCGACACGTTGTTTTTGGCCACCAGACAGTTGTTTTGGTTTTGCCTTCCAGTATTGCTCGGTCATTCCGACTGAATTAAGGTTTTCTTTAGCTATCTTTTCTGCCTCTGAACGACTTCTTTTCAAGACAGTAGTTTGAGCAACAATAGCATTTTCAAGGACATTAAGATTTTCAAAAAGGTTAAAGGATTGGAAAACCATACCCAATTTTTCACGATAATGAGTCAAATTATAATCATCAGCGAGGACATTTTTTCCATGGAATAAGACTTGTCCGTCAGTAGGTTCTTCAAGGAGGTTTATAGACCGTAATAAGGTTGATTTGCCTGAGCCTGATGAGCCAATAATTGAGATAACTTCGCCTTTATTTACAGAGAGGGAAATATCTTTTAAAACTTGGTGGTTACCGTAAGATTTTTTTAAATGTTTGATTTCAATAATAGGATTAGACATTAGTAGACTCCTCCAGTGGCATTTCTCTTGCTACAGTTGTGTACGTATCATCATCCAATCGGCGTTCTACATAGCGAAGGATTCTTGTTACAGTGAAAGTTAAGATAAAGTAAATCAGTGCGATAACTGAGAAGGTTTGAAAATATTGATAATTTTGAGTAGCAACTGTGTTACCCGAGAAATAAAGCTCAACAACAGAAATAACGTTCAGTACAGATGTATCTTTAATGTTGATAACAAACTCATTACCTGTTGCAGGTAGAATGTTTCGAATAACCTGAGGTAAAACAATCTTTCGCATGGTTTGTCCGTGTGAAAATCCAAGGGCGGTTGCAGCTTCAAATTGTCCTTGATCAACAGCAAATATCCCACCACGAACAATTTCTGTCATATATGCACCAGTATTAATAGATACAATGAAAATGGCAGCTAGAGTCCGATCTATTGAAATCCCAAATGCCTGAGCAGTACCATAGTAAATAACCATGGATTGAACAATCATCGGTGTTCCTCGGAAAACCTCAATATAGATGTTTAAGAACCATCCAAAAAGTTTTTGGAATAAAGCAACCACTTTATTTTTTGATTTGGTTGCGGTTCTATATATGCCAATCAATAAACCAATAATCAAACCAACAACAGTACCGATCGTTGAGATGAGTAATGTAAGCCCTGTACCACGTAAAAATTGTTTCCAATTGGTTCTTAAAATAGTCCACATTTGGTGAAAGAAAGAAGGTTTAGTAGTATTGGATGATTTTTCTTCTTTAGGTTGCAATGTTACCATTTTGTCCATTAAACTTAGCCGGTCTTTAGGAGATAATCCAGTTAGGACTTGGTTAATCTGATTAATACGACTATCATCCTTACGCATACCTACTGCGATAGCAGCATCGGATGAATTGACAGTAAAGCCATTTTTGAGAGTTACCATTTTGAAAGAGCTATTAGCATTTTGGGCGGTCATAGCTTCAGGTCGTTCTGAAATATAACCATCAATGACGCCTGAGGATAAAGCTTGACGCATTTGTGAAAAGTCGCCCATAGGTGTTTGCGCTTTAACTCCTTTTATTTGAGGAATTAGGTTGACATGCCAAACGCCTTGTTGTGCAGTGATTTTAGCGCCCACAAAATCAGCTAGAGATTTTGCTTTGGCAAATTTGCTATCAGCTTTTACAACAATAACTGGTTCACTGGTATAGTAGCTATCAGAAAAAGTAATTTCTTTTTTACGTTCTTCTGTGGGACTCATTCCAGCAGCAATCATATCTATTTTTTTAGAAGTTAGTGCTGGGATTAGGCCAGTCCATGATGTTTTAACAACTAATAATTTCTTATCAAGTGATTTAGCGACTTTTTTAGCAATTTGGACATCATATCCGTTAGCGTATTGATTAGTGCCTTCAATAGGAACGGCACCATTCGCATCTGTATCCTGTGTCCAGTTGAAGGGAGCGTAAGCAGCTTCCATACCAACGCGTAAATAATTATCTGCTTGTGCTAGATTATTTCCCCCAAATAGGAAAAAGAGGGCAAAAAAGCAGGCCAGTAATAGCTTTTTCATAGAAAAACTCCATCTATTATAATATATCCAACTATTTTACAGCAAATAAGGTTTGATTTCAATCATTTTTATTTGAAAAATGAAAAAATATACAATTATTTGTTTAAAAATAAATAATTTAGCTCTGCTTCGTTATTTTATTAGCTTATCTTTTGTGATAAAATATAAACTGGAAAGTGGAGGAAATTTATGGTTTTGAAACGATTTTTTATTAGCTTTATAGTCTTTGTAAGCTTCTTTGGAACTTCCGTTTTTGCTAGTGGTGTAGAATATCGAATTCCTCTTTATGAAGGCCATCTCCACATTAATGAGGATAATAGTGCGCAATTTACCCAAGAAGTAACCTATTTATTTAGTACTAGCTACGAAGGGCAGTATGTTAGTCTGGGAAAAGCAGGGAAAATGCCAAGTGATTTTGATATTCATCCAGATCCCCAAATTGAAGCTTATCGAAATGGAGGAAAGGTAAATGTTTCCAGCTCAATCGAGGATCTTGGTGATGGTTACCGTTTGAAAATTTATAATGCTGGTAAGCCGAATGATAATGTTAAGATTATTGTAAAATGGAAACTTTCGAATATTCTCTATAAATATAAGGATATTGCTGTACTAAATTGGAAACCTATATCAGACTGGGATAATACTCTTGAAAAAGTTCATTTTACGGTTGATACGCAAGCACCTAGTAAGAAGCAGGAGCTATATCTACATAGAGGGTATTTCAAGCCAAGTGCTAATACAAGTAGTTTAGGTCAACTGGAAACATGGGCGAATGATGTTGATGGTGTTAGTGAATTTCACGCTTATTGGGATAGCAAGATTATCTCCGGTCAAGCAATTTCACGTAACTATTTGCCTATTTTTAAGGCAACTGAACGACAAATAGCCGAGCGAACAAGATGGATTCGTCATTTTGTGGATTACTATGTGTATGTTATTATTGCAATCTTTTTTATAGCTGCTATTATTTGTTGGTTAACGTTTAAAAACACTGTTTTTCAATTTAAAAATAGAGGCAAAGGACAATTATATACATTACCAGATGACCTACCTCCGCTAGTTGTAGCAGAAAAAATATTTCATTTAAATTTACAGAAGTTAAATCCTGCTAACACTCATTTGAGAGATGATAACATTTCCTTTGAAAATCTTGTTCAAGCAACTCTTTTAGATCTCATTGACCGCAAAGCTATTGAGATTGAAAAGGAAGCTAACAGTTACTTTTTAATTCTTAAGAATAGGAGTGTATTGACTGATTTTGAAGAATCCTTTGTACATATGGCCTTTGGCGATGCCGAGAAGTTAAAAACGGATCAACTGTTTGCTGATTATTTTTTTGACTCCGATATTTCTAAAAAATTGGAAACACAATATTCTGGTAAAGAGTTACAGCGTCAAGTAAATGCGCGTGGTAAAGAACATTTGAATAAATTAAATCATGCTCTTAAGGATTTATCTATGAGGGTCACTCAAAGTATCGGTAGTGAATCAGATTCCTACTATCGTTCCATGAGTATTAAAGAAAAGGTTTTATTTGGTTTTGCTAATCTCTTGTTAGTTATTCCTATTCTGATACTTATTGCACATGCTGTCTACGCCATGATTGTTGCCTCTGGCACTCATCTAACGATTGATATCGTTTTAGTGCTTATAGCCATTTTGCTAATGATTTATATGTCTAAAAAAGTTTCGGTTGATCGTCTCCAAGGTGTTTTGACCCAAGAAGGGCAACAAGCTCGTCAACCTTGGGATAGTTTTATTCTAATGCTAAAAGATATCAAGCACTTTGAGCGAGCTGAGATTGAAAGTTTGATCGTTTGGAATCGGGTTTTAGTATATGCTAGTCTGTTTGGTTTTGCTGATCAAGTGGAAAGATATATGGCCTTACATGGCATTGAGTTGACAGATCAAGATTTAGTACATACCTATTCGACCATTTCACCCATTATGTATGGGATGACAACTCATTTTACGCATTCTGCTCAGGCTGCAACACAAGCTAGTCACTTCAGTGTCTCGTCTGGAAGCGGTGGTGGATTCTCAGGGGGAGGTTTCTCTGGAGGAGGCGGAGGAGGTGGAGGCGGAGCTTTCTAAAGCTTCTTTGCTATTTCCACAAATTGTATAAATATTCTGTTTAAAAAACACATTTATCTGATTCTTAGCTTATCATTTTTGCCAAATTCTGATACAATGGTTTTATCTAAAACGAGGAGTTAATATGTTATTTTTTGAGATTTTAAAAGCCATCTTTTTTGGTATTATTGAGGGGATTACGGAATGGTTACCCATTTCTAGTACCGGTCATTTGATTTTGGTAGAAGAATTTGTTAAATTACGCGAAAATGCAGCCTTTTTGGAAATGTTTAATGTGGTTATCCAGTTAGGAGCGATTATTGCTGTAGTTGTCATTTATTTCAAACGCTTGAATCCATTTCAACCTGGGAAAAGCGCTGCAGAAATCCGCTTAACATGGCAACTTTGGTTGAAAGTAGTGATTGCTATTTTACCAGTAGTCATTATTGGAATGCCTCTTGACAATTGGTTTAATAAACATTTTTACAACTTTATTACTGTTGCCCTTATGCTTATTGTGTACGGTTTTGCTTTTATATGGATTGAAAAACGTAACAAAACAGTTGAACCACAAGTAACCAGTTTAGCGAGAATGTCGTATAAAACAGCTTTATTTATTGGACTTTTCCAAGTATTAAGTATTATTCCTGGTACAAGTCGTTCAGGAGCGACTATTTTAGGTGGGATTTTAATGGGTACAAGTCGTACAGTTGCTACAGAATTTACCTTTTTCTTAGGAATTCCTGTTATGTTTGGCGCTAGCTTGTTAAAAGTTGTAAAGTTCTTTCTAAAAGGAAATGTACTTGGTTTTGGCCAGTTATTGATCTTACTGGCAGCGAGTTTAACAGCCTTTGTAGTAAGTTTGTATGTTATTAAATTCTTGACAGACTATGTCAAAAAACATGATTTTACAGTCTTTGGAAAGTATCGGATTATTTTGGGAAGCTTATTAATAATCTATTTCTTTGTTAATTTATTTATTTAAAAAGTCTGTCCCAATAGGGATGGATTTTTTAGCGATAACCTTAATTCGGTCGCAAAATTGCGAAAAAGTCTATTTTCGAGTATAATAGAATGACTACGCGTGCGAGGTATATACTATGGAAATGAAACAAATTAGTGAAACAACACTAAAAATAACGATTAGCATGGATGATTTAGAAGAAAGAGGAATGGAATTGAAAGATTTCTTGATTCCTCAGGAAAAAACAGAAGAATTCTTCTATACCGTTATGGATGAGTTGGATTTACCTGAAAACTTTAAAGATAGTGGGATGTTGAGTTTCAGAGTTACCCCACGTAAAGATCGTTTAGATGTTTTTGTTACTAAGTCAGAATTATCTAAAGAAATTGATTTTGAAGATTTAACTGATTTAGGAGATGTTTCTCAGATGACACCCGAAGATTTTTTTAAAACAATTGAAAAAAACATGATAGAAAAAGGCGATGTCAATGCCCATGAAAAATTGGAAAAAATTGAAGAAATGTTAGAAGAAGCAGTTGAGGCAAGCCAATCTCAAACTACAGCAGCTGATGAACCTGCTCAGATTGTTGAACCAATGGACTATGTTCATTATGTTTTTGATTTCCTAACGATAGAGGAAGTCATTAGCTTTTCTAAGATAGTCAACTTTCCAATTGAAGCTTCAGAGCTTTACAAGGAAACTAGTCGCTATCACCTGACAATCTTACTTGATATTCAAAATCAGCCAGCCTACTTTGCTAATATTATGTATGCTAGGTTAATTGAACATGCACTACCTGGTTCAAAAACACGTGCTTATTTGCAAGAACATGCAACCTTACTCATTGAAGATCAAGCAATAGAGCAGTTGAAAAAGATTGAATTGGTGTGATAAACTATGTTTCCATTTACATTTGATTATGTATTAATCCTGATTGCGGCCCTGTTAATTTCTTTGTTTTTAACTCCCATTGTGCGTTTTTTGGCATTTAAAACAGGGACTGTTGATGAACCAAATGCAAGACGAGTGAATAAAGTTACCATGCCCAGTAGTGGCGGACTAGCAATCTTTATATCCTTTTTTGTAACAACATTAATTCTGATGCCTAAGGTATCTGAAAGTATCTTAATTGACAAGCAAAGTTATTTTTCCTATATCTTTCCGGTTGTCATGGGAGCTTTAATAGTAACAATTACGGGTTATATTGATGATCTTTTTGAAATTAGTCCCAAGCTAAAAATGCTTGGTATCTTTTTAGGAGCTTATATTATATGGGCTTTTACAGAATTTAGGTTTGATAGTTTCAAAGTACCTTTTGGTGGCCCCCTTTTGCATTTTGGGCCTATTGTAACCTTTGTTTTAACGGTCTTATGGATTGTTTCTATTACTAATGCTATTAACCTCATTGATGGTTTAGACGGTTTAGTTAGTGGTGTTTCTATTATTAGTCTAGTAACGATGGCTATTGTTTCTTATTTCTTTCTACCACAAATTGACTTTTTCTTGACAGTAACAATTCTTATTTTGATTGCCTCAATTGCAGGATTTTTTCCTTATAATTATCATCCAGCTATTATCTATATGGGGGACACAGGGGCTCTTTTTATTGGCTTTATGATTGGTGTCTTGTCCTTACAAGGACTTAAAAATGCAACAGCAGTTGTGGTTGTGACACCGGTTATTATACTTGGTGTTCCTATCATGGATACTGCGGTAGCTATTATCCGTAGAAGCTTATCAGGGAAGAAGTTTTATGAACCAGATAAAATGCACTTGCATCATCGCCTTCTATCAATGGGTTTTACCCATCGAGGGGCTGTATTAGTGGTTTATGGTATTGCTATGCTCTTTTCTTTGATTTCCTTGTTGTTGAATGTCTCAAGTAGAATCGGGGGACTCTTGTTGATGTTTGGTCTTCTTTTTGGTTTAGAAGTATTGATTGAAAGTTTGGAAATATGGGGAGAAAAAAGAACACCACTCTTTAAACTTTTAAAGTTTATTGGAAATAGCGACTTTCGTCATCGTCAAATGAAAAAGTGGAAGAAGCACTAGATTCTTTCAAACACAAAGAAGGCCTTAACCGCCTTTTTTTGTTATAATTTAATTGATTATTAAAAAGTATTCTTGAATCTGTTAGTTGTTGTTTGACGGATAAGAAATAGAAAAAGAGGTATGCGATGTCTGTGTTAGAAATTAAAAATCTACACGTCTCAATCGAAGATAAAGAGATTCTAAAAGGTGTAAATTTGACCCTCAAAACTGGTGAAATTGCTGCTATTATGGGACCAAATGGGACAGGGAAATCAACTTTGTCCGCTGCTATCATGGGAAATCCCAACTATGAAGTAACTGAAGGCGAAGTTCTTTTTGATGGGATTAATATTCTAGAGTTAGAAGTTGATGAAAGGGCACGGATGGGTTTATTTTTAGCAATGCAATACCCATCTGAAATCCCAGGGATTACAAATGCCGAATTTATGCGGGCTGCTATGAATGCTGGAAAAGATGATGAACAAAAAATTTCAGTTCGTGACTTTATTACCAAGTTGGATCAAAAAATGGAATTATTAGGTATGAAAGAGGAAATGGCTGAACGGTACCTAAATGAGGGTTTTTCAGGTGGTGAAAAAAAACGAAACGAAATCCTTCAACTGTTAATGCTGGAACCTAAATTTGCCCTTTTGGATGAAATTGATTCTGGTTTAGATATTGACGCTTTAAAAGTTGTATCAAAAGGAGTTAATGAAATGCGGCAAAAAGACTTTGGTGCAATGATTATTACTCACTATCAACGTCTTTTAAATTATATTACACCGGATTTAGTTCATGTCATGATGGATGGGCGAATTGTTCTTTCTGGAGATGCTGCTTTGGCAGCTAGACTTGAAAAAGAAGGCTATGCTGGCATTGCAGAAGAACTAGGCATTGACTACAAAGAAGAAGTTTAATGATGAATCTTAAAAGTCATGGCTTTTGCTGTGTAGACATTTTTTGTTTTGCAGCCTTGTCTTATCAATATTAGAGAAAGAGGAAACATCATTATGACTTTAGAAACTATTATGGCTTTTTCTCAAGGAAAAGCAGAGCCAGCATGGTTACAAGAACGACGTCGAGAAGCATTTCACCTTATTGATTATTTAGAATTACCAATAATCGAACGGGTCAAGTTTCATCGATGGAATTTGGGAGATGGTCGCATAGAAGATAGTCCGTTTGAAGCAAAGGTTCCGGATTTTATAGCTATTGGTGATAATCCTACCTTAGTACAAAATGGAACACAGACAGTGATGGAACAGTTACCAATGGAACTTCATGAGCAAGGTGTCGTTTTTACCGATTTTTATTCTGCTTTAGAAGAAATTCCTGATATTATTCATGCTTATTTTGGGACTGCTATTGAGGATAATCAAGATAAGCTAAGTGCTTACCATACGGCTTACTTTAATAGTGCAGCGGTTTTGTATGTCCCAGATTTTGTTGAAATTGAGCAACCGATTGAAGCAATTTTCTTACAAGATAGTGACAGTGAAGTGCCATTTAATAAACATGTTTTGATTATTGCAGGTAGAGAAAGCCAGTTTTCTTACTTGGAAAGGTTTGAAAGTTATGGCCAAGATTCAGCTAAAGCAACTGCTAATATTAGTGTTGAGGTTATTGCACAAGCAGGTAGTAGAATCAAATTTTCGGCAATCGATCGGTTAGGCAAATCTGTAACAACTTATATTAGTAGACGAGGTCGTCTGGCTGATAATGCGACTATTGACTGGTCACTAAGTATCATGAACGAAGGAAATGTTGTCGCTGATTTTGACAGTGATTTACTTGGAGATGGTAGTCAGGCTGACCTGAAAGTTGTTGCTGCTTCAAGTGGTCGCCAAATTCAAGGAATTGATACACGCGTAACCAATTATGGTAAAAATTCTGTCGGCCATATTTTACAACACGGTGTTATTTTGGAAAGAGGAACGCTAACCTTTAATGGTATTGGGCATATTATCAAGGGAGCTAAGGGTGCAGATGCCCAGCAAGAAAGCCGTGTTTTGATGCTTTCTGATAAAGCAAGAAGTGATGCTAATCCTATTTTATTAATTGATGAAAATGAAGTTACAGCAGGGCATGCAGCCTCTATTGGACAAGTTGATCCGGAAGATATGTACTATTTAATGAGCCGTGGTTTAGATAAAGATACGGCTGAACGGCTGGTTATTCGTGGGTTCTTGGGAGCTGTTATTACGGAGATTCCTATCAAAGAAGTGAGAGATAACATCATTGCTGTACTTGACCAAAAATTGGCATCACGCGCCTAAGGCAGGAGTTTAGTATGTTAGATAGTATTGAAATCAAAAAAGTATTTCCCATTTTAAACCAAATGGTTAACGATGAACACTTAATCTATCTGGATAATGCAGCAACTACGCAAAAACCACAGATTGTCTTAGATCGTCTAATGCAGTATTACTATGAAGATAATGCCAATGTTCATCGTGGTGTCCACACATTGGCAGAAAGGGCGACACGAGAATATGAAGCGAGTCGTGAATTAGTCAGACAGTTTATTAATGCAAAAAGTACTAAAGAAGTGCTTTTTACAAGAGGAACGACCACTGGTTTGAATTGGGTAGCCCAATTTGCCAAGACTATTCTCCAAGAAGGAGATCAAGTCCTTATTTCAATTATGGAACACCATGCTAATCTGATTCCTTGGCAAGAAGTTTGCCGTATGACGGGAGCTGAATTGGTTTATGTCTATCTTAAAGATGGGCAAATTGATAGGGATGACTTGCAAGCTAAATTGTCGTCTAAAACAAAGTTTGTCAGTTTGGCGCACGTTTCAAATGTGCTAGGCTCGATTACTCCTATTAAAGAGATTACTGCCTTAGCTCATGAACAAGGAGCTTATATGGTTGTTGATGGAGCCCAAGCTGTTCCACATATGTCGGTAGATGTTCAAGAACTGGATTGTGACTTTTATGTTTTTTCTGGCCATAAAATGATGGGTCCAACAGGTATTGGTGTTTTGTATGGTAAAGAAGCTGTGCTCAAGCAAATGGAACCAATTGAATTTGGTGGTGAAATGATTGATTTTGTCTATGAGCAAGAGGCTTCTTGGAAAGAACTTCCTTGGAAGTTTGAAGCAGGAACTCCAAATATTGCTGGAGCTATTGGACTTGGACAAGCTATTCGTTATCTTGAGGATTTGGGGATGGATCAAGTTCATCAACATGGGCAAGCTCTTGTTGATTACATCTTACCGAAATTGCTTGCGATTGATGGTCTGACCTTATATGGTCCGCACCAGCCAGAAGGACATACTGCGGTTTTTACATTTAACTTAGATGGTCTACATCCACACGACGTTGCAACAGCCTTGGATTATGAGGGCATAGCTGTTAGGGCAGGTCACCATTGTGCTCAACCTTTGTTGAGGTATTTAGGGATTTCATCTGCTGTGAGAGCTAGTTTTTATATTTACAATTCAAAGGAGGATTGTGACCGTCTGGTAGAGGCAATTCTAAAAACAAAGGAGTTTTTTAATGGCACTCTCTAAACTCAGCAGTCTTTATATGGCTGTCGTTGCCGATCATTCAAAAAATCCTCATCATAGAGGTAGCATAGATGGAGTAGAAGCGGTAGTGCTCAATAATCCAACTTGTGGCGATGTCATTTCTTTAAGTGTTAAATTTGAGGATGATCGGATTGCTGATATTGCTTTTGTGGGAGATAGTTGCACTATTTCAATCGCTTCTTCAAGTATGATGACGGATGCTGTTAAGGGTAAGACTAAGGCTGAAGCTTTAGAGTTGATTCAGATCTTTTCTGAGATGGTACAAGGTCAAGAGAATCCAAAGCAGAAAGAACTGGGTGAGGCTGAGCTTCTAGCGGGTGTTGCCAAGTTTCCACAACGTATTAAATGTTCCACTCTAGCTTGGCATGCTTTAGAAAAAGCTATTCGACGGAGTCAAGTAGATAGTGAGTGAAATAGAAAGAAAAGGAAAAGATATGTCTGAAACAAATGATATGGTCGAACCAAACCCAATTGATTTGGGAGATTATCAGTTTGGTTTCCATGATGACGTTCAACCATTATATTCAACCGGTAAAGGTTTAAGTGAAGCCATTGTTCGAGAATTGTCTGCTGCTAAAGGGGAACCGAAATGGATGCTTGATTTTCGTCTAAAGTCACTTGAGACTTTTAATAAGATGCCTATGCAGACATGGGGTGCTGATTTATCAGATATTAATTTTGATGATATTATTTATTATCAAAAAGCATCAGATAAGCCAGCTCGTTCCTGGGATGATGTTCCAGAAAAAATCAAAGAGACTTTTGAAAGGATTGGGATTCCTCAGGCTGAACGCGCCTATTTAGCAGGTGCTTCTGCTCAATATGAATCAGAAGTGGTTTACCACAATATGAAGGATGAATTTGAGAAATTAGGAATTATCTTTACAGATACTGATTCGGCCTTGAAAGAATATCCGGATTTGTTCAAACGTTATTTTGCAAAATTAGTGCCTCCCACAAACAATAAATTAGCAGCCTTAAATTCAGCTGTATGGTCAGGTGGAACTTTTATCTATGTGCCTAAAGGGGTTAAGGTCGACATTCCGTTGCAAACTTATTTCCGCATCAACAATGAAAATACCGGCCAATTTGAAAGAACTTTGATTATTGTGGATGAAGGAGCAAGTGTTCACTATGTTGAGGGATGTACGGCTCCTACTTATTCTAGTAATAGTCTGCATGCTGCTATTGTTGAGATTTTTGCTTTAGAGGGTGCTTATATGCGTTATACAACAATTCAAAATTGGTCAGATAACGTTTATAATTTGGTAACAAAACGTGCTCGTGCCTTACAAGATGCGACGGTTGAGTGGATTGATGGGAACCTTGGTGCTAAAACCACTATGAAATATCCATCTGTTTACTTGGATGGTCCCGGTGCGCGTGGAACAATGTTATCTATCGCCTTTGCTAACGCTGGTCAGCATCAAGATACGGGGGCTAAGATGATTCATAATGCTCCTCATACCTCATCATCAATTGTGTCAAAATCTATTGCTAAAGGCGGAGGAAAAGTTGACTATCGAGGTCAGGTAACCTTTAATCCTAATTCCAAAAAATCCGTTTCTCACATTGAATGTGATACAATTTTAATGGATGATATTTCAAAATCAGACACCATTCCTTTTAATGAAATTCACAATTCTCAAGTCGCCTTAGAACATGAAGCAAAGGTTTCTAAAATTTCAGAAGAGCAGCTCTATTATTTGATGAGTCGTGGCTTGACCGAAAGTGAGGCAACGGAAATGATTGTTATGGGATTCGTCGAGCCCTTTACGAAAGAATTACCAATGGAATATGCTGTTGAGTTGAATCGACTTATTGCCTATGAAATGGAAGGATCCGTAGGATAGGTAAAAACTAAGGCTAGGTAGTTATGTCGTCAATTGTGACGGCTTTTTTTGATGAGAAAATTTTTAGCAAAAAAATCAGATTCAAAAAGTGATTTCTAGTTAAAAAGCCAAAACAATGTTGGTGCTTTATGCTACAATAGAGGCGTAAATATAAAAAATCAAAAAATTAGAATTGGGGTTCTAATATGCAGGCCAATCGGCAAATGGTTAAATCACCTTTGAAGAAAAAGGTGATCACAAGCTTACTTATCATATTAGTTTATTTAATAGGGAGACATATTCCACTTCCCTTGGTTGATGTCGATGCATCAGCTTTTGGTGGCTTAAACCGTGATTTAATGACTATTGCTAGTCTGGTATCTGGGGGTGATTTCTCTCAGGTTTCATTATTCACTTTAGGTTTAGGTCCTTGGATGTCAACAATGATTCTTTGGGGTTTTTTCAGCACGAGTAAAAAGTTAAACTTACAGAAAATGCCAATGGCTGTTGCAGATAGATGGCGTAAAATCATTATGATTATTATCAGTGTCATTCAATCGCTAGGTCTCTTGAGTTTCATGACCTTTCAAACTTGGTTGCTTCCTTTTGATCGTCTTGGTTTTTTGATTATCGTAGCATTTCTATCAATTGCTGGTTGTTTTGTTATGATGTGGCTAGCTAATTTAAACATGATATTTGGATTGGGAAGCTCAAGTATCATTATTTTAGTAGGATTAATATCAAGTTTACCAGCTCGTTTATCTCAGGCATTAGCTAAAGATTCTCATTTTAGCTCCCATCTATGGGTGTATGGACTGATCCTCATTTTTGCGATTACTGCATTAGTCGTAACAATCTTTTTAGAGCGAGCTGAGTATCGGATTCCTCTAGAGCGTGTGATGATTCATAATGATTTTGCCCACAAGTCTTATATTCCAATCAAGATGAATGTAGCTGGTGGGATGGCAATAATGTATGGTATGACTTTACTAGTTTTACCACAATACTTTTTATCTGGACTACAAATGGTATACCCTCATAATCAAACGATAGCTTATTTGATTTCTAATTTAGTTTTATCAAAATCATTTGGTTTAACTGTTTATTTAATAATACTTTTTTTATTAACCATTGGTTTTGCTCTGGTAAATGTTAAGCCAGATAAGGTAACTGAGGGTTTGCAGGAGATGGGTGACTATATCCACGGGGTTCAACCTGGTTCTCCAACTTTTACATTTTTAAACAAGATTGTAAAACAAGTTGGCTTCTTAGGGGGAGCCTACACCTGCTTTATAATTGGTTTTCCGCTAGTTTTAGGGCATTATTATAAGGTTGATACAACTATATCAACCTTTCCAGGAACTGTTTTGATTTTAGCCACTCTACTTTTTACGATTTTCGATCAAGTTGAGATGCTTCAACTGAATAAACAATACCGCAATATTTTATAATTGAGAGAGAAATTATGTACCACTTTATTCCAGCTTGGTATCAAAAAGATCGACCTTGGTATGATGATACCAAGGAATGGACACATATCAATCAATATTTACAATTTGATGATAGTGTCAATCAAATTAAGGTCTTTCATGACAACCAAGAAAACGTTCGAATCATGATTCTGAACTATTCCCCTCACTTAAGAGCTTTTTTACACCAAAAAGGATTACTTGAAGTTGAAGTTTGGTCTTTATTTGATCAGCTGCAAAATTGCCAAGAGAGCAAGTTCTCTCCACTAGATTGGCGCAACCTAAATTGGCCAAAAGGAGCGACCTTTTTATATTCCCCATTCACAGTTAGTGTTCTTGTCAATGATTACCTCTACGCGCGCTTGCAGTTTACAACTAATGGAAACCTTTTCCAAATCATTCGTTTTGAAAAAGATGGTAAAAGGGTAAAAGAGCAACTTGTTTTTGATGACCGAGGTTTCCTTTCCAGTATTCTTTATTTTAAAAATGGCCAAGCAAGCTATCAAGATTATGTGAATCAAGCAGGCTCATGGTGTCTTAGAGAATATTTAAATCACGCTATCGCTGATAGAATTGTCATCAATTCTAAACAAGTCCCATTTCTGAAGCAAAAAACCTATAACAATTGGGAAACCCTGATTAAAGAAATGGTTGATCAAGAAATAGCTATGACAAATCTTGCCGATATCTTTGTTATTGCTAGCCATCAGCAACATAATACTTTCTTTAAAGGTATCACTAGACGAACCATCTTTTCCTTTTACCAAAGCCGACAAAGGTTAGATTCTTTAAGCCTTGCTGAGAGGGAAATTTTTTCAGATGCCCAATTTTTAGTATCTGATACTGATAAAAATGTAGTTGCTTTGCAATCTTTGGCAAAAGAAAAAAACTTCCCACCTATTGTCCAACTTTCTCCTTTTGATAGTCGATTTGACTTGGGTTTAAGTATCCGTCAAAAAGTATTGGAAATCTATTTTTTTGTAGATACAGTGGACAAAGAAGATATGAAAGCTATCTTAACCTTAATTTTTAAAAAGATGGCTGAAAATGAACTACTTACTTTAAGAGTTGCTACTTATCAACGCTATGGTGAACGGATTACAAACTTGCAGGATTTACTCGAGACTTATCTAGATACCTATATCCCAAACCAATTGTCTAACAAAGAGAATAGCTTGCCTGACAAAAATACAGAAGAAAAAGCTTTAAGGGCCGATATCTTAATTATTACAGAAGAAAATGATATTATTTCTGCTTTTAAAAGAAGTCGTATTGTAATTGACTTTGGAATAGAGCCGGATTTGTATCATCAAATAGCTGCTATTAGTTCGGGGATTCCTCAAATTAATAAAGTGCAAACGGCCTATGTAAGCCATAAGAAAAATGGTTATATAGCTAGTCAAATTGATGATATTAGTAAAGGTTTGGATTATTACTTAAAGGGCTTGTCACATTGGAATCAATCTTTGGTTTATTCCATTGAGAAAATTGCTGAAAATACAGGGCAAGCTTTAATAACTAAATGGAAAGCTCAATTGGAGGGCAAAAATGACTAAGGAAAAAATCAGAGTCCTTCAAATAGGCAGTCAAAATTGGAGTGACTTACTTATTATGCCTGAGACTATTGATTGGTCATATTGTTTGCCAACAGACTATCAGATATCGCTCATTGATTCTAAAGGAAAGCCTGTTGCTCCTTTCTCAGTTATTTTATTCACTGATGAGCTAGATTATGAGGATAGTTATGAAGACTTGCTTGATTTTGCTATGCCTTATTCTGTCTTTTACAATAATCGAATTACTGATACTAAGCTACAGGCGCGTTTATTTACATCAAAACTAGCTGAGGCAATGGATATGACTGCACCAGAAGAGTTGGTGAAGCAACTAGCCCAAAACTTTTTTCCTAGTCAAGAGGGCTCCAAAACTGACATGCGCTATATTGATGTCTCGGAAAACTTCTCCGGACAAGTTTCTTATGAAGGTAATAGTTTTACTGTTTTTGAAGGCGACTTTGGTCAAGAATTTCAGCCGTTGCTAACTTGGCGTTATAATAGTTTACATCTTTCGGGACAATCCTTAAATTTTTGGTTGGAATATCTTAAAAACGGCGACCTTAGCCTTAATTTAAAAGTTTATAGCTTCGCAGAAAGTACTTCTGATATTGTTGAGGTTAATAGTTTTTTAGAGTCAGATTTAAAAGATCAGCTTACTATTGGTGCAAGAGATAAAAATCACTACTTGTCCTTTGTCTTATATGTTAAAGGGAGAGGTAAATTAAAGGTTGGAGCCTTACATCAAAGGAGAAGTCGTGAGCACTTTGGGCAACTTATAGTGGGAGGACAGAGACTGGTTGACAATCATCGGCAAGAGCTAATTGCTTATTTTAGTCCAGGTGATTTGAAGCCTCCACTTAACGTTTATTTCTCTGGTTACCGACCTGCAGAAGGGTTTGAAGGGTACTGGATGATGTCTCAATTAAAAGCACCTTTTATCTTGATAGGAGATCCAAGACTAGAAGGTGGCTCTTTCTACCTCGCTAGCAAGCAACTGGAAAAACAGGTAACAGATTTTATCACAGAGAAATTAGACTATCTAGGTTTTAACTCTCAAGAAATGATTATGTCTGGCTTATCTATGGGAACTTTAGGTGCTACTTATTATGCTAGTCAGTTACAACCACATGCTGTTATTCTTGGGAAGCCTTTATTTTCTTTAGGAAATGTTGCTAAAAACGGTTATCGGATTCGTCCTGATGATTTTGGAACGGCTTTTGATATCGTTCATTTCCTGACAGGATCCCTAAATCAGGATTCTTTAGAACAACTTGATCTTAAATTTTGGCAAGCTATTGATCAAGCTGATTTAAGCAGAACATTTTTTGCCATGGCTTATATGAAAGATGATGACTATGATCCGACAGCCTATCTAGATTTTCTAGATAGAGTTCAGGGAAAAAAAGTTAAGGTTATTTCTAAAGGGATTGAAGGTAGGCACAATGACAATAGCGCATCCATTAACCAATGGTGTTTGAATCAATATGCTAGAATTATGACTTTAGATTTTGGGAGGAAACCTTAATGCAGACTCAGGAATTTGAGGGATTTTTAATTAACTGGGGACTTTTGCATCAAGATACTTATATGTATGGCGTAGATCTATCTTATTTAAGAGATGGTCGAATTTCCTATCATCAAGATTACTTGCCAGTTGGTACAGTGATTCATTCTTGGTATTCACAAACTAATTTTCAAGCTAACCGTGATATCCCTAAATTACCAATCTTAAAACGCGGCCTTGACTATTGTCTGAAGTTAAATATTGAAACTAACAAAGGACATGTTCCCTATCTTAGATTAACTTTCTTTAATCGCCGTAAAGAAGTCATTTCTTATAAAATTATCAAGGAAGACAGTGCTGACTTCTCTTTACCAGAAGAGACTTTTTCCTATCAAATTGATTTGATCAATGCAGGTTGTCAAGACTTCGTTTTTGACAGTATTTTACTTTATAATAAGGACTCACACGAATCTTTGTCTGATTCTTATATAGTTGTCAATGCTTTGCATAAAGACAGCCTAGCAGTGGCTTCCGAATTAACTGTTTTCTTATTAGAAAATCAAGATGGGCAATTAATGCCACAATCCTTGAAACATCTTCATCGGTTGGGAAATATCTTAGTTGTCGGAGTATCCCAGCTCAAGCATTTGGCTTATTTAACGGATAAGTTTGTGGATTTTGTCGCGCGTACTATTTATAAAGAGGCTCCAGAGTTTTTAGATAAGGGCATTCATTTTATTGGAACAGGACCTAAGTCTGATTGTGCTGCAATTCTCTTGGAACATGCTTTTGAAAAAGGAAAGGCCACTTGTAGCACTTATCCTGACTTTGATAAGGCATTGAAGGTGGACATTGAAAACCTGTCTGATGATTTAGAACGTGTGAAAGAACTGCTTGAAGGTGAAAATAATTATAAGGTTAAGCATTTTATAAAGTCAAAACAAGAAGATGATAGCTTTGCTTTGGTTGAAGGTCTTTTACGACCTCATCATTATTTAGCAAAATTGTCAGAAGAAAATTAAAAGGAGCTTATTTTGGGGAGTTTAAGCGAGAAACTTAGTATTAATAGCTTACGTTTAAGGGCTATTAAAAGAAACTTAAACAAGGTCAATAGCTACCAAGATAGTATGGCTAAGCTAAGGGATAGTGAATTACAAGCTAAAACGCAAGAATTTAAAAATCGTCTGATGGCTGGAGAGACTTTAGAGGATTTATTGCCTGAGGCTTTTGCTGCAATCAGAGAAGCAGATCGACGTGTCCTTGGGATGTTTCCTTATGATGTTCAGGTAATGGGGGCCATTGCTCTCCATGGTGGGAACATTGCAGAGATGCGAACGGGTGAAGGGAAGACGTTAACGGCAACTATGCCTCTTTACTTAAATGCTTTGACTGGTAAAGGTGTCATGCTTGTGACAACTAATGCTTATCTTTCAAGGCGCGATGGAACAGAGATGGGAGCAGTTTACCGTTGGATGGGCTTGACGGTCGCTTTAGGTGTTCCAGAAAGTCCTTCTGAACAATTATCAGTTGCAGAAAAAAGAGCTATTTACGGAGCTGATATCGTCTACACCACCCACTCTACTTTGGGATTTGACTATTTAATTCAGAATTTAGCAGACTCGATAGACAATCAATTTTTACGAGATTTTTATTATGCTATTGTTGACGAAGTAGACTCAGTCCTGCTAGATAGTGCACAGACCCCCTTAATTATTTCGGGTTCTCCACGTGTTCAATCGAACTATTACAATGTTGCTAATACCTTTGTGACGACGTTGGAAGAAGAAAAGGATTATAAATTTAACGATGAGCGTACAAATGTTTGGCTAACCAATAAAGGAATCACTGAAGCAGAGACTTTTTTTGGACTCACTAATCTATTTGATGCTAAGCATACCGAAATCGTTAGACATATTATTTTAGCTCTTAAAGCTCATCATCTCTATAAGCGTGAAGAAGAGTATATTGTTGATAATGATGAAATAGTCCTTTTAGATGCTATAAGTGGTCGTGTTTTGGAAGGCACCAAATTACAAGCGGGACAACATCAAGCTCTTGAAACTAAAGAATCTGTTGAAAAAACACCTGAAACGCGAGCAATGGCGAGTATTACTTATCAGAATCTTTTTAAACTCTTTGAGCGATTGAGTGGAATGACTGGTACGGGGCGAGTTGCTGATGATGAATTTATCACAACCTATAATATGCCTGTAATTACTATTCCAACAAACCGCCCGATTCAGCGTATCGATTATCCCGATAGGATATACATGAGTCTGCCAGAAAAAATTCTTGCCTCTATGACTTTTTTGAAGAAAATTCATGCTACAGGCCAGCCAGTCTTATTAGTAACAGCAAGTGTAGAAATGTCAGAGATTTATTCCCATTTACTCTTAAAAGAGGGCATTGCTCATAGTGTTTTAAATGCTTATAATACAGCCAAAGAAGCAGAGATGATTGCCGAAGCAGGACAATTAGGAAATGTAACAGTTGTTACGGCTATTGCTGGTCGCGGAACTGATATTAAATTGGGTAAGGGTGTTGCTGAATTGGGAGGATTAGCAGTGATTGGTACTGAAAGAATGCCCTCAAAGCGGATTGATTTACAGATGCGAGGACGTTCAGGTCGGCAGGGAGATCCTGGCATGAGCCAATTTTTCGCATCACTTGAAGACCCATTACTTATTAAATGGGGACCAGCAGGGCTTTTAGATTATTTGCGTAAGCAGTTACCTAAAATAAATCCTAATCATCCAAAACTGTTAAGGTCAAACCGTTATCAACGCATCTTAAATCAGGCTCAGGAAGCTAGTGACAGTCATGGTAGACAAGCTAGACAAAGTGCTGTTGAGATGGATAAAGCATACAAGTTCAACGTGAAATGATTTATAACTTACGTAACCAATTAATTGCTCAAGAAAAACTGGAGTCAGTGGATGTCTTGGCGATACTAGAAGAAGTGTTAGATACTTATTTGGGTAGCCAAGGTCAAATTACGGAAGAAAGTTTAAGTCGTTATGTTTTTGATAATCTATCTTATCAATTCTCAGGGCAAGGGATTGATTGTGGAAATCATAAAGCAATAAAGAAAGTTTTAGAAGAAATCTTCTTGAAAGAAATGGAAAATAAAAAAGCTCAATTTCACAATGAAAAAGACTATATTAATTTCCAGAGAATGGCTATTTTAAAAGCTATTGATCAGGCATGGATTGAACAAGTTGATTATCTCCAACAATTCAGGGTACTAGTTGCAAGCCGACATTCAGCACAAAGAAATACAATCTATGAATTTCATCGGGAAGCTTTATTAAGTTTTAAAGAACTGGAGTTCCGAGTTAAACAAAGTATCATCAAAAATCTTGCTTTAAGCATGCTAGCTTATAATCCAAAGGGGGAATTGGTAGCATATTTTACATAGCAATATTGGTCACATAGGAGAGAAAAATGACACTTTATAATATTAATATGGGGATTGGCTGGGCTAGTAGTGGAGTCGAATATGCTCAAAGTTATCGCGCCAAACTCTTACGCATGATTGGCGAAAAAGGGATTTTTATTTTTACGGATTTAATATTAAATGAAAATGTCCAGCATTTAACAAAAAACATCGGTTTTGAAGACGAAGAAGTTATATGGATGTACCATTACTTTACAGATATTAAATTGGCACCTACATCATATACACTTAAAGATGTTCTTAAAACAATCCCTTTTCACATTGAGAAAGAAGAAGCGAGTGGCAAAATTCGTCGTTATTTTTATGATAATAACGAGCAGTTTGTGACTTGTTATTTAAGTACTGAAACAAATGATTTTGTGGATCGCGCAGAATTTGTGGCTAAGGGATGTCTCATTCGTAAGGATTATTATAATTATACCCGCTACTGTAGTGAATATTTTACGCCAAAAAACAACAAGGCACACCTCTACCAACGTCGCTTCTTTAACGAAGACGGCAGCACAGCTTTTGATGAAATCTTAGATGAAGATAGTCATATATATCGCTTCAAGGATCATATTTTTCTATCAACTCGAGAACTATTGGCCTATTTCATCAAATGTTTACAATTGACAGAAGAAGATATTGTAATTTTAGACCGTTCTAGTGAGATTGGTCAGGCTGTTATGGAAGGAAAAGGCAAAGCTAAAACGGGAAGTGTCGTTCATGCGGAGCATTATAGTAAAAATGCAACAGATAATGATTACATTCTCTGGAATAATTATTATGAGTATGAGTTTTCACATGCAGACCAAGTTGACTTTTTCATTTGTTCAACAGAAGCTCAGTCAGAAACTCTAAAGCAACATTTTAGAAAGTACCAAGGATTATCCCCACGAATAGTGACAATCCCTGTTGGTTCTTTAGACCGACTAAGGCGACCGGAACAAAAGCGCAAACCTTTCTCGCTGATAACAGCTTCAAGACTGGCTAGTGAAAAACATATTGATTGGTTGATTCTAGCTGTTGTTGAGGCCAAAAAGGTCTTGCCAGAATTAACCTTTGACATTTATGGTAAAGGTGGAGAAGAAAACAAGTTACAAGAATTAATCAGGGAACACAAAGCTCAAGATTACATTCGTCTAATGGGACATGCGGACTTAGAGACTATTTACCAAGAATATGATGCCTACTTAGCAGGGTCGACCAGCGAGGGTTTTGGTTTAACTTTAATGGAAGCTGTCGGTTCGGGTTTGCCGATTATTGGCTTTGAAGTACCATACGGGAATGTGACTTTTGTTGAACATGGAAAAAATGGCTTCCTTATTCCAAAGGAAGAATCAGATCAGCTTGATTTAATTGTTAGTCAATTTAGAGATGCTATTATCAGTATGTATCAAGAGTACCAAATTGGAGAATGGCAAAACCACTCCTATACTATTGCTGAAAAATTCTTAAGTCAAACTGTTGCTAATGATTGGAAAGAATTTTTAAAGGAGTTTGATAATGCTTAATATATTTGAAAATTATGACCAAGCTACTCAAGATTTGCACTATTCTTTAGTGATGTCAGGTTACATGCATCCAACTGTTATTCTAAATGAGACAGGATTTTTACCCGCTTCTGTAACTAGTCCCTACGCCTTTTTCATGGGTGAAGAGCAAGTGACTGAAGGAAAAGCTCGGTATTTCAATCAAATCAAAACTCCTAAATTTTGGGAAATTCAGTCCAATAACAACAATGGTGAAATTCTCGACCATGATATTAAGAAAGCAAATATTTTTTATGCTGAGCCAACCCATAAACGTTTAGTCCGAGCTGTTGAATGGTTAGATCGTAAAGGAAGGGTGCGCTTGGTTGAACATTACAACAAACATGGACGCCTCTATGCGCAGAGTGTTTATAATAAGGAACAGTCTGAAGTTTTGAGAACTTATTATGATCAAGAAGGTAAGGAAAAAATTGTTGAAAATTTTGTGACCAACGATATTATTTTAAACGATCGAAACAAAATTAAAATATTCAAGAGTAAATTGGAATTTATGATTTATTATCTTCAGAAATCACCTTTTAAGCTTGATAAAATCATTTATAATTCTTTGGCCTTGCCATTTCAGATCAGTATCCATTTGCCAGAACCTGGTCATGATATTCTGGTTTGGCAAGAAGAGTTTGGAGGTTCTATTCCAGGTAATATGCAGGCTATTTTAAGTGAAAGTGTTGCTAGAAGTTGCCAAGTTATCATTCCTGATCCCTTGACTTATCAAACTTTTATTCAACTACATAATGGGGAGAATAATAAAGTTAATTCTTTGGGCTATTTATATCCTTTGGCGCAGGAAAAAAATTGGTCAGCCAATGCTCTAGTTTTTACCAATAGTGATCAACTTGAACAAATAGAACCTTTAGTAACTCACTTACCTGATTTTCAATTCCATATTGGAGCTCTGACGGAAATGTCCCCTAAATTACAGGTTTTGGGACAAAAGGACAATGTTTTCTTATACCCTAATATTTCACCCAAAACAATCACTGCCTTGTGGCGTTTATGCTCTGTTTATTTAGATATCAATCATGGTAATGAGATACTCAATGCCAATCGGATGGCTTTTGAACATAGGATGCCAATCTATGCTTTTAATAATACCCAGCATACGCGTCATTATATTCTACCAGAGAATATTTTTATTCCCAATCAGGTTGACGATATGATAAAGGCTTTAACTTCGTTAGCTTATCCTGATATTTTTAAAGATGTTATGAATCACCAGTTAGCCTTTGCTAATCATACTACGAAAGAGGCCTATAGGGAGGTGTTTGGATAATGCCTAATAAAAGGAAGTTGTCATTTCTAGATGATGCTATTGAAGAAAGACTAGAGAAATCTAGGCAAAAGTTACCCCCAAAAAAGACGTCCGGAGTTAAAAATTTTACCTATGTATTACTAGGATCTATTATTGTCATCAGTGTTATCATGGGTTTACTCAATACTATCTACAGATTATTTTAAGAATGGAAAAGATTGTGAAGATAATGCAATCTTTTTTAAATGGGGTCAAATGAAATTCGTTGAAGTATATGGCGTGCGCTAATAAGTTAGCAGGTTTACTTAACATATTTGAAATGGGATAGTTAATTTTAGATAAATCAAGAAATACAAATCTGAAATAGCGGGTTTGCCTTTAGACATGTCATAATAATAAAATCGCTATCAAGACCAAATGTTTGCATTATTTAATTTATATGTAATTTAAAGAGCTTATTTTTTGAATTTTTCAAAAAATAATTATGTGAAATAGTATTATTTTTGTTGTTAAATAAGGTGTTTTGGAGTTATTTTTAAAAGTTTTAAAGAGTAATAAAATTTTCTGAATTTTCCTATTGCAATTTCTATTAATAAAATGTAGAATAGAGTGTCCGTTTTTAAAAATGGGGAATTTAAAATTATAAGTTTTTAAGTGTGGAGACTTAAAAGCGATCTATATTTGCTACTTAGTGGGGAATTGCTAGTAGGAAATATAAAATAGAGAGAGAGAAACACATGTTACAAAAATTGAATAAGAGTAGTTTTATTGAGACTGAGTCAAAATCTCGTGTAAAATTGCACAAGTCGGGTAAAAGCTGGGTAAAAACTACTTTGGCTTCTTTTGGATTGATCCAATTATTTAAAGGAGGCCAAGCAGAAGAACGCGTTTCTGAAGGAGACGTGGATTTTGTGGTGTCTAAAAATCAGTTATTAAAAGGTGCTTTGGGAGTAGGAGCAGTACTCGGTGGTACAAGCATAGTCAATACAGCATTCGCTGCAGAAACGACAAGTCTCTTACCTGTGTCTTCTGAAACAGGACTTGTTTCAGCGGCAACTGATTCAACTGTCGTTGTAGCCTCAACAACAGCTTCAAATACCACTACATTAGACCAAAGCTCTGCCTCACAAAGTTTAAGTTCATCAGTATCGATGAGTCAGTCGCTTTCAAATAGCCAAGCACAAAGTACTTCAGAACAAGAATCACTATCATTATCACAAACAACTAGTCAGTCAAGTACACAAATTAGCTCAAGTACATTAATTGAAAAAGCACCAAGAACAGCAATGCTAGCAACTACTCCACACATTAATGCTGCAATAACAAGTGGCTTAGCAACTAATGAAGCTTTAACTAATATTAAAGTAGCAATCTCAGATATGGGAGCTTATGACATTTATGGTAACTTTATTCCTAGTTCCACAAATGATGGTATTGTTATGCCTACTGATGGCGAAGCAATTGCAATAGATACTTCATTTGATATTCTTGATACTGCTACTGCGGGCGATCAGTTTACTATCCAATTTTCTGACACCATGAAAACAAATGACTTGGCTTATGTTGGAGAAGTTTATACTCCAATTGATATTACGGATCCGTCTGGAGAGGTTATCGCAACAGGAACTTATGATCCCACTTCTAAACTTATCACCTATACATTAACTAATTATGTTGATAAATACGAGAATGTTACTGCAGTGCTTCATTTAGAGAAATATGTCAATCGTGATACTGTTCCTGACAACTCAACAATTAACGTTAACTATTCCGTAGGTAATGTATCTGATTCTGCGATTTATAAAGTTATTTATTCAACACCTGAAGTTTTTAATACTGCTGAAATTAGATCTAGTTTCACTTCCATTAATGAAACCACTGCTAAGGTTGAACAGACTTTTTATATTAATGAAACTGGGACGCACATTATGAATCGCCCCTACTTCACAGTTAAGCAAGGTTTAAATACTGCAAATACTATTGATTCAAACTCTCTAATTGAAGTTTATCGTGTCCCAACAGGTTACAATCTTCCAGATAGTATGGAAATTCAAGATTATAGTACTCTAACTAAACTATCACCTAGTATTGATTATTCAGTATTAGGGAAAGCTAGCTTTTATTTAGATAGGAATTTAATCACTGACTCTAACACTTATGTTGTTAGAGTTGTAAGCTCCTATGATGCTAGTAGCGTTGCACCAGTCAGTCAAACAGGTATTTTGTATACAAATGGAGATCGTGCAGAATATTCTAATGGTTTACAATTTAATTCAGACACATCAAGTGGAACTGGTAATCTTTCTTACAAAATAGGAAATTATGTTTGGGTTGATACTAACAAAGATGGTATTCAAAATGAAGGTGGGTCTACAGGATTGGCTAACGTTCTTGTAACTCTAACTTATACAGATGGGTCGACAAAAGCCGTTCGTACAGATGTTTCAGGGTATTATGAGTTTAGTGGATTAACAGATGGTGAAACTTATACTATAAATTTTGAAACACCAAATGGTTACCAGCCGACAGTCTCTAACGCGACAGCTGATGATTTAGATTCTGATGGTGCTTCGGTCACAGTTACTATTAAGGGAGCTGATAATATGACATTAGATACTGGTTTCGTTGTGGATTCTACTTCTCTTGTTAACTCAGTAAGCAACTCGACATCAGTATCAACGTCAACAAGTTTATCGGATTCAGTGCGTAACTCAACATCGGTTTCAACGTCAACAAGTTTATCGGATTCAGTGCGTAACTCAACATCGGTTTCAACATCAACAAGTCTATCGGATTCAGTGCGTAACTCGACGTCGGTTTCAACGTCAACAAGTTTATCGGATTCAGTACGCAACTCAACGTCAGTATCTGCATCAACAAATTTATCAGATTCAGTAAGCAACTCGACGTCGGTTTCAACGTCAACAAGTTTATCCGATTCAGTGCGTAAGTCGACATCGGTTTCAACATCAACAAGTCTATCGGATTCAGTGCGTAACTCGACGTCGGTTTCAACGTCAACAAGTTTATCGGATTCAGTACGCAACTCAACGTCAGTATCTGCATCAACAAGTTTATCGAATTCAGTACGCAACTCGACATCGGTATCTGCATCAACAAATTTATCAGATTCAGTAAGCAACTCGACGTCGGTTTCAACGTCAACAAGTTTATCCGATTCAGTGCGCAACTCAACGTCAATTTCAACATCAACAAGTTTATCGGGTTCAGTAAGTAACTCAACGTCGGAAAGTTTAAGTACTTCTGTAAGCCAATCATCTTCTAATACTGGATCAGAAGTGGATAAAGTGCATATGATTGGGGATACAGTTTGGGAAGATACTAACCATAATGGTACTCAAGATCCAGGTGAGCTAGGAATTTCAGGAGTTACCGTCACATTGACCAATCCAAATGGGACAACTCAAACGACTACCACAGATAGTAATGGGCACTATGAGTTCACAGAGCTAACAGATGGGGATTACACAGTAACCTTTGAAACACCAAAAGGCTATACACCAACGACAGCTAATACAGGTGATGATACGAAAGATTCAGATGGTCAAGTTGTTCAGGTAACTGTTGCAGGAAGTGATAACCCAACAATTGATAGTGGATTTGTCAAAGAGACACATACGATTGGGGATACAGTTTGGGAAGATACTAACCATAATGGTACTCAAGATCCAGGTGAGCCAGGAATTTCAGGAGTTACCGTCACATTGACCAATCCAAATGGGTCAACCCAAACGACTACCACAGATAGTAATGGCCACTATGAGTTCACAGAACTAACAGATGGGGATTACACAGTGACCTTTGAAACACCAAAAGGCTATACACCAACGACAGCTAATACAGGTGATGATACGAAAGATTCAGATGGTCAAGTTGTTCAGGTAACTGTTGCAGGAAATGATAACCCAACAATTGATAGTGGATTTGTTAAAGAGACACATACGATTGGGGATACAGTTTGGGAAGATACTAACCATAATGGTACTCAAGATCCAGGTGAGCCAGGAATTTCAGGAGTTACCGTCACATTGACCAATCCAAATGGGTCAACCCAAACGACTACCACAGATAGTAATGGCCACTATGAGTTCACAGAACTAACAGATGGGGATTACACAGTGACCTTTGAAACACCAAAAGGCTATACACCAACGACAGCTAATACAGGTGATGATACGAAAGATTCAGATGGTCAAGTTGTTCAGGTAACTGTTGCAGGAAATGATAACCCAACAATTGATAGTGGATTTGTTAAAGAGACACATACGATTGGGGATACAGTTTGGGAAGATACTAACCATAATGGCACTCAAGATCCAGGTGAGCCAGGAATTTCAGGAGTTACCGTCACATTGACCAATCCAAATGGGTCAACCCAAACGACTACCACAGATAGTAATGGCCACTATGAGTTCACAGAACTAACAGATGGGGATTACACAGTGACCTTTGAAACACCAAAAGGCTATACACCAACGACAGCTAATACAGGTGATGATACGAAAGATTCAGATGGTCAAGTTGTTCAGGTAACTGTTGCAGGAAATGACAACCCAACAATTGATAGTGGATTTGTCAAAGAGAAAACACCAGAATTACCTCAATCACCTAATTCTGAAACTACAAGTCATTTGGAATCACAATCAACAACTACAAGTCAATCAGCGTCAGCCGCTCCAAAATCAAGTACAACTAACGAAGTACTTCCGTATACAGGTACAGAAGCAAGCACAGGTTTGTATGGATCAGCAGCTTTAGCGATACTTGTGGCAATGGGACTTGTCAAAAGAAACTCTAAAGAACAAGAATAACCCTTAGTAAGGCTAAGATGGATCAACAAAAAAGACCAAAGGACTGAATTCAGTCTTTTGGTCTTTTTGCGCATTTCTAAGTCAGCATTGACTTTTTGATACTAGTATTCCACATCATACAATCGCAATGACAGCAAGCAATATAACAATAAAGATAAAGAGTCCTAAGCAAATGAATAAAATGCTGTGATGGTGATCAACAAATGATTCAAATTGATCAATAAGAGTAGCAACTTTTTTATTTTTTTTATGTTTTGTATGTTTTTTATAAGGGTATGAACTTCCCTTAGTATGCTTGTGATTTTTCGGAAAAAGGTTATCTAGTTTCTGAGTTTTGCCATTTTTTAGTATTTTGAAACCATGTTCAGTTAGAGCATTAGCAAAAGGATGTCTGTAAAATTCTCCATCCTGATCAGACCAATCACCCACCCCCATGACGATTGTAATTACTCTAGCTTTCCCTCTTTTAGCAGTGACCATTGCATTAAAAGCTGCGCTTGGACTTGATCCTGTTTTTAAACCATCGACACCTTTTATCCCATATTTGTCACCCGGCAATGAATAATTGTAACTATGGAATGTTTCCTCGTAGGGGGTTCCAATCATTGTTTTGACGGTAGACGTGTTGGTATAGTTTAAGATATCTGGGTATTTTTTAAGGAAATGGTAGACTAAAATAGCTAAATCATGGGCGCTGGTTAGATTTGGGGCACTTTTATCATAATTTTTAGGATTATAATAACCGTTGAAAGCCTCAGCAACAGCACCGCCAGCATTACTAAAATGAGTATCTAACATACCTAGTCTTTTAGCGGTGCTATTTATACGATCTAGATATGCAGAAGCATCATTTTGGGAAAGGTAGTTAGCAACCATAACAGTAGCTGCATTAGAAGAAGGTACTGCAATCATTGTGATTAAATCTCTAATAGGGTATTCAACCCCAGCAACAATTTTATTATTACTAATCTCATAGATTTCACTGATAGCTTGATCGGTGTCAGAAGCTGTAATCTTAGTATCAAGTGTTAATTTACCTTTAGCCAAATCTTCAAAAAGTAGGTAAAGTGTAAACACTTTTGACATACTTGCGGGATCACGCACAGTTAAAGCGTTATCTTGCCAAAGAATATCTCCGTTTGATGCATCAACAACGATAGAAGATTTAGGTTTATTAATGGGATTAACTTGATACCCGGCTTCTCGCGTAATGTTCAAAATATCATTGTGCTCATCAGCTTGTACGAGATGTGATACAAAAAAAGTAAAAATCAGAAATACAGAAAATACATATTTTTTTAACACAAAAAGCTCCTTGTAAAAATGATAAGCTTATTATACCATTAAGCTAATACAAAACAAAGTGCTTTTTAATAATATTATTTAATTTTTAATTTGAATGAGTAAAAAAGGAATTGAATTTTTCCCAAATGCTCAGAGCTTTTACAGATTTTGTGGCGAATATTGGTGTGCTAGGTTTTTCCCCTAAATAGCTTGATTTATCACGGAAGATAATCTTACCAAGTTGTTCATCTTTTGTAATAGGGGCTACAGTGTGTTGCTTATTTGGAACAATTTTATAATGGATAGTCTGATCATTAACTGGTTGAATGACTGTAAAATCATATTTACTTTTGAAAGCAATCGTTTTTTGCTTGGCATTAGAAATAGCTAATTTTGTTGAGAATGGTTTTCCTTTAGGAATTGTTGCTTTTTGATAATGTTGGAAACTATAATCAAATAATTTATTAGCTTCAACAAAGCGTGCGTTACTATCTTTTGAAGCGTCGGTTGCATTTAGAATAACAACTATGACGCGCATCTTATCTTGAACAGCAGTTCCGATATAAGTTTGCCCCGCTTTGGTAGTAGTACCTGTTTTTAAGCCATCTACACCCTTCCTACCCATGATGTTACCAGGTAAGAGATGATTGGAGTTGGTCAGGATATCATTACCCCAGTATAGCTGATTCTGAGAAGAAATGGTTAGAATTTCTGGGTAGTCCTTGATTAAATGTCGCGATACAATAGCGATACTCTTAGCGCTTAATTTATTCTCAGATTTTTTACTTGAACCAGGATAGATATGGCCATTTAGCATACTATTATTTAAACCTGAAGCATTAACTAATTGATAATCGGTGATACCCCATGTTTCCAATTGATTTTTCATTTTATCAACAAACTTCGCTTCAGAACCGGCGATTTTTTCAGCTAAAGCAATAGCAGAGCTGTTTGAGCTGACAACCATGCTGGAGTCAACAAGTTCCTTAACAGAGTAAGAATTTTTATAGAGAGGAGGATTACTGATATCAGGGTTGTTAGCTAAGGCAGTTGCATATTTAGACATTTCAACTGAGTCATTCCATTTTAACCTGCCAGAATTAATTTCTTTCAGGGTCAAATAGATGGTCATAATCTTTGTGAGTGAAGCAATCGGAACTTTACGATCACTATTTTTTTGATAAAGAATCTTACCGGTACTATACTCGACAGCAATAGCTTCTTTTGCTCTGAGGTTTAATGCCTGATCTGCGAAAACAGGGTGACTTAAAGGAGATAAAATGAAGATGCAGATTAGTATTAAATAGATTGGTTTTTTCATAATTATTATTCTAACAATCTCCTGAGCAAAGGTCAAAAAGAGACCATTATAAGTTTTCATTGACATAAGTAACCAGATGATTCCACCAAACTTTTAAGAAGAAACTTCTAGGAACTCGCTGTTGAGCTCTTAAAAAGACTTGAGGAGTATCACCTAGATAACCTATCCCAATCCTATCAGAATCCTTAAAACTTGCAGTAGCAAGTTTTTGCTTTTGTTTAATTGGTGCACGACATTCTTTTTGAAGCGGGCTAATAACTAGGTCGGTATTCGTAGTTGTTCCTCGTTTTTGAATGACAGTTAAGGTTTTATCCGAAGTTAGAGAAACTTGTTTTATGGGGCTATCTATTACAGGTAAAGTTTTATTTTTCAGAATTTGACCTTTTCTGAGAAGAGTCACTGGCTCATATTTTTGTGCAATATTATCCAAAAGAGTATTAGCAGTAGTGAAATGTGCCAATTTGTTGTCCTTGACTTCCTCAGTATTTAAAATGATAGAAACAACTGACATCTTGTTTTCTATAGAACTTGTAATTAGAGATGCTCCATTATTTTCTGAAAAAGCGACGAATAATCCGTTAGCACCAATCCGATGATTGGGCATACCTTCTAGTAAAAAATTATAGGAGAATATACGATCGCCTCTGAAAGTTGCAGCAGGTTTTTTGGTGAGTTCTAAGACCTGAGGAAAGTCTTGAAGAAGGTGTCTAGTAACGATTGCTAAATCAAGAGCACTCATTTTATTTTCAGCATCTTTTTGAGAGTTAGGATAGATATGATTTCCTAGTTGCTCATTAGATAAACCACTAGCATTAACTAGATTAGCCTTATGGATTTTCCAATCTCGTAATTGCTTCTGCATTTTATCGACAAATAAAGGTTCTGTCCCCGATATTTTTTCAGCTAAAGCAATAGCAGGGCTATTTGCATTTGTTACCAGCATAGCTGTTAGTAACTCTTCGACTGTGTACTGGCGAGCATCTAATGGGACATTACTGATAGAATAATTAGCAGTTAGTTCATAAGGATAGTTGGAAATTTTAACAGGCGTGTCCCAGCTCAGATTTCCAGATTGAACCTCTTTATAGACAAGATAAGTAGTCAGGACTTTACTCAAAGAAGCGATAGGAAGTTTTTTCTTGGCGTCCTTCTCATAGAGAATTTTACCAGTAGATACTTCAAAGGCAATACCGCTTCTGGCTGGTAGCTTGTAAGCTTCAGCCAGAGTGACTTTGGGTAAAAAATAAAAAAGAAGAGGTAGGATCAAAAGTACTAGTTTTTTCATAATAAACAATTTTCCTTATAGGGGAGGATTTCCTTTTTGATTATACCATAAAATTCAGTTCTTTTAAGTTATTTCAAGGAATTACTGAAGCATTAGTATGAGAAATGACAGGGGTTTCATTAAAATTTTAGAAGGTTGACATAATTCTTAAAACCCCCGAATGGAAGGTTTTCTTCTGACTTACCCTCGTAAGATGATAAAAACGATTTGAAATAGTCAGATAATTTTGCAGGAAATATTTTGATAGCGAAAAAATTATGATATAATGTTTTTAATTAGCACAATCTTTTGACCAAGATTGGAGAAAAAATTAGGAGTGAATCTTATGAAAAATGGCAAGTGGTTAGCTGCTGTTGGGGTGGCGATTTTATCAGTCTCTGTCCTAGCGGCTTGTAGCAATGGATCAAGCAAAGACAGTAAGTCAAAAACTTACAGTTATGTTTATACAACAGATCCAGATACTTTGGATTATTTGATTTCAGGACGTTCAACAACAAGTGATATAATCCAAAATAGTATTGACGGCTTAATGGAATATGATAACATGGGAAATCTAGTTCCCTCAGTTGCTAAAAGCTGGACAGTATCTAAAGACGGCTTAACATATACCTATAAAATTCGTAAGGATTCAAAATGGTACACTGCTGATGGTGAAGAGTACGCAAATGTGACAGCAGATGATTTTGTAACTGGTTTGAAGCATGCTGCTGATAAGGGATCAGATGCTCTTTATCTTGTACAAGATTCTATAAAAGGTCTGAGTGATTATGTCGAAGGAAAAACCAAGGACTTCTCAACTGTAGGCGTAAAAGCTGTTGATAAAAATACCCTTCAATACACCCTTAATAAACCAGAAAGTTTTTGGAATTCAAAATTAACATATGGAATCCTTTCACCTGTAAATGCTGACTTTTTAAAATCTAAAGGTAAGGATTTTGGTAAAGCATCAGATTCATCTTCCATCTTATACAATGGACCATTCCTGATTTCATCTTTAACGAGCAAGTCATCTATTGAATTTGTCAAAAATGAAAATTATTGGGATAAAGAAGATGTCCATGTTGATGGTGTACAGTTAACTTACTATGATGGTCAAGATCAAGAGTCACTATTTAGGAATTTTGACAAAGGTGCTTATTCTGCAGCGCGTCTTTTCCCTACAACACCTTCTTACTCAAAAGTTAAGAAAAATTATGGTGACAATATCATTTATGCACCGCAAAAATCAAACACTTATTATGCTACATTCAATCTGAATCGTACAGCTTATGAGCATACTAAGAAAACAAGTGATAAACAAAAAGAGGATACCCGTAAGGCTGTTTTAAATAAAGATTTCCGTCAAGCCTTGACATTTGGTTTCAATAGAAAATCATATACAGCTCAGACTGCAGGTGAAGAGGCAGCTGGTAAATCGCTTCGTAATACTTTAGTTCCGCCTGCATTTGTTCAAATTGACGGTCAAGATTTTGGAAAAACGGTAGAAAAAGAGCTAGCTACTTACGGAGATCAATGGAAAGATGTCAATCTTGCTGATGCCCAAGATGGTCTCTATAATCCAGAGAAAGCTAAAATGCAAATGGATAAGGCCAAAAAAGCTTTAGAAGCTCAAGGGGTACAATTCCCGATTCACCTTGACATGCCTCAAGACCAGACTGCATCCGGCTTAATGCAACAAGCTCAATCTATGAAACAATCTATTGAAAAATCACTAGGAAAAGAAAATGTGGTTGTTGATATTATTGAACTTAATTCAGACACATATAACAACATCACATATTTGGCTGAAACAACCAATCAACAAGACTGGGATCTCTCAACTGCCTCAGGTTGGAGCCCAGACTATGCTGATCCTTCTTCTTACTTAGATATCTTCAATCCAACAATGGCGGCTGCTCAAACAAAATTCATTGGTATTAATCCAGTAAAAGACGTGGCTATTGCTAATGAAGCTGGTTTGGAAGAGTTTTCAAACTTAGACAATGAAGCTGGTAAAATTATAGATAATCAGGATGAGCGATTTAAAAAATATGCCAAAGCGCAAGCTGCTTTAACAGATTCAGCAGTTTATATTCCAACCTACTCACTAGGTGGAACTCCCTCTGTTACTAAAGTGGTACCATTTACAGGAGCCTTTGGATGGTCTGGTAATAAATCTGATGTAAGTACATTTTATAAATACATAAAACTTCAAGATAAACCTGTAACATCAAAAGACTATAGCCAAGCTTTGAAAAAATGGAAAAAAGATAAAGAAAAATCTAATAAAAAATATGCTGAATCTCTAGAAAAGCATATGGAAAAATAAAAGTTTGTTCAACCTAAGAACTTTCTCTTCGAGTGAGGAAGTTCTTTTGAACTTATTATGAGGAATAGAATGAAAAAGTATATTATTGAGCGCATCTTGAGGTCTTTAATATCAATCTTGTTGGTAACTACACTGACTTACGTTATTGTTTTTACACTTGTTCCAACAAATTTGATTTTTAAACAAGATCCTAATTATAACAAGATGGTGACAACACCAGATAAAAAAGAAAATTATCGAAATACGATTTTCGAGCGTATGGGCTATATTTCCTATTATAATAGTAAAGAATTAGAAGCTAACGCTGAGAAAATAGATAAATCTGTTAGCGTCGAGCCATCAAAGGCTAATCAAAAAATATATCAAAAATATATCAAATCCATCGGAAATGGTTGGAAATTGAAACGATTTGAAGAAAGTAAAAAATTCTATGCAGTCCGTAACATACCAATTTATGAACGGGTTTGGAATTTTTTCAGCCGGTTAATAGTGATTGACCATCCATGGGTAATTCAAGACAAAAAGAATCCAAATTTAGCTCGTTATATTCGTCCAGAAATAGATCCTGCAGTAGGTCCAGCTTTGGTTGGTTCAGGAACAAAACACAAGTACATGTTATACTTCAATGGGCAGTTTCCTTTTGTTCACCAGAACTTTATTGGTTTTAATTTAGGGACTTCTTACCCGACTTATGCTAATATCCCTGTTATTCAAGTTATCACACAAGAACAAGGGCGTACACTATCTAAAGAAGTAACGTTCCCAAATGGGACTAAGAAGTTTTCACCGATAAATATTTATTCTCGTACCTATAAATCACCTAGTAAGGCAGATGCTAGAGATCGAATGAACTTTGGAAAAGATGACCCATACACTGCAACTGAGAACAATCATGCAGAGCCGTCAATGATAGCTAATTCTTTCATTATCGGAATGATTGGTGTTTTACTATCCTATATCTTTGGCCTTCCAATTGGGATGTTGATGGCTTATTATAAAGATGGGATATTTGATCGTTTCTCTACGGGGGCTACAACTTTTATGTTGGCACTTCCGAGTATCGCATTGATTTACATTGTTCGTTTTTTGGGCTCAATGGTAGGCCTTCCAGATACTTTTCCATTGCTAGGGGCGAGTGATCCTAAGTCCTATGTCTTACCGGCTCTTATTTTGGGAATTCTTGGAACGCCTGGAAATGTAGTCTGGTTCCGTCGATACTTAGTCGACTTGCAAGGTAGTGATTTTGTTCGCTTTGCTCGCGCTAAAGGACTGACTGAAGCTGAAATATCTAAAAATCACTTATTTAAACAAGCAATGGTTCCTATTGTTAATGGAATCCCACAAGCAGTAGTAGCTACTATTGCGGGTGCTACTTTGACTGAGACTGTCTTTGCCTTTCCGGGAATGGGTAAGATGCTGATTGATGCTATTAAGGCAGCTAATAATACAATGGTTGTTGGGCTTGTCTTTATATTCGCAGTTCTTTCTATTTTAGCCCTATTAGCTGGTGACATCTTAATGACAATTCTTGACCCACGTATCAAATTATCTAGTAAAGGAGGGAAGTAATGGCAACCATTGACAAAAGTAAATTTGAGTTTGTTGAACTCGACAGTTATGCATCAGAAGTCATTGATGCCCCAGCTTACTCATACTGGAAATCTGTTTTTCGTCAGTTCTTTTCACGTAAATCAACTGTATTGATGTTGATTATATTAATTGCAATTATTTTAATGAGCTTTATCTATCCTATGTTTGCAAATTATGATTTTGGCGATGTAAGTAATATTAATGATTTTTCAAAACGTTATATTTCACCAGGCGCTGAGTATTGGTTTGGTACTGATAAAAATGGACAGTCATTATTTGATGGCGTTTGGTATGGTGCAAGGAATTCTATTTTAATTTCTGTTATTGCAACAATGATTAATATGCTTTTAGGTGTGGTAGTCGGTGCTTTATGGGGTGTTTCTAAAGCTGTTGATAAAGTTATGATTGAAGTCTATAATGTTATTTCGAACTTGCCACAAATGTTAATTATTATCGTTTTAACCTACTCTATTGGAGCAGGATTTTGGAATTTGATATTTGCCTTTTGTGTAACAGGCTGGATTGGTATTGCCTATTCTGTGAGGGTTCAAGTGCTTCGTTATCGTGATTTAGAATATAATTTAGCCAGTCAAACGTTAGGCACACCAATACATAAAATTGCAACTAAGAACTTATTGCCACAATTGGTTTCTGTTATTGTATCAATGGTATCTTTATTACTTCCAGCCTATATTTCTTCTGAAGCATTCCTATCCTTCTTTGGTTTAGGATTACCACTTTCAGAACCAAGCCTTGGGCGTTTAATTTCTAACTACTCCTCAAACTTGACAACAAATGCTTATTTATTCTGGATTCCTTTAACCACTCTTATTTTAGTGTCGCTACCTCTTTATATTGTAGGACAAAACTTAGCTGACGCTAGTGATCCAAGAACGCATAGATAGGAGTTGTTATGGAAGAAAAGAAAGAAATAATATTAAGTGCAAAAAATGTCGTTGTTGAGTTTGATGTTCGTGATCGTATTTTAACTGCTATTCGTGATATCTCAATTGATCTTTATGAAGGAGATGTTTTAGCAGTCGTTGGAGAATCTGGAAGTGGAAAGTCAGTTTTAACTAAAACATTTACTGGCATGTTGGAATCAAACGGTAGAGTAGCCTCTGGAACAATTGATTATCGAGGTCAAGAGTTAACGAAGCTCAGGAATCATAAAGACTGGGAGGGTATTCGAGGAGCAAAAATAGCAACAATTTTCCAAGATCCTATGACCAGCCTTGATCCGATTCAAACAATTGGAAGTCAAATCACTGAAGTGATTATCAAGCACCAGAAAAAATCTCGTTCTGAAGCTAAAAAAATGGCGATTGATTACATGACTAAGGTCGGAATTCCAGATCCTGCTAAACGTTTTGGAGAATACCCATTTCAGTATTCTGGAGGGATGAGACAACGGATTGTTATAGCGATTGCTTTAGCCTGTCGTCCAGATATTCTAATTTGTGATGAACCAACTACAGCTTTAGATGTTACTATTCAAGCTCAAATTATTGAATTGCTAAAATCACTTCAGAAAGAATATCAATTCACCATTATTTTTATCACTCACGATCTTGGTGTAGTAGCAAGTATTGCGACGAACGTTGCGGTCATGTATGCAGGAGAAATCATTGAGTATGGAACTGTAGAAGATATCTTCTACGATCCGCGACATCCATATACTTGGAGCCTTCTCTCAAGTTTACCGCAATTAGCCGACGATAAGGGAGCTTTATTCTCTATTCCAGGCACACCTCCGTCACTGTACAAGCCAATTGTTGGGGATGCGTTTGCACCTCGTTCGCGTTATGCTATGAAAATTGATTTTGAAGAGGCTTGCCCTAGGTTCGAAGTTAGTGGAACTCATTGGGCCAAAACGTGGTTACTCCATCCTGATGCACCAAAAGTTCAAAAACCAGAGGTAATTCAAGATATTCATGAAAAAATTTCAAAGAAACAAATCTATCGGGAGGAAGGAAATGTCTGAGAAATTAGTTGAAGTCAAAGACTTAGAAATTTCCTTCGGTGAAGGAAAGAAAAAATTTGTAGCCGTTCAAAATGCTAACTTCTTCATTAACAAAGGAGAGACCTTCTCTCTCGTTGGAGAGTCGGGATCTGGCAAGACCACAATTGGACGTGCTATCATTGGTTTGAATGATACAAGTAAAGGGGAAATTCTTTACGACGGAAAAGTGATAAATGGTAAAAAGTCAAAGTCTGAAGCGAATGAATTAATCCGTAAAATTCAGATGATTTTCCAAGATCCAGCTGCCAGTTTAAATGAGCGGGCAACAGTTGATTATATCATTTCAGAAGGTCTTTATAATTTTAACCTCTTTAAAACTGAAGAAGAACGACAAGAAAAGATCAAAAATATGATGTCAGAGGTAGGTCTGTTATCAGAACACCTCACACGTTATCCCCATGAATTTTCTGGTGGACAACGCCAGAGGATTGGGATTGCACGTGCTTTGGTGATGGATCCAGAGTTTGTTATTGCAGATGAACCTATATCAGCCCTTGATGTCTCTGTTCGTGCCCAAGTCCTAAACCTTTTAAAAAGAATGCAAAAAGAAAAAGGATTAACTTATCTCTTTATTGCGCATGATTTATCAGTTGTACGTTTTATATCAGACCGAATAGCAGTCATTCATAAGGGGATTATCGTTGAAGTTGCTGAGACAGAAGAACTCTTCATAAATCCAGTTCATCCTTATACCAAGTCACTTCTATCAGCAGTGCCAATTCCAGACCCAATACTGGAAAGGAAGAAAAAATTAATTGTCTACTCAGTAGACCAGCACGACTATTCAGTTGATAAACCTGAGATGGTAGAAATAAAACCAGGACATTTTGTATGGGCTAACAAAGCTGAAGTTGCTAAATATCAAAAAGAACTATAAGAAGGTCCTACCTTCTTATTTTTTTATCTCCGGCTAAGGGAAATGAAGATAAGAATGTTAAAAAATGATGTAAAAGAACAATTGAAAATAAACTGAAAAAAGTTATTGACAAAGCAGAAGATAGCTGATAGAATAAAATAGTTGTCTCGTAAGAGATGCAAGACCTTTGAGAACTGAATAAGACAAGAAAAACCAAACGTGAGGGTGATATGCAAGACATATTACCCGTCAAGCAAAAGCAATAAATCTGTCAGCGACAGAAAGAACGAGAAAGTTCAAACTAAAATGAGAGTTTGATCCTGGCTCAGGACGAACGCTGGCGGCGTGCCTAATACATGCAAGTAGAACGCAGAGGACAGGTGCTTGCACCAGTCTAATGAGTTGCGAACGGGTGAGTAACGCGTAGGTAACCTACCTTATAGCGGGGGATAACTATTGGAAACGATAGCTAATACCGCATGAAAGTAGAAGACCCATGTCATCTACTTAAAAGGGGCAACTGCTCCACTATGAGATGGACCTGCGTTGTATTAGCTAGTTGGTGAGGTAAAGGCTCACCAAGGCGACGATACATAGCCGACCTGAGAGGGTGATCGGCCACACTGGGACTGAGACACGGCCCAGACTCCTACGGGAGGCAGCAGTAGGGAATCTTCGGCAATGGGGGGAACCCTGACCGAGCAACGCCGCGTGAGTGAAGAAGGTTTTCGGATCGTAAAGCTCTGTTGTTAGAGAAGAACGGTAATGGGAGTGGAAAATCCATTACGTGACGGTAACTAACCAGAAAGGGACGGCTAACTACGTGCCAGCAGCCGCGGTAATACGTAGGTCCCGAGCGTTGTCCGGATTTATTGGGCGTAAAGCGAGCGCAGGCGGTTTGATAAGTCTGAAGTTAAAGGCTGTGGCTTAACCATAGTTCGCTTTGGAAACTGTCAAACTTGAGTGCAGAAGGGGAGAGTGGAATTCCATGTGTAGCGGTGAAATGCGTAGATATATGGAGGAACACCGGTGGCGAAAGCGGCTCTCTGGTCTGTAACTGACGCTGAGGCTCGAAAGCGTGGGGAGCAAACAGGATTAGATACCCTGGTAGTCCACGCCGTAAACGATGAGTGCTAGGTGTTAGGCCCTTTCCGGGGCTTAGTGCCGGAGCTAACGCATTAAGCACTCCGCCTGGGGAGTACGACCGCAAGGTTGAAACTCAAAGGAATTGACGGGGGCCCGCACAAGCGGTGGAGCATGTGGTTTAATTCGAAGCAACGCGAAGAACCTTACCAGGTCTTGACATCCTTCTGACCGGCCTAGAGATAGGCTTTCTCTTCGGAGCAGAAGTGACAGGTGGTGCATGGTTGTCGTCAGCTCGTGTCGTGAGATGTTGGGTTAAGTCCCGCAACGAGCGCAACCCCTATTGTTAGTTGCCATCATTAAGTTGGGCACTCTAGCGAGACTGCCGGTAATAAACCGGAGGAAGGTGGGGATGACGTCAAATCATCATGCCCCTTATGACCTGGGCTACACACGTGCTACAATGGTTGGTACAACGAGTCGCAAGCCGGTGACGGCAAGCTAATCTCTTAAAGCCAATCTCAGTTCGGATTGTAGGCTGCAACTCGCCTACATGAAGTCGGAATCGCTAGTAATCGCGGATCAGCACGCCGCGGTGAATACGTTCCCGGGCCTTGTACACACCGCCCGTCACACCACGAGAGTTTGTAACACCCGAAGTCGGTGAGGTAACCATTTAGGAGCCAGCCGCCTAAGGTGGGATAGATGATTGGGGTGAAGTCGTAACAAGGTAGCCGTATCGGAAGGTGCGGCTGGATCACCTCCTTTCTAAGGAAATGGAAGACGTTTGGTCTTGTCTTATTTAGTTTTGAGAGGTCTTATTTAAGTTATGAGAACGTTAAGAAATCTGTATGAAAAAGATTTTAGTTTGAATACAATTAAGCTTCACGTAATAGAATAGTACCACCACTAATAATGTAACAACCAGTTTATTAGTCGGGGCCTTAGCTCAGCTGGGAGAGCGCCTGCTTTGCACGCAGGAGGTCAGCGGTTCGATCCCGCTAGGCTCCATAGGATATAAGTCCACCTAAACTTAATAATAAGTGAAGTTGAACACGCAACTAACTTCCTAGGAAAATAGATAATCTTCCTTGTGTGCAAGCACACTGTGTCAGAATCCTAATTTTCTACAGAAGTTTCGCTAAAGCGAGCGTTGCTTTGTATCCTAAACATAGTCCATTGAAAATTGAATAACTATATCAAATTCCACGATCATTAAAATGATTGTAGAAAAGTAACAAGAAATAAACCGAAAAAAAGATAAACGCGAACATATTAAAAAAAATAAGAAGGTCGAAAGACTGGAATAAGGTTAAGTTAATAAGGGCGCACGGTGGATGCCTTGGCACTAGAAGCCGAAGAAGGACGTGACTAACGACGAAATGCTTTGGGGAGCTGTAAGTAAGCGCTGATCCAGAGATGTCCGAATGGGGGAACCCACTAACTAATGGTTAGTATCCATGACTATAAAGGTCATGAGAAGGAAGACGCAGTGAACTGAAACATCTAAGTAGCTGCAGGAAGAGAAAGCAAACGCGATTGCCTTAGTAGCGGCGAGCGAAACGGCAGGAGGGCAAACCGAGGAGTTTACTCCTCGGGGTTGTAGGACTGCGACGTGGGACTTTAATTTAATAGAAGAATTACCTGGGAAGGTAAGCCAAAGAGAGTAATAGCCTCGTATTTAAAATTGAATTGAGCCCTAGCAGTATCCTGAGTACGGCGAGACACGCGAAATCTCGTCGGAATCTGGGAGGACCATCTCCCAACCCTAAATACTCTCTAGTGACCGATAGTGAACCAGTACCGTGAGGGAAAGGTGAAAAGCACCCCGGGAGGGGAGTGAAATAGAACCTGAAACCGTGTGCCTACAACAAGTTCGAGCCCGTTAATGGGTGAGAGCGTGCCTTTTGTAGAATGAACCGGCGAGTTACGTTATGATGCGAGGTTAAGTTGAAGAGACGGAGCCGTAGGGAAACCGAGTCTTAAGAGGGCGAAATAGTATCATGATGTAGACCCGAAACCATGTGACCTACCCATGAGCAGGTTGAAGGTGCGGTAAAACGCACTGGAGGACCGAACCAGGGCACGTTGAAAAGTGCTTGGATGACTTGTGGGTAGCGGAGAAATTCCAAACGAACTTGGAGATAGCTGGTTCTCTCCGAAATAGCTTTAGGGCTAGCGTCGATGTTAAGTCTCTTGGAGGTAGAGCACTGTTTGGGTGAGGGGTCCATCCCGGATTACCAATCTCAGATAAACTCCGAATGCCAAGTAGATATAATCGGCAGTCAGACTGCGAGTGCTAAGATCCGTAGTCGAAAGGGAAACAGCCCAGACCACCAGCTAAGGTCCCAAAATAATTGTTAAGTGGAAAAGGATGTGGGGTTGCACAGACAACTAGGATGTTAGCTTAGAAGCAGCTATTCATTCAAAGAGTGCGTAATAGCTCACTAGTCGAGTGACCCTGCGCCGAAAATGTACCGGGGCTAAAACAATTTACCGAAGCTGTGGATTACTAGTAATAGTAATGGTAGGAGAGCGTTCTATGTGTGAAGAAGGTATACCGTGAGGAGTGCTGGAACGCATAGAAGTGAGAATGCCGGTATGAGTAGCGCAAGACAGGTGAGAATCCTGTCCACCGTAAGACTAAGGTTTCCAGGGGAAGGCTCGTCCGCCCTGGGTTAGTCGGGACCTAAGGAGAGACCGAAAGGTGTATTCGATGGGCAACAGGTTGATATTCCTGTACTAGTATGTATAGTGATGGAGGGACGCAGAAGGCTAACTAAAGCGTGCGAATGGAAGAGCACGTCTAAGCAGTGAGG